>MFIX01000161.1:0-16359 GCA_001780825.1 Candidatus Glassbacteria bacterium RIFCSPLOWO2_12_FULL_58_11 | reverse complement strand
GATCGACCACCACGATACTTTCGCGGAAAATCCGCTCGACCAGCGAGTCCTCACGGGAGGCCAGCAGGTGGTAGGCCAGCCAGAGGCCCGCATCCGAGCCCGAGGGCTCATTGCCGTGGATCGTGCAGGCAATCCAGGTGACCACCGGCAGGCCGGCGGTCAGCTCGGCATTTCTGGCCTCGCTAAGGGACAGCGGATGGGCCAGCTCGCGCAGGCTAGCCTTGATTTCCTCCAGATGAGCCATCCGGTTTTCATCGGCAATCACCAGGTAATAGAGCTTCCGGCCCTCCCAGGTCTCGCCGTAGCTGAACAGCCGGGCGCGCGGACTGGCGGCGGCCAGCGCCTGAAGGTAGGCCTCGCACTCCGCATGGCTGGTGATTTTCTCGCCCCAGCCGCGGCCGGTCACTTTCTCCAAGGCCGGGATGTCCGGGTCGTACCGGGCATCCGGGAGGAAAGGGTCTTTTTTCGCGGCGGATGCCGCGCCCCATAGGGTCAGCGCGGCCAGGCCGAACAGACGCAGAGCGGTAACCGGTTTGAGCCCTCGCATAATCAAACTCCCTGTCTGGCGTTTCAAGTGGATAAGTATGGGATAGCGCCGGAGGTTTTCCGGCGGGAAATCACGCTGATTGCGGATCGTGAAAAACAATAATAGTTTATAATTTTCGGGAAGTAAATAATTCACCGACTGGGGAGCTTATACCATGAAAATCCTGCTTGCCTTGACTATCCTCCTGGCCGCGGCGGCTCTCGCTGGCTGCAAGTCCGAAGAAAAAAGTGAACCGGCCGCGCCGAAAGCTGAGCCGCAGTTCAAGTACCTGACCGAGCAGTTCGCCGACCTGCGGATCCTGCGCTACCAGGTGCCGAGCTTCGAGCAGCTCGACCTCCAGCGCAAAACCTTGATCTACTATCTCTACCAGGCGGCGCTCTCCGGCCGGGATATCACCTGGGACCAGAACTGCAAGCACAACCTCTGCATCCGCCGGACCCTGGAAAATATCTACCGGACTTACCAGGGTGACCGGAACAGCGAAAATTTCTTAAAATTCACAGTCTATCTCAAGCGGGTCTGGTTCTCCAATGGTATCCACCATCACTATGGCAGCAATAAGATCATGCCTGATTTCCCGCAAGAGTATTTCGCTGAGCTGATCTCCGGCTCGGACCAGCAGGGCTTCCCCCTGGGCCAGGGCGAGACTGTACAGACTCTGACTGCGCGGCTCACCCCGCTCATTTTCGATCCAAAGCTGCTGGCCAAGAAAATCAATCTCGACCCCACCGCCGACCTGGTGCAGACCTCGGCGAATAATTTCTATGAGGGCGTGACCCAGCAGGAGGTGGAGGATTTTTACAGCAAGCTGATCGATCCGAACGACCCGCGGCCGGTTTCCTGGGGACTCAACTCCAAGCTGGTAAAAGAGAACGGTGAAATCAAAGAGGTGGCCTGGAAAGTGGGCGGAATGTACGGTCCGGCGCTCGAGAACATTGTTTACTGGCTGGAGCAGGCCCTGCCCTTCACCGAGAACGAGCACCAGCGGCTGGCCCTGGAAA
The DNA here is from genome assembly GCA_001780825.1 of Candidatus Glassbacteria bacterium RIFCSPLOWO2_12_FULL_58_11. Taxonomy (GTDB): domain Bacteria; phylum Gemmatimonadota; class Glassbacteria; order GWA2-58-10; family GWA2-58-10; genus GWA2-58-10. Next base: position 14,811 of record MFIX01000161.1, on the reverse strand, counting down.
AGCTGATCCAGTACTTCCGCACCGGGGAGCTGCGCACCTTCGATGATTACTGCATCGAGTGGATCAAGGATACGGACTCCTGGGTGGATCTGATCGACGGGTTTATCGAGACTTATGATGACGCGCTGGCCATGCGGGCGACTTATGAGTCCCTGGTGCAGCTCAAGGACCTCGAGGCCACCCGGCGGGTTGCCATTATTGCCGCCAATGCCCAGTGGTTCGAGGATAACTCGCCCCTGCTGGAGCAGCACAAGAAGAAAGATGTCAAAGGCATCTCGGCCCGGGTGATCGAGGCGGTGGTGGAGAGCGGCGCGGACAGCCCCAGCAGCCCGGTCGGCATAAACCTGCCCAACGCCAACTGGATCCGCAAGGAATACGGTTCCAAATCGGTCACCCTGGGCAACCTGGTACACTCGGTCAACGAGGCCAACCGCGAGAGCGGCGAGGCCGGAGAGTTTATCCTGCGCCAGGCGGACCTAGAGCTTTACGAGAAGTTCAGCACGGTGGCGGATAACCTGCTGCTGGACATGCACGAGGTGATCGGCCATGCCTCGGGCCAGATCGAGCCGGGCGTGGCCACTCCCCGGGAGACCCTGAAGAACTACTCGGCTACGCTCGAGGAGGCCCGCGCCGACTTGGTGGCCCTCTATTATCTGCCGGACACCAAGCTGGTGGAGATCGGGGTTTCGCCCTCGGCCGAGGTGGGAAAAGTGGGCTACAATGGCTTCATCCTCAACGGCCTGCTCAAGCAGCTCAAGCGGATCACGCCGGGCGAGCAGATCGAGGAGGCCCACATGCGCAACCGTCAGCTTGTCGCCGCCTGGGTCTATGAGAAGGGGATGAAGGACAAGGTGATCGAGAAGGTGATTGAACAGGGTAAGACCTATTTCGTGATCAACGATTACCTCAAGCTGCGGGAGCTGTTCGGCGAGCTGCTGCGCGAGATCCAGCGGATCGGGTCCCAGGGGGATTACGAGGCCGGCAAGACGCTGGTCGAGGCCTATGGGGTCAAGGTGGACCGGGCGCTCAATGAGGAGGTGCGCGAGCGCTACCGCAGGCTGGGGATCGCGCCTTATTCCGGGTACATCAACCCGCTGCTCACCCCGGTAATCGAGAATGGTGCGATCACGGATGTAAAGATCTCCTACCCCGAGGATTTTACCGAGCAGATGCTCTATTATGCCAAGGAGTATTCCTTCCTGCCGACATATAATTAGTTTAATGCAGATTGAATAATTAAATCGTAGGGGCGCCGCGATATTATCGGGGCTGCGCCCCTACGGTTAATGTATGGCGGATTTGGCCTTCGAAATATCGGTTACGGGGGATAAGTGGCGGTGATGTAGGGCACCAGGAAATTTTTATTTTAGCAGAATCAACTTCCTTGTCGCTGCGGACCCTCCGGCTCTCAACCGGCAGAAATAAACTCCGCTCGGCAGATCCATTCCATTCTTATCTTTACCGTTCCAGAAAACTGTGTAAGCGCCTTCCGACCGCGTACCGCTGATAAGATTGATGACCAGCCTGCCGCGGATATCGAAAACAGACAAATTCACCTCTTGAAAATCCTCTGGCAGGTTAAAACTGATCGCGGTTGAGGGGTTAAAAGGATTCGGACTGTTTTGACCGAGCGAAAAGCCAGAGGTGGGATTGGCCTTTGTAAATTGTAAGCCGAATTTTACTGCCAGGGCCTGCCTTTCACTTGCTGATAGTTCCATCTGGCTTATTAGACCAAAAGCCTTTTGTATTTCAGTTTTGCCAGGAAAGCCGGCCGGATGGGCGGATGCAAGAAACTGATTTGCAGTATTCAGTGTTGGACAGCGGCCGGCCCGCAGATCATTCAGGAAAATGACAGCATCGTTAATTTTAAACCTGCCGTCGCCGTTTTTATCCGCCAGGGGGCTGTTTTGACTGCCTAGCACGACCATGTAAACCAGATCGGCAATCTCCGCCACTCCGTTACCGTCATAGTCGCAGATTTCGGGTTTGGTGGTCGGCACCGTGGACAGCATTTCTCTGAGAATGGAACACTTGCTTATTCTTTCATCGGTTATCCATTCAGGGTGACGCAGTTCCTCTCGGGTCAGCCAGTCCAGGGCGAAAACTTTTGATGTGGCGCTGATCCGCGGCAATTCACGGTCCGGGACCATTGCCGGAACGTTTTTGAAAAACAGGAAAAAGAGAAAATTATCCACATCCAGGCTATCGAGGGTGCCGTTAAAATTCATGTCCAGCCGGGGAAGAAGCCCGGTCGTGTCCAGCTGGCCTTGTTCGAACTCGCTCACAAACTCGAAAAACAGGAGCGCATCTCTCAGGTCACGATCGAGGTCACCATCCTGGTTGGCCGGTATCAGCGAGTCCGACAGCTCCGGTAAATTAAGCGCCCGGGCGGCTCCGTTCGCATCTCTTGTAAGTCCATCACGATGCATCCAGGAAAGCATCCTTAAGGCAAAATACCGGCTTTTTTCGGAAAGAGCAGGTAGCGCAGACGGGTCAACAAGGCTTGGAGCAGGAGGAGGCTCATATAAATATTGTGATTGAAAGCGATCATAATGCAGGCGCCACAGAAATGCTTGGCAATCCCGGTAATTGACCACGCCATCCGCATTGAAATCCAGCGAGCGGAGCACAGCATTCGAATCAGGCAGCTGTCGCAGGCTGTCAGCCAGGTAGATGAAAAAAAGGGCGACATCGCTGATATTGTTCAAGTGGTCGCCGTTCAGGTCCGGATTGAGAGGTACCGGCGGCTTACCGGTCAAGCCGAACTGCCTGCGGATGGCTTCCAGCCCTGGGGACCATTCCGGCTTTACCTCTTTCAAAGCTGTCAACTGGCTGTCCGCCAGAGCCAAAGCCAGCCCGCTTATTTCAGGCAGACTGTCCGGGTGATCCAGGATAGGGCCATATCCGCCTCCAACCCAGCTATCGGTCTTGAATATCCAATACAAAAAATATTTGGTATCGCGGTTTAAATGAATACCTCTGTATAATATCGTATCCCGAGTGACCAGGCTGGTATCCGCAAGAAAATTAAACCACAGCGCCACATCATTGATGTCCACTTTCCAGTCATAATTTATATCGCTATCCAAGTGAGGTTCAAAATTAACTATGATGTTTGGAATTAAGAAAGTAGAACTGAGTTTCGCTTCCAAACTTGAGTTAAGGCAAAGAAATGCACCAATAGACAAACTGATAATTTTACATTTTTTTATATTCAAAAAAAGTAGCCTTTTAAGCATGATTGCTACCTCTAGAAAAAGTCGGGCGAGGTGCATTGCACCTCGCCCAATTCAAAGTAGTTACTTTATAAGCACCATCTTTTTAGTAGAAATTAGCTGCCCGGCAGTTAATCTATAAAAATAAATCCCGCTCGCTGCTTTTCTCCCATAGTCATCCATGCCGTCCCAAAAAACAGCATAAGTTCCGGCCCCTCGTGGCCCGTTGAGTAAGGTCTTTACCTTTACACCTCTTAGGTTGTAAATAGAAAGGTCCACATTCCCTTCTTCCGTCAGCAAACCAAAAGAGATAGTTGTTGAAGGATTGAAGGGATTAGGACAATTCTGGGAGAGCTTGAATGATTTGGGCAGTTCCAAGGGTACTGATTCTGCGGCGGCTAGCAGCATGCCTGGCGATGGAGGCAGATTGTGTTGAATTGCATCTTCTATTGCCTCCTTGATAGCTTCCATTTCATATTGATCTTTGAGAGCCGCGATGTAATCATATACAGTATAAGAACCTGTGCTTCTAAGGGCATCATCCATTTTTGACCAGTAGGAGTAAGGCTCATCACCATTCCCGTCATATAAATCCCATAATGCATGCAGTACATTTCCCGCCGTCGAGTCAGATATTGAAGAGCAAGCTGGATTACTATCCGGTGTTGGATCATGAACATCGTGTCCGAAATATAGAGCTATCTTTGTAGCCCAGAATTGCGCCCATCCTTCCCCCCAAACACCGGATCCTGGAGTTTTTTTACTACAGAGCCCCCATTCGGGCATTCCAAGCGAAAACCCCATGTTGGCATACATTATATGATGTCCATGTTCATGTGAAGCTGTTTCCAAGCATAAATCCCAACTCCAAATTGATTTTAACCAGATTTGGTTAGGATCAGGATCTGTCCTATATTCATTAGTATCCTTAGGTAAAAGAACATCAACGCTTCCACCACCAAATCCACTTGAACTGGATGCGACGTAACTCATAGTGATGGACCATTGAATTTTCGAAGGTCCATAAAAAGCATCTGCAGCATTCAGGCTCCAGTTGTAATTATTTTTAATGGTTTCCCCCATATATAATCCAGTAGTCGGGTGCTTTACCAATATTGCATTGCTCTCGTTTTCCAGATAAACCTGAATACCAACTAAAGATTCATATAAAGATTGGCCATCAGGTATTGTAAAAGTGACATTGTAATAGCCATCATCGTCCGTTACTCCATATCCCCATACTTCTTCCCAGGCCGGTGTATAGTAAACAACCACCGCAACCTCAGCTCTTGGTACTCCATATGTTGTATCCCAATTATCATCGTAAAAAGAGATCCGCCCTGACCTTTGGTAGGTAGAGGCAAGTAACTCTTTGTTCCTGCTCCTTTCCTTTCGATTTTCAGTCGGCCTGAAGGCCTGAGGCTTAAATTCACCGCGGAAAAAAGCTTTTGCCTCTTGCGCTGTCAATTCGCTTTTCCGGTAGTTAAATAATCCTTTAATACCAGGCTTGGCTTTTGATTCCGATACAATAAACCCAAGCTTTTCGGCGAAGGCTGGTTCTTTTATCAATCTTTCATAGAATTGACCAAAGGTCATAATTAGTGGTTCTTTTTCTAAGGGTACCAAATAGAATTGCTCGCCTTTCTCAAAAGAACCATAGCAATCATTGCAAATATCTTTAACATTGACAGAAATGACGTAATAATCAAAAAAAACATCAAACCCTACGATTACTGAATTAGTAATCGATCCATTTGCCGGGAGAATGTATTTTTGCCTTAGGTTTCCCGCTACGGCTGTTAATCGGGGATCCAATTTTACAATTTGTTCAAGCGCAAATTCTATATCTCCTTTTACATCAATATTGAGCATTACTTGCTGAGGGCCGGAATAAGTTGCACTAATGTTGATTTCTGCAGGTAATTCGGGGCTGTAAGCTTTTGCATAACAAACAAGTCCAAATAAAAATAAAGCAGTTAATCCAATTTTACCTTTGATGTTATCCATTTTTCCCTCGGGAAGAGTCGGAAAAAAGCGTGAAATTCATCCAAGATTTTACTCCATGCCAACCTCCTTTCTGGCCTATCGGCCCCCAAAAGAGGTTGACAATCCCGGGGGAAAGCTGTTATTCTTAGTCAGCAGTCCCTCAAGGGATTGCCACACAGGCTCTTACCGGAAATGTCTTGGCGGACGTGGATGGTAGGAGCCTTTTTTATTTGGATACATTGAGGAATTAATTTCAATGTCCATTTTTATCTTAGGCTGCCTTCAGTATTTTGTCAAGTCCAAAAGAAATGTTAATCATATACTATAATGGGCCTTATTTTATTGTTATAATGTTATGTTCGTGACGTTTTATATGTAATCGCTTTGAATTGGCGGTTTTTCTCCAAAACTATAGTTTATGCTCTTACCGCCGTATAATTGAATTCTAAGGCTAGTAAATAGGCGTAGAGGCGTTCCGATTTTATCGGGACTGCGCCCGCTTTTTTAGTTGTGGGCGATTCCCTTAACCGGCTTGTCGGCTTAGCCTCTCAGTTGTATTTTGTTTTAAAAGGCGTTGAAAAATTCGATTCATCGGTTTCCAGATTTATCCAGGTAGAAACGAAGTAGATTTATGGCTTTCAAAAGTAACAAACGGCTAATGGTCATCCTGTTGGCCTTGCTGCTCTCTCTCGGCGCCCTGGCCCTGGTGTCCGCCCAGAGCGGAGCGCAACAGACCCATAGCGGACGGGATTACAATGGAGACGACGCGGTGGGATTCGAGGATGTGCTTTCCCTGCTGCTAAGGGGCCGGGCGGACCCGGCCGCTCCGGAGCTGGATTACAACGCCGATGGCGTTTACAGCACACAGGATGCTTTGGATTTCCTGCTGGACCTGATGTGGGGCCGTCTGGCGCCCTACGCTGTCGTGGTTACCCCCCGGGAGACCGATGAGCTGCTGCTCAACCCCGGCATGGGCTTTGTCTCGGTCGAAAGCTTCAACAACTGGGTCCGCCAGTTCCGCCATCCCCTGTGCTCCATCGCCCAGTTCCGCTGGTACTGGAAAGACATCGAACCGCAAGAGGGCCAGATCGATTTCGCGCTGATTGACCGGATGATCGAGCTTGGAACGGCGAACGGCCAGAAGATCATGCTGCGGGTGATGTGCCAGGATGGGGTGGTCGATGTGCCGCAGTGGCTGATCGACCAGGGCCTCAAGGGCCAGAGCTACACCGAGGAGGTGGGCTGGCAGCCGGACTACAGCTCAGCGCTTTTTTACGAAAAGCACGCCAACCTGATCCGGGCCCTGGCCGCGCGCTACGATGGCACGCCCTACCTGGACCATGTCGATATCGGCACCGTAGGCCGCTGGGCCGAGTGGCACACCAGCGGGACAGGTCTGAACATGCCGCCGGATTCGATCCTGCGCAAATTTGTCGACCTCTACCTGGACAATTTCAAGAAAACCCCTTTGGTCATGCAGATCGGCGGAGCTGAGGAGCTTAAATACGCGGTCGAAAAAGGCACCGGCTGGCGCGCTGACTGCCTGGGCGATTACGGGATGTTCAGCCCGACCTGGAACCACATGGAGGATTTCTACCAGCAGGCCCTCGATGCGGAAGAAGCCAATGAGGCCTGGCGGAACGGACCGGTGGTTTTCGAGTCCTGCGGATCGATCCAGACCTGGTACGATGACCATTTCGATATCGACAAGATCCTTTCCGAGGCTCTGCGCTGGCACGCCTCGGTGGTGCATCTAGGCACTGTCCCGGTCCCGGATGCCTGGTGGGACAAGGTGGTCGAGTTCGGCAGGAAAATGGGCTACCGTTTCGTGCTCGAGCGCCTGTCTCACCCGGCAACCGCGAAAGCCGGCGGAAGCTTATATTACGAGATGGAGTGGGAGAACAAGGGCGTGGCTCCCTGTTACCTCAAGCATCCGCTGGCTTTCGAGCTGCGAAACAGGCAGAGCGGGGCGAGTTGGGTGGTGGATACCGGGGCGGATATCCGGAACTGGTTGCCCGGCCCGGTCGAGATCCGCTCGCGGATCGAGCTGCCGGCGGATATGCCGCCGGGAGAGTACGAGCTGGGGCTCGCCTTTCTCGATCCCTGGAGCCGCGAGCCGCGGATCGCCCTGCCACTTGAGGTCCGCGCCACGGATGGCTGGTACCGTCTGAGCCACGTGACAATCCATTAATCCTGAATTTGGAATCGTAATGCCTTAGCCGGGAGGGTTTAAGATGAAGCGATATCTGAGACCGGCGGCGTTTATCTGCTTATCACTGTTTTTATGGAGCGAGGCTATGGCAGGCCAGAGGCCGGGATTGCGCGAGCTGGGTGTTGTAATCGGCACGCTCCCCACGGGGGCGCATAACGATATCACCGATGTTCCGGGCGTGCTGGTGGGACACCGCACCATTATTCGCGGCGAGGCTATCCGCACGGGGGTGACCGCGATCCTGCCGCACGGCGGGAACCTGTTCCTGGAAAAGGTCGCGGGAGCGGTGGAGGTGTTCAACGGGTTCGGCAAGCTGGCCGGATCGACCCAGGTCCACGAGCTGGGCCGGATCGAGACCCCGATCCTGCTCACCAATACCCTCTGCGTCTCGCGGGTGGCCGATGCCCTGCTTTCCTATATGCTCTCCCTGCCCGGAATGGAAAAAGTGCAGTCGATCAACCCTCTGGTGGCGGAAACCAATGACGGTTTTCTGAACGACATCCAGGCTCGGGCGATCACTCAGGAGGATGTTTTCGAGGCCCTCCGCTCGGCTAATGGCGGACCGCTGGAGCTGGGCTCGGTCGGCGCGGGCTGCGGGACAACCTGCCTGGGCTACAAGGGCGGGATCGGCAGCGCCTCGCGGGTGGTCGAGATTGAGGGCGGGCGCTATACGCTGGGGGTGTTGGCTCAGACAAATTTCGGCGGCCGGCTGACAGTTAACGGGAAAGTGCTGGAAGCAAAAGCAGAGATCGAAAAGCCGGGCAGCGGCTCCTGTATTCTGGTACTGGCTACCGATGCCCCGCTCGAGAGCCGCAACCTGCGCCGCCTGGCCCGTCGCGCTTTCGCCGGTATGGCCCGCTCCGGAGCGGATTTCTCCAACGGCAGCGGCGACTATGCCATTGCTTTCTCCGTACATCCGGACTTCCGCGAGGTCATGGGCGAGGGATCATTGGGCCGCAGCCGCAGGCCGCTCAATAACGAGCCTGCCGGCGCGCTGTTCAGGGCCGCGGCAGAGGCTGCCGAGGAGGCGATTATTTCCTCGGTCGTGGCGGCGACAACTATCACCGGATATCAGGGCCATCGCCGGGAAGCCCTGGACCTCGATATATTAAAAAAAGCTTCTCCGGGGCAAAAATAACAGCGCACTACCGCGTCGCATCAAAAAAATATTTCCTGTCTTTGCACCGATCTCCGGCTCGTTTTCCAGGCTGACAGTTATCCGGCAAATTAATAATCGCCCCGCCTGGAAGTCTTTGCATGAAAATTTGTCGCCTGTGACAAAGGCCGCCTCCGGTTGCCGGAGGCGGCCTTCGTTTCATCTATCGCCTGAACTACCCTTCCTCCACCCCGCACTGCTATTTCGCCGGTTGGAAATCCAGCGCGGCGGAATTTATGCAAAAGCGCATGCCGGTAGGCGGCGGGCCGTCATTGAACACGTGACCCAGGTGCGCATCGCACCGGCTGCAGAGCACCTCTGTCCTGCGCATGCCGAATTGCCGGTCTTCTTTCTCTCCCACTCGCCCTTTCCCTATCGGCTCCCAGAAACTGGGCCAGCCCGTGCCGGAGTGGAATTTGGCCGCGGAGCTGAAAAGCTCGTTTCCGCAGCAGACGCAGACGAAGGTGCCTTTCTGGTCGAATTCATCGTATTTACCGGAAAATGCCGGTTCCGTGCCAGCTTTCCTGGCGATCCTGTACTGCTCCGGCGTCAATATCTTGCGCCATTCTTCATCGGTTTTAACCACTTTGCCGCTGATACTCTCCCCCCTTCTCAGCGTTACCGATTCACTCTCCGAGGAAACCGCCTCCTCTTCCGGCCCGGCCTGGCCTCTGTCGCAGGCCGGCGGCCAGGCAGTCAGGCCCAGGAATAAGGCCAATGACAGGTATCTATTGTGCATCACCGCTCCTTTCAGTCTGAGAGTCTGGAGCGAAAAAATCGAATACATTATTTAAATTATTTACACTCTGAAATAAAAAAAGGTCGGATTTTATTATGAGAGCGATTATCAGTCGCTTTTTAAGGTGAGTGACGAATGAAGCAGTGGTTTGGGGAGGGAGAGTGAGAGGGGAAACCGGGCCATTCAGCGCGGGCCGGCCCGAACGCTTCCGTCTTTATCGCAGCGGTTGATCGAGATTCGGTTTTCTCCAGGTCAGGGTCATTACTCCGGTCCGGCCGGCTGACTGCCGGCCAGCCCGATACGCTTCTGCACTTTATTCCAGGACCCGGTAATCAGGAAGCTTTGTTCCATGTTCTCGACCATGCTGCTGAATTTCACCATCGGCACTGCGAATGAGAGTACGCCGGCGCCCACGCAGGGCCGGGCCGAGACATCGAACATACCCAGCACGGCGCGCGGGTCGTCGGCTTGGCTTTCCAGGTACGGGTAATGGACTATCGAGCCGCAGCCCGCGGCGAAAGGAGCGAATACCCCGTCCGGGTCCTCCCGGTCGAAATTAACCAGAGTGAACAGTCCCGAGAGGACGTCCGGCGTGGCGAAAAAGATCACCGCCTCCGGGCTGTCCAGGTCTTCCAGCCGATCCCACCTTTTAAATACGATATACGGGTGCGGGGCGCTCACTACCGGCATCCTTTTCATGAATTCCAGCACCAGCTCGGGGGTTTTCTTGTAACGCTCGCCCTCCAGCTCGCCCTTGATCCCACAGGAGAGGAAATACTCGAAGTTTGGCCGCAGCTCCTGGACAAACCCGAGATACCGCTGGGCTCCGCCGCAGCCCAGTGATTCGCAGTCAAAGAGCAGCGACTTACCCCTGCGGACCTGCGCCAGCTCACAGATAAGACAACTTTGCTTGTGTGCCGGGGGAACCATTTCCGCGGACAGCTCCCGCTCCGTGTAGTAGAAGGTGATCGGCAGCTCCGCCCCGGGAAAATACCTCTGCCAGAGATTGATGAATTTTTCCTTGAATTCCTGATCCACCATCCTGTTCCTCCTGGTAGTGCTGAAAAGATATTTCGAAAAGCATACCAGATTGCGAAGAAAAATGCAACATCTTGCCGCGTTTTTCATTAAAAAAGTGAATTTCACGACACTTTCCCTTAAGATAAAATGATATAAGCGATTAAACAGGGCTGACGGCCAACAGCTCCGCGGGCTCCGCCCGCCGGAACCGGCGCTCTAGTCCAGCAGGCGAAATATTGCTCCGGCGGTGGATTGGTTTTAGTTTGTTTCAGGCCCGCGCCCGGAAAATATTCTTCGCCGCCCGGTCCGGGAGCGCAGTATCCGGGGCCGCCGGTCGGGGCTACTCCGGCCCGAAGGTTGCCGTTTACTTAAGTACAGCGGTCGCCAAAAGCCCTTTTGCCCCGCGCCGCAAACAATCACCGCCTGCGTGCGGATATTCCGTTCAATCGATCCGACAGAAATTCTCTGCTTGCAGTACCGGATATTTCCCCTGAGGCGGGAGTGCGCCTGCCTGCCGCATAACGGCCTTTTCCGGGGACACCCTTTTTTCTTGCGGAGAGCATCCATGGACAGAAGAGAATTTTTCAGGGTGAGCGCCGCCGCAGCCGGCATTGTCCCGCTGGCCGGTCCAGTGGCCTGCGGCCGGGGCCCGGCCGGGAGTTCCTCACGGCCCAATATCCTCTTCATCTGCACGGATCAGTTCAACGGCTCCTGCGCGCACTATGCCGGGCATCCATTGGTCTATACCCCCAACCTGGACCGTCTGGCCCGGCGCGGCACGGTTTTCACCAACTGCTACAGCAACAGCCCGGTTTGCGTGCCGGCCCGCGCCGCGCTGTTCACCGGGTTTTACCCGCACGAGGTCGAGGCCTATGACAACGCCGCGCCGTTCGATGGCCGCTTTCCCACCTGGGCCAACCGCTTGACCGCCTCCGGCTACCTCTGCCGGGCCACCGGCAAGCTGGACTTCCGCGCCGGGAGGGACTACGGGATGCAGGAATTCGAGACCGAACACGGCCACGGCCCCAGCCCGGATATCACCGCATATTTCCGCAATCCCATTGTTCCACGCATCGACTCGCGGGAGCAAATCGAGGCTTTCATAGATGAGCGGCCGAGCCCGGATGAGAAATACGTGGCCGAGGCGCTCCGCTTCCTCGATCGGGACCTGCCCGGCCTGGGCCGGAAACCCTGGATGCAGTATGCCGGACTGGTCAGCCCGCACCCGCCCTGGCGGGTGCCCGAGCGCTTCTACCGGATGTACCCTCCGGACAATATCTTGCTGCCTGAGTTGCCTGGCGGCTGGCCGCCCCAGCTTCACCCGGAGTTAGCCGGACTCAACCATTACAACATGTTCGACCTGGCGCCTTTCCCCGAGGGCAACATCCTCCGGGCCAGGGCGGCCTACTATGGCTCGATCACCATGCTCGACGAGTGGGTGGGGCAAATCATGCAGGCCTTGGAGAATAGCGGCGCGCTGAAAAACACGCTTGTCGTTTTTACCTCGGACCACGGCGAGATGCTTGGCGAACACGGGATGTGGTTCAAGAGCTGCTTTTACGATAACGCCGCTCGCGTGCCGCTGATTATCGCCGGGCCGGGATTCCCGTCAGGCCGGGTGGACTCGCCGGTTTCCCATGTGGATTTGGCAGCTACGCTACTCGAGATAGCCGGCCTGCCGCCTTTCGAGGGACTGCGGGGCCGCTCGCTTCAGCCCCTGGCCGCCGGTGCGGAAAGCGGCGCGGAGCGCTGGGCCTATGGCGAGCTGAATAACGAGGGCAACCTGACCGGGGTTTTCTGGGTGCGTAAGGCTGAGTGGAAGTACGTGCATTTCGTGGGAATGGAGCCACTGCTTTTCAATCTGCCAGAGGACCCCGGAGAGTTCGAAAACCTAGCCGGGCAGGAAAAATACCGCGAAGAGGAGAAATCCCTGAAGGAGCTTTTGTTTGATACAGTGGACCCCGAAAAAATCTCGGCCGCGGCGTTTGCCGATCAGCGCCGCATGCTGGAGCTGGACCTGGCCCGCCTGGATGATCCGCAGGTTTACCGCGGCTATGAGCGCCGCCTGGGCCAGGAGTTTGCTGAAAAGCTCAAAGCGGGAAGGTTGTGATTGGGACGGGAGGGAATTCAGTGCGATTCCGCTGCCTGAAGCTTAACTGTATAAAATGTCATAATTAATGTAGGGGCGCGGCATGCCGCGCCCGTTGCATTATCCTTGCTAGAATGCTTTGAAATATTCACGCATGAAGGTACTATTCATTGATTAAATGGCGACGCATGCGTCGCCCCTACGATAATTCACTAACATCCGATTAACTAATCTTACCTATCAATTTTTCCCTGCCCCGCTATCCGCGGCTGCTTTTTCAAGGATAGAGAAATCCTGCCGCGCGCCAGGTCCACCTCCAGCACTGTCACTTCCACTTTCTGGCGCACTTTCAGCACCTCGTGGATGTTTTTCACGTAGCGGTCGGCCACCTGGCTGATATGCACCAGCCCATCCTGGTGCACTCCTATATCCACGAAAGCGCCGAACGCGGTGATATTGGTCACGATCCCCGGCAGGCGCATGCCCGGATTCACATCCTCCAGTTTCTGCACGCCCGCGGCATAGGCGAACAGCTCGAAAGCCGGCCGCGGGTCCCTTCCCGGCCGGGCCAGCTCGGCCAGGATGTCGTTCAGGGTGGGCAGGCCCACTTTGTCGTTTACATATTTCCGCGGGTCGATCCGCTGCCGCAGGGGCTCCTCTTTGAGCAGCCCGGCCACAGTGCAGTCCAGGTCGCGGGCCATGGCCTCGACCACCGGGTAGCTCTCGGGGTGCACGGCGCTGGCGTCCAGGGGGTTGTCTCCGCCGCTGATCCTTAAGAATCCCGCCGCCTGCTCGAAAGCCCGGGGGCCCAGGTGCGGCACCTCGGCAAGCTGAGCGCGGCTGTTGAACGGGCCGTGGCTGTCGCGCCAGGCCACGATACTCGTCGCCAGCCGGGGGCCCAGGCCGGATACGTATGTCAGGAGACGGTGGCTGGCGGTATTGAGCTCCACGCCGACCTTATTGACACAGCTGATGACCACGTCATCCAGGCTCCTTTTGAGCTCCTTCTGGTCCACATCGTGCTGGTACTGGCCCACCCCTATCGAGCGCGGCTCGATCTTGACCAGCTCGGCCAGCGGGTCCATCAGCCGCCTGCCGATCGACACCGCGCCGCGCACGGTCACATCCTGATCCGGGAACTCCTCACGGGCCGCCTCGCTGGCCGAATACACCGAGGCCCCGCTCTCATCGACCATCACGACGTTCACGCCCTCCGGCAGCTCGAGGCCGCGCAGGAAGGCCTCGGTTTCCCGGCCGGCGGTTCCGCTGCCCACCGCGATCAGCTCAATTTTGTAATCCCGGCATAATTGGAGGACTTTCTTCGTTGCCTCCACGGACAGCTTTTCGGACTGATGCAGGAAAAGCGTGTCATGGGCCAGCAGCTTGCCCTGGCTGTCCAGGCAGCAGATTTTGCAGCCCGTGCGGAACCCCGGGTCCACGGCCAGCACGCGCTTGCCGCCCAGCGGCGGGGCGAGCAGGAGCTGGCGCAGGTTTTCGGCGAAAATGCGGATCGCCTCGGCCTCGGCTCGTTTTCGGATTTCACCCCGCAGCTCGGTCTCCATCGAGGGAGCGAGCAGCCTCTTGTAGCTGTCCCCGGCCGCCAGGGCGACCTGGGCGGAGGCCGCATTGCCGGAGCGTATAAAGAGCTCGTGCACTATCGCGAGCCCCTCCTCCTCCGGCGGCTGGAAGCGCAGGCTAAGCATTTCCTCGTTCTCTCCCCGGCGCATCGCCAGAATGCGGTGCGAGGGCGCGTTTTTAACCGGCTCCTCCCATTCGAAATAATCCCGGTACTTGGCCGCCTGGGCCTCTTTGCCGGAGGACAATTTCGAGCGCAGTACGCCCCGCTCGGCGAACAGGGTTCGCAGGCGTCCGCGGGCCTGCTGGTCCTCGCTGATCCATTCGGCGATAATATCGCGGGCCCCGTCCAGCACCTCCTCCACAGAAGAGAGCTCCTTTTCCGGGTCGATAAATTCCGCGGCCGCCGCCTCCAGGTCAAATTCCTGCTGCTCGAAGATGCGCGCGGCCAGAGGCTCCAGCCCTTTTTCCCGGGCGATAGTGGCCCGGGTCCGGCGTTTCGGCCGGAAAGGCAGGTAGATGTCCTCCAGCACGGAAAGCGTTTCGGCGGCCAGGACTTTCTGCTCGAGTTCCTCAGTGAGCAGGCCCCGCTCCTCTAGTGAGGCAAGAATCGCCGCGCGCCGTTTGTCCAGCTCGGCCAGTTGGTCCAGCCGGTCACGGATCGTGGTAATCGCCACCTCGTCCAGGCTGCCGGTGGCCTCCTTGCGGTAGCGGGCGATAAAGGGTACGCTGGCCCCCTCCTCCAGCAGCTCGGCCGCGGCCCGCACCCTCCCGGCGGCTACGCCCAGCTCGGCGGCAATCAATTTTATATGGCGCTCT
>MFIX01000160.1:6276-10231 GCA_001780825.1 Candidatus Glassbacteria bacterium RIFCSPLOWO2_12_FULL_58_11 | reverse complement strand
TGCCGGAACTTACGGATTCTTTCATCAAGCGGGAACATCTGGAAAGCGCGCGGGAGTTGATGGGTGAGGGTGGGAACAGGATATTCCATCCGGCGCTGGTCCGGGTTCGCGGACTTTTCCCGGCAAAACCGGTGAGAGTTGGTGGCACCTGGACCGCGCGAACGGAGAAGGCTGCCGCCTGGCCAGTAGTCCTGACAGACAGCCTGAAACTGCTCGACCGCAATTCCGGCGTGGCGACTGTCGAGCTGCGCTCTACTCTAAAACCGGACCCTGATGCGGAAGCTATCGATACTGCCGGGATGAGTCTCCGGCTGTCCTTTTCCGGCGAACAGCAAGGGACTCTGAAACTGGATGAAAAGACCGGGCTGGTGCTCGAGGGCAACCTGGAGCAGCATCTTTCCGGCGAGATCAGGTTGAGCGAAATGGAGGGGGAAGTGGCGGAGATAAGCGTGCCGCTGGAGGTTGCGCAGAAAATCAAGATCGAGGTGAGCGTGAAGCCGCTGGAGTCCTCGTCATTCGGGAGAAACAGAGGAAGAAAGCTCCCGGACAGCGCCGGAAGCCCCAGAGATACCATTTCGGGAAAATAAATGCAGTGGGTTGCGTAGGGGCGCACCCGCGTATGCGCCCAGGCGGACACCTGGGTCCGCCCCTACAGCCCGCAATTTACCGGCAAAGCAGGTATATTTCGGCTCGTTTTCAAGCCGCTGTCTCTCAGTCCCGGAAGCGCACGGAAGGCTTTTTGCCGTACTCGATGGTCACCGGCCGGCCCTGGTTGGTGATCGACAGTCTTCCGGCCTCGATCACCAGCTCATTGTAGGAGCTGTTGGCCGGGGTGGCGATTATGCCCTCCCGGTCAATCGCCTCGATCTCCGCCTGGCGTTTTTTGAGCGCCTTTGCGCCTTCCGCGCCCTCAGCGGCCGCCTCCACCCGGTGCACCGCCCGCACGATCCCCTCGATTGAGCGGTGGCCATAGCCCACCGGGGTCAGCATCCCGCCGCCCAGGTCCACCAGCTTGAAATAATCCGGGCTGACCTCATTGTAGTAGCTGTCGCCCTCATCCGGCCCCTTGACCGTATAGCTGTGTTTCACCCCCCGGTACTGGTCATCGTGCATCACCAGTGCGCCATCTTTTTCGCCCTTGCAGAACAGGGTCAAGCCCTGGCTGTTACCACCCGGGGCGACATTCGGGTAGCCCATCCCGTTGAGCACCGCCAGGCAGGCCCCGTTGTTCCAGAGCACCCGGCCATCGGTCCAGAGATAGCCCTTATTGCCGTTGGGGTATTCCTCGACCACCCCGTAAACCGAGACCTCCACCGGCAGCAGCCCGGTAATGAAAGCCACCAGGTCCACATAATGGCAGCCGATATAGGTGAACATGTCGGAGTTCGCAGTCGTGCACCAGTTCTGGAAATTCGAGTTGCGGTAATACCAGGGCTCGATCAGGCTGGCATAGCCCAGGCGGAAATCGCCCAGGTCGCCGCCGCGGTAACGGCCACGGGTGATCAGGCTGCGGTCATCGAAACGCTTGTGGTACTCTATGCCGACAAACAGCCCTTTGCCATGGGCCAGTTTTTCCAGCTCGACCGCCTGGGCGTAATTGAGCACCAGCGGCTTGACTGTCAGCACGTGGTGGCCGCATTCCAGGGCCTCCTGGATGGTCCCGTAGTGGAGCTGGTCCGGCACTGCCACCACCGCAATTGAGCGCTCCGGGGTTTTCCGCAGCACCTCGCGGTAAAGCTCAGGATACGGTTTCTGCGGATCGACCCGCTTGAAATCGGGGTAGGGCGTAAAGCTTTTTCCGGGGAAGGCCTTTTTCAAGCCCGGGTTTTCGGCCAGTTTCTTGAGCGGCGCGGCATTGAGTGCGCAGATCGAGATATCGCCGATCAGGCCCTGGCGCTGAAGGTGATAGAGCGAGGGAAGAATCTGGAGTTCGGTGATCATGCCGCCGCCGATAATAATCACCGAAGGATTTACGTAACTCTGGCTCATATGATACTGATCCCTGTTCGAGGTAGAAGTTTTTTTAGAGAATTGTATTGTCGGCTGCCTCAGCAGGAAGGTTAGTTTAATTGATCGGGCTTTTTAAATCAAGCTTCGGGGCATGGGGCATCCAAAGATGCGATCCTCTATAGCTTCGCCGAAAAATTAAATGACTGGAAAAGATTGTCGAGTTGAGGCAAGTGTTTTATAGTTAATTTTCCATCCGCCATTTCATGCGAGAGAGGAGCACGTATAATGACCGGATCGCTCGGGACCAGGCTGTTGCTTGCCGCTATGTTGATCGGTTTGCCCTGCGCCGTATTCGGCCAGGACCTGGATAAAAGAATCGCCGCCGAGTTGAGCTCTTTGGCCGCGCTCTACAAGGAATTGCATACCAATCCGGAGCTCAGCTATTTCGAGAAGAACACCTCGGCCCGCGAGGCCGAGGAGCTGCGCAAGGCCGGTTACGAGGTCACCTACCCGATAGGCCGCTACCCGGATGACAAATATACCTGTTATGGCGTGGTGGCGGTGCTGAAAAACGGCAAAGGCCCGACCGTGCTGGTGCGGGGGGACATGGATGCCCTGCCGATTAAAGAGAATACCGGGCTGCCCTGGGCGAGCAAAGTGCGGATGACAGATATTACCGGCGAGGAGGTGGGGGTGATGCATGCCTGCGGCCACGACATGCACACGACTGTCCTGATCGGCACGGGGCGACTCCTGGCTGCACTGAAAGACAAGTGGAAAGGCACCCTGATCCTGGTGGGCCAGACCGCGGAGGAGCGGGGCGGAGGCGCGCGCGCCCTGCTGGCGGATGGGCTCTACGAGCGCTGGCCGGTACCGGACTTTGCTATTGCCGAGCATGTGGACCCCTCGCTGGAGGCGGGTAAGGTAGGCTACTGCCCGGGCTGGGCCATGGCCAATGTGGACATGATCGATATCACGATCCGCGGAGTAGGCTCGCACGGGGCCAGGCCGAACCAAGGCAAGGACCCGATAGTGATCTCAGCCGAGGTTATCAATGCTCTTCAGACCATTGTCAGCCGCACTATCGACCCGGTGGAGCCGGCGGTGGTGACGGTCGGCTCGATCCATGGGGGGACCAAGCACAATATTATCCCGGATGAGGTGAAGCTGCAACTGACTGTGCGCTCTTATGCCGAGGATGTCCGTCAGACCATTCTTTCCTCTATCGAGCGGATCACGACCTATACCGCGAAAGCCGCGGGAGTCCCCGAGGGCCGCCTGCCCATAATCGACGGCGGGGTCGAGTTCACGCCCGCCCTCTACAATGACCCGGCCCTGACCGAAAGGACGGTCAAGGCGCTCGAGCCCGTGCTGGGCAAGGAAAATCTCGTTCAGATCAAGCCTACCACCGGCGGCGAGGATTTCAGCGAGTACGGCCGGACCAGCCATAAGGTGCCGGTTTTCATGATGCGCCTGGGGACATCGCCGGTGGGCTCGGACCCGGAGTCCAGGCCGGGCCTGCACTCGGCGCTGTTCAAGCCCGAGCACGAGGCGGTTATCGCCACCGGCCTCAAGGCGCTGACCACCGCGGCGCTGAATCTGCTTGGCAAATAGGGCGGCGGAAATTAGCCGCTAAATCGGATATTTACAGCCTGTTACTGGCGCTTATCAGAAAATCAGAGGGCAATCAATAGTCATAGAGCGGAGGCAGGAGCGATGGTAAAGAAATTAATGCCGAGGGGCCGGAATATCGGGTCAGCCGGTCTGGTGGTGCTGATGACCGCGACGGGCAATCTTTCGGCCGCCGATCTTCACGGTGTGGTGGAACAGAAGCTGCCGGCGCTGCTCACCTTTTACCGTGAGCTGCACGCCAGGCCGGAGCTGTCCTTTCATGAGAAAGAGACCTCGGCCAAGTTGGCCGGCGCCCTGCGCGAGCTCGGTTTCGAGGTGGCCGCACCGGTGGGCAAGTACCCCGACCCGGGCCTGACCAGCTATGGCGTGGTGG
>MFIX01000160.1:0-6241 GCA_001780825.1 Candidatus Glassbacteria bacterium RIFCSPLOWO2_12_FULL_58_11 | reverse complement strand
CGTGGTGGCGGTGCTCATGAACGGTAATGGCCCGACAGTGCTGGTCCGGACCGACCTGGATGCCTTGCCGGTCGAGGAAAAGACCGGCGCGCCCTATGCCAGCACTGTGCGCATGACAGACCTTAACGGCGAGGAAGCGCCGGTGATGCATGCTTGCGGCCACGACATGCATGTCACCACGCTGCTCGGCACGGCCCAGGTGCTCGTGTCCCTGAAAGACCGCTGGAAAGGGACCCTGGTCCTGATCGGCCAGCCGGATGAGGAGCGGGGCGGCGGCGCTCGGGCCTTGCTGGCGGATGGCCTCTACCAGCGCTGGCCCGTGCCGGACTACTGTCTGGCGCAGCACGGCGACCCGACAATTGATGCGGGTAAGATCGGCTATTGTCCGGGGTGGGCCATGGCCAATATTGACATGATCGATATCACGATCCGCGGAGTGGGCTCCCACGGGGCCCAGCCGCACAAGGGCCGCGATCCCATTGTGGTATCGGCCGAGGTGATCAACAATCTTCAGACCCTTGTCAGCCGGACAATCGATCCGGTAGAAACCGGCGTGGTGACTGTCGGCTCGATCCACGGCGGCAGCAAGCACAATATTATCCCGGACAAGGTGGAGCTGCAGCTTACGGTGCGCTCTTTCACCGACCAGGTCCGTCAGCAGCTCCTGACCGGTATCGAGCGGATTTGCATGAACACGGCCCGGGCCCTCGATGTCCCGGAGGACCGCCTGCCGATAGTCCATAACCGGACCGAGGAGTTTTTCCCGGCGCTCTACAATGATCCTCCACTGGTGGAAACTTCTGTAAAAGCATTTCAGGCGGCTCTGGGCGCCTATAATGTCCTTTTGCGCAACAAGACTACCGGCGGAGAGGATTTCAGCGAGCTGGGCCGCACGAAAGAAAAAGTGCCGATTTTCATGTTCTTCGTCGGCACCGGCGACCCCTCGGTAGCTCCCAAAGACAGGCCGGGCTGGCATTCCGCGCTTTACCTGCCGGTGGCCGAGCCGGCCCTGCGAACCGGCATGCTGGCCATGAGCTCGGCGGTGCTCAACCTGCTGAAAAAATAGTCCGGCGCGGCGGAAGGAGGCCAAGCCTTGCGGCTGACAGTACTGGGGTCGGGGACTCTCGTCCCGCATTCAGAGCGGGGTACGCCGGGTTTTCTTGTCGTTGCCGGTGAACAAGGCCGGGAGGAGAAGCTGCTATTCGACGGCGGCTCCGGGACCCTCTACCGTCTGGCCCGCGCCGGCGAGGACTGGCGGGAAATCTCGCATATTTTCTACACGCACTACCACCCGGACCATACCCTGGACCTGGTGTCATTCCTTTTTGCCTGCAATTACGCGCCCGGCTCGGAAAGGACTGCCCGCTTGTATATATATGGGCCGGCCGGGTTGAAAGAATTCTACAGCCGGATAAGCCTGGCCTGGCCCTCGGTTATACCTAAAAAATACAGTCTCGAGTTGCGGGAGCTTGAACCGGGCGCTGTTGTGCAAGGGGAAGCCGGCTGGCAGGTGGAGTCAGGGCTGATGGACCATGGAGACAGCGGTGGCCTGGGCTACCGGATAAGTTTTGAAGGTCAGGCTCTGACCCTTTCCGGCGATACGCAGTACTGCGCCGAGCTGGTCCGTCTGGCCCGGGGCGCGGACCTGCTGGTCTGCGAGTGCTCGGCCGATGAGTCGCACCGTGTCGAGGGGCACCTGAGCCCGGAGGGAGTAGCCCGCATCGCTCGAGAATCCGGAGTGAAACGAGTGCTCCTGACTCATGTTTACCCTCCGCTCGACCCGGAAACTGTCGCCGGCCAGTGCGCCACGCTATGCTCCGCGCAAGTTACAGCGGCAAGCGACCTGGTATCATATGAGATCTGATTCCCGCAGGAAAAAATATCGTTCGCCATTGCGGATGGCCCGCCTGACGGTAAAGCTGCGCCTGGGCCTGCTGGTCCTTCTGCTCTTAGCCGCCTGCCGGGGCTATCATGCGCCGGTCCAGTCTCCGGCGGCTGCGCATTATCCGCACTACAGCACCGAGCTGGTCCGGGTCGATAAAACCGCGATTAGGGTGGTGGATGGAGATACTTTCCACGCCGGAGACTTGACCATTCGGGTCCTGGGGATCGATACTCCGGAGACAGTGCACCGCGGCCAGCCGCTGGGCCAGGAGCCTTTCGGCGGACAGGCCTCAGCCCTGGCCCGCAAGCTGCTGAGCGGGGCGAACACTGTAGAATACCTGCCTGCGGAAAAGGACCGCTATGGCCGCCTGCTGGCCCATGTGTTCGTGGATGGAGAACTGCTGGCAATAAAGCTGATCGAGGCCTCGCTGGCTTATGAGACGGTGAGCCACTACGGGGACAACGGCTTTCCCGACCTGGCGCGGGAGATAGAGACAGCCTCACAAAAAAGCGCCACTCCAGCCTTCATGGAACCCTACCGTTGGCGCAAGCTCCAGCGTGAAGAAAAAGCTCAAGCGGCCCCGAGGTAAGTTTTAAGCTTTAGAGGAATCCCATGGCGGGGGGCGGCGCGCGCATGTGAAGCCATGCGCGCCCGGGCGCCGGCTGCCCCGGCGGCCGGGCCTGCGCAGTACTGCGCAGGCGCCGCCCCCCAGGGTCGTTCGCCCTCAACGCTATTTACTTCCTGCCTCCCGCCGCCGGATAGTCCCCTCCACATGGTCCGGACAGCGGATACTAATCCAGCAGTGTCCCTCGCAGAACAGTCACCGCCTCCCCGCCCAGGTACACCCGGCCCTCGCCCAGCCTGACCTGCACCACTCCGCCGCGCGCTGAGGCCTGGAAGCCGGTCAGCTCCTCTTTGCCAAGCTTATCCGCCCAGTAAGGGGCCAGCGCGCAATGCGCCGAGCCGGTTACCGGGTCCTCATCGATCCCATAAGCCGGGGCGAAAAAGCGCGAGATGAAATCGAACTCGCCGCTCTCGGCGCGGCAGGTTACAATGATCCCCCGGGTGGTCACTACTGCCAGCTTGCGGAAATCCGGCTTGAGAGAACGCAGCTCCTGTTCCCCGGAAAGCTCGACGAGGTAGTCAAATCGGCCGCGGCCGATAAAAACCGCTTTCTTGCAACCCAGCGCCTCGGTCAGCTCTCTCGGCCCATCCGCCCGGGCGACCGGATCCACCGGGAAATCCAGCTCGATCCGTGAATTCTTCCGGCTGGCGAACAGCGGCCCGCCGAGTGTGTGGAAACGCGCCTGCTGGCGGCTTTTGAGGATTTTCTCCTCGTAGAGGATATGGGCCGAGGCCAGGGTGGCATGGCCGCAGAGCTCTACCTCGCAGGCCGGAGTGAACCAGCGCAGGTGGAAAAAGTCGCCCTGTGGGACCAGGAATGCGGTCTCCGAGAGATTCATCTCCCGAGCAACATCTTGAAGCCAGGAGTCCTCCCGCTTGGCCTTGAGCAGGCAGACCGCCGCCGGGTTGCCCCGGAAGGGGCGACTGGTGAATGCATCGACCTGGAATATCGGTATTCCGCTCATCGAGCCTCGCTTGTGGTTGATTCCGGTATAAACACTGACACCCACCGGCGGCGGCGCGCTGGAACAGCGCGCAGTTTTTACTCGAGGATCAGCCGCAGGACCCCGGCCGCGCCGACTTTCGGCAGGCTTACAATCAGTTCTCCGTCCTTTTTCTCCATACGGCAGGCGATTGGAGGCTTACCGTACTGCTCGGCGCCCAGCCAGGAAGCCCCGGTAATTCGGCGTATCTCTGGAAGGCGCACTTTGACTTTCAAGCCTTCCCTGAAATTATTATCGGCCAGGTTGACTTTGGGCCGGACGACCGTTGCCACTATATCCCCGGGGTTCCAGGGAGAATCCGGGGAGATGCGCCAGATGTTGCCTGTGGTGCCTTCGGGCAGGCTCAGCGGGTCCGGGTCGAAAACCCAGGTGCGGTTGCGCAAGGCCTGCAGCAGGGCGTAGTAATGCCGGGTCATCTCCGGGTCGGCCTCGGTCTGGCCGTGGCCGATCTGGCCGCCCCACTCGAGGCTGTACTTGAGTGTGTACTCGGCATATTTAGCATCCGTGGCGGCATCATACTCATTGGCGTGCAGGTGGCGGTTCAGGCACATGTAAGCGAACATGGCGAAAATCTCGGCTCCGCTGGCCTCGCTCAGCATGGAGTCCGCCCCTTTCAGGCTCTCGATGGTCCGCGCCTTGTTGACCATCACCAGCCGCCCTGTCGAGTGCCATTTGTCCGCGATTGCGCCGATCATCCGCTGCTGGCTGAAATTGACGCTGGCCGCCTGACTGTGGCCGAACATCGTGATCCCATCATCGTGGCTGAAATCGATCCCGCCATAGGCCCAGTTGTCCAAAGCGATCCCCATGATCCGCGGATAGACCTTCTGCATCAGGTCCATCTGGCGCAGCAAATGGCTCCCGTACGGACTGGCGGGGTTGAAAAACATGACCGGCTGGTCGTGGTAGGAGCGGGTGATCGAGCCGTCGATATTGCGGGTCAGGTCGGCGAAAAGACCGCGCTGGGCCACTGTCACCGTGTCGCAGTGCATGTTGAATCCGTAGAGGAACACCGCCTGTCCGTTGTCGCAGAGCCGATCGATCACCAGGCGGTTCTTGCGCACGGTATTGTCCGGGTACTCCTTGGCGTAGGGCTCGCAGAAAAAAGTATAGTCCGGGTCATTGATCGCCTCGGGCGGAATGAATTCACCGTGGCGGTGGAAGTGGGTGTGCAGCCAGGCCGAGGCTGCGCCGAACTCCTGCCAGCCGGCCAGTTGCTGGTCGGTCAGGTGCACATTGGCCCCGAGGCGGCTGTTCCAGATGGAGCGCATCCGGGGTGAGAGGCTGAAATACTCCGGGTAAAGTTCCGAAACTTTTCCCAGGGCAGGACGCCAGTGTGGGGCATGGCTGATCAGCCGGAGGGTGAATGGCAGGGGACGGTCCGCGGCGAGGCCGACAAACAGCTCGGTTAATCGGACCACCCTTATCTCTGATGGGACCAGTTTAGCGGGTTCAGTCAGGTATTCCAGTCCGGCCTCGGCATTCGGCTCCTCGAGTTTCATGCCGACATATAACCCCCGCGGGTCCTCAGGCTCCGGCCCCAGGTTCAACTGCACCTTCGGCTGGTCCAGGGGCATGAGCAGCGACATCCCCGCCCCGCCCGGCTCGTAAAGCGTGTACATGGGTATCCCGGTGCGCGGCAGTCCCGGCTCCTGGATCCCATAACAATAGCGCACCGGCTTTTCCGTAATCCGCGCCGGTTCTGGATAGGCGGGGGCCCAGCCGAGCAGGCTCGCCTTGGCCGGCAGGACAAAACTGACCCGCACGTTGCGCTTGGCCGGCCAGCGCAAATCCGGAAGCTGCTCCAGTACGGTCCGGGTGTCGATCCGGATGCCGCTGGCATCCGCGGTGAGCGTGACCTGGATAGCGAACGGCGCGCCCTCGAAATGCTTGGTGAATTCGACTTTCTGAAGGCTGGCGAAACGGCTGGTGCTCAGCCCGCTGACCCGGCAGGGCGTGCGACGGTCGCTGTAGAGGACCTTTTCCAATTCATCATAGATCTCGAGACCGCCGGCTCCCTGACTTTTATCGAAAAAGGCGTAATTCGTTCCACGACGGTTGTCCGGGCGATGGTATTCCAGGGCGAGAAGACGGCCGGTGGCGCTGTCCCAGCGGCTCCACAGTCCGCCGCCGTCGAGATCGAAGGTTTCCCCGGCTGACAGGGAAGTCGCAAAAAGCAAGTATGCCAGCAGGACAAATGGAAAGTTGACCAGTACCCTAAGAGAGTTTTTCATTTTGGCTCCGGACAAGGAAGAGAGGAGTAAGGGCTGCCGTTGGAATGACAGTGAGAATATTCTAGCGCAGCCGGGCTTGTCAAGTAAAGACAGTGTGGTTATTCTTAGGGCCGGGGAAAGATCAGCGAAAACAGTCGAGCAGATAAATTAAATGGGAGAATTTCTTCATGCGGGTGCCATTCCTGCTGTTCACCTTGCTGCTCATCCCGGCCGGCGGGGTCTTCGCTGAATCACGCAGCGAAAAACTCGGCGACCGGCTGCTCAAGCTGGAGGAAATCTTTTACGAGGGTTTCGATAAAGGCTTGCAGAGCTGGTCCATCGAGGGCGATGCCGCTGTCGGGGTGCACGAGGGCTGGCTCGAGGTGGATGCCCGGGAGGGCAAGGTGGCCGCGGCAACTATCTGGTGCCGCCGGGAGTTCGAGGGGTCGCAGGTTGTTGAGTACGATGTCCGCCTGCTGGGCCACTCGATCCAGAGCAATGTCAACATGTTCCTC
>MFIX01000159.1 GCA_001780825.1 Candidatus Glassbacteria bacterium RIFCSPLOWO2_12_FULL_58_11 | reverse complement strand
GGGCTGGACCGTTGGAGCCACTATATCCAGCGTCTCGGGGGCAAGAAGCGCCTGCTTAACCTTGTCTCCTACTGGCCTGTGAGGATCCTGGAGCGTATCTCGGTCTTTTATGTCGGCGGCTCGCTCACCGCCGGTGAGCAGAAGGCTTTCGGCCGGATCTGCCGGGTGTCGGATTACAAGCTCTCGCGCTACAATGCCTTGGTATTCGGCACTCTCACCGGGATGGGCTTTTTCACCTCCGGTGCATTCACCCACTGGCTGAGCGGCTTTGATACCATTTTCGACAGTTCTCTCGATCTGACCTCATTGCTGCTTTTCTCTATCGGCGCAATCAGTGTCCTGGTGGACGCCTGGCGCGTTATCGACAGCTATCTCCGCAAAAAGGCCCACATGCCGTTCGGCTTTTTCCCGCTGGTAATCAATTCCACCACATTCCTCAAGCGCCTGGCCGAGCGCTCCAGGCTTGGCCCGCCGAACGTCCCTCGATAAAGTCCCGCAGAACAATATCTCGGAATATAAAAGGGCCGCCCTGAAGATGGCGGCCCTCGTCCAGCAAGGATTAGTCACTACTTGTAAGCCCACGTAGGGGCACGGCCTGCCGTGCCCTGCATTAATTGCGAACATTTCGAATTTCCAGGATACAACCTCTCCAATCAGGCGCTCAGATAAGCAGCCAGTTGGGTAATGAACTGCGCATAGGAGCGTCCCACCTCGACTGCATTGCCGCCTTTGGCCTGGGCCGACACTCTCTTTTCGCCCCAGCTCCAATCCACCCAGCCGCCGACCCAATGCGGGGCCAGGTCAGTGGTCAGGGCGCAGGTCTTGCCCTTGCCGACAGAGCGGAAAGCGAGCAGAGGGTATCTTTTCACGGCGAAAGAGAGCTTATCCCCGCGGATTTGCAGCAGGCGGGCCGAGAGCACCAGCTCGGCTCCGGAAACCAGCGCGGTCTCATTGAACCCGCAGAACACCGGCGGCTCGTGCCAGGGCAGGCCCTCCAGGCAGGGATGCTCTTTTTCCACCCAGGGTATTGCCCCCTGGCAATAGTTCATCCGGTCATCGCTTTTTTTGCAGGTCACCGGCAGGATAGCGCTTATCGGACCAGTCTCATAGCCCCCGTTGACACCATAGAAAGACTCCCACCCGCCGATCATCAGCAGGGAGGCACCCTGCCTGACACTCTCGGCTATTTTTTCCTGCACCCCGCCCTTAAGGTTCTCCGCCGGGTAATCGCTAAGGATGATCAACCCGCCTTCGCGCTCCAGCAGGGCAGGGTCAGCCGGCTGCGCGGTCGGAACATAGGAAAAGCTCTGCCCAGCCTGGGTCAGCACGCCGCCCAGATAAGCGGCCGCGCCTTTCAGGCTGTCATCCCCCAGATAAACGATATTGTTTTCAGGCATGGCGAGACTCCCTTGAAGGTAAATCGGATGAAATTTTCAGAGATTGCAGCGGCCGGACTGTCCCGGCCATAATCAGGATCAGGCACAATTTAACAGGCTGGCTGGTCGGGCACAAGCGAAGCGGGCTTCAGGCGGTTTTTTCCCTTCTCAGGAGCGGCCGGATTTTTTCCTTGTAAAGGCCATAGGCGATCAAGACGCAGAGGGCGACGGCGCAGATATTTTCCAGCCATCCCGGCATGACCTCGGCGGCAGCGCCCATCGTGGCGAATGGATCGATCCCCAGCCGGCGGTAGAGCCAGTCCAGGGCGAAAGAACAGGCCAGCGCCGAGAATATGATCCCACCCAGGTAAACCATCACCGAGCGCAGGCCCAGCAGGCGATAGACTATGGAGAGGGTAGCCATATTGGTGGCCGGGCCGACCAGCAGGAGAATCAGGGCCAGGCCCGGGCTCAGGCCTTTGGAGATCAGGGCCGCGGCCAGGGGCGTGCTGGAGGTGGCGCAGATATAGAGTGGGATGCCGACAGCGATGACTATTGCGGTGGCGCTCCAGCGGCCCCCGGGAAGAGAGGATACAAGATCGGCCGGCAGGGCCCAGGCCGCCAGCCCGGCCAAGATCAGACCCCAGAAAAGATACCAGGCCAGGTCCGCCATCAGCACAAAATAGCTGTAATGCAGGCCCTCGCGCAGGCGTCGAAGTAGCGGGATATGGAGGTTTTGGCTTTCAGGTGCCGCTGTCGCAGCCGGAGCCGTCTGACACTCCTCCGGGTTGAAAAGCAGCTCGGCGAGACCGGTGACCAGGGCAGTGAACAGCGCCGCCACCGGCCGGGCGACTGTCATCAACGGGTCCAGCATGGCCCAGGAGACCGCGATAGAGTCCACGCCGGTCTCCGGGGTGGAGATCAGGAATGAGCTGGTGGCGGCCCGCGAGGCTCCGCCCTTGCGCAGCGCTGCGGCAGTCGGGATAACGCTGCACGAGCAAAGCGGCAGCGGCACTCCCAAAACCGAGGCGTAAAACACGGAGCGAAAACCCGGCCGGCCCAGGTAGCGCCGCACTATTCTTTCGTTGAAAAAAGCGCGCACGATCCCGGCCAGGAAAAATCCGCCCAGCAGATATACCGCGACCTCCCGGGTGAAATTCCAAATTTCCATGGCCAGGCCGCTCAGCATCCGGCGCTCCTCAATATCAAGCAACAAACTGTAGGCAGACAAATGAAAAGTATAAATCCCCCCGCCCCCCTTTGCCAAAGGGGGCGAGTAAGAGCGGGTTCAAAAGTCCCCCTTTGAAAAAGGGGGATACAGAGGGATTTAATCAGACACCTCGCGGCTTGCCTCTATTTATCGTGGCTTGCCGCGGGGTAGTTCATTGTTAGCGCAAAATATAACTAAAATATCAAGATTTCGACAGCCAATAAAAAAGCGCCCGGAGTTCCGGGCGCTTGGCGCTAAAGCGAAATCAGCTTATGGAAAGCTACATCCAGACTTTATCGACCGGCTGCAGCATCATTCGCAGGCAGGGCTTGTATTCTCTGGCAAAGACCTTCTGTTTGATCGACTCGGCCAGCTTTTCCAGCCCCTCCTGTTCGCCGGCCAGCATGAGAACCCGTCCCTCCCAAGGCATGTTCTCTCCGATCACGCCTACTCCCTCGCAGCGGTGGCTGATCCCATAGGCCTCGGACAGCTTGATGTAGCAGTCCACTTCGTGGCTGGAAATAATTTCCGCGACCTCATGTTCGAGGTCGCTGCTGATTATGATCGTGAGCAGTTTCATCACAGCCTCCTTTGATAAAACCAATCCGGCCGGGGAGGGAAGGGAGCCCACGCCAACCCGCGGTCCACAATCCACAGGTTCCCGCCTTATCCCGGCGCTGAACTTCATGTAATACTTTATGCGCTGATTGGAACATACTTAATTACAAATGATTCAATCGTTATGCTTTACTGTATCCAGATGGCCGAAACGCACCTTGAACAGATAGTAGAACAACGGCACCACGAACAGGGTCAGGATCGTACTGACCAGCGCGCCGAACAGCAACGAGACCGCCAGACCGGAGAATATCGGGTCGAACAGGATCACAACGGCGCCGACAATCACCGCGCCGGCGGTCAGGGCTATCGGCCGGAAACGCACCGCGCCGGATTCGATGACCGCATCGATCAGGCTCATCCCCTGATCCAGACGCGCTTCGATGAAATCGATCAGCAGCACGCTGTTGCGCACCATGATCCCGGCCAGGGCGATAAAGCCGATCATCGAGGTGGCGGTGAAAAACGCTCCCAGTACCCAGTGTCCCGGGATCACTCCGGCCAGGGAGAGCGGGATCGGGATCATCATGATCAGCGGGGTAAAGAAGCTGTGGAACCAGGCCACCAGCAGGAAGTACATCAGCACGATCACCACCGCGAAAGAGCCGCCCATGTCGCGGAACACCTCCTGGGTGATATCCCACTCGCCATCCCATTTCATGGACACTTTCTGTTCGCTCTCCGGGTAGCTGGCGTAGTACTTCTCGATCTGATAGCCCCCGCCCGGGGGAGTGATCGCCTCGATCTCCTTATCCATGTCCAGGATCGCATAGACCGGGCTTTCGATCTGCCTGGCGACATCCGCGGTGACATAGATCACCCGGCGCAGATTTTTCCGGTAGATGGTCTTAGGCAGCACATCCTGTTTTATTCCGACCAGGTCACCCAGGGCCACCTGCGTACCGGTCGGGGAGGTCAGATAAATGTTTTTCAGGTCCTGGAGGCTCGAGCGGCGGCTCACCGGAAGGCGGAGCAAGATATTGACCGGCTCGAGCTCAGAATCCATACGCGCATTGCCGACCGGGGCCGGGTTGAGCGCATAATAAAGGGTCTGGGAAATCTGTCCGGTGGAGATGCCGTGAAGGCCGGCTTTTTCCTGGTCGACCACGAAATCGTACTTGACCTGCTCGTCATCCACCATCCAGTCCACATCAACCACTCCGGGGGTGCGCTCGAAAATCTTGCGGATCTCGCTGGCCACCGCGAGCTGGTCCTGGTAGTCCGGCCCATAGACCTCGGCCACCAAAGTGGCGATAACCGGCGGTCCGGGCGGAATCTCGGCGATCTTGATCCGCGCTCCGTACTTGTCGCCGATTGCGGTGATCGGCTCGCGGATCGCCACTGCTATATCATGGCTCTGGCGCTTGCGCTCGTGCTTGCCGACCATGTTGACCTGGATGTCCGCCAGCTCGGGCTGCATGCGCAGGAAATAATGACGGATCAGTCCGTTGAAATTATATGGCGCGCTATTGCCGGCGTAAATCTGGTAGTCGGTCACCTCGGGTACTCCGCGCAGGTAATCGCCGATTTCCATCGCTACCCGGTTCGTGCGCTCCAGCGGCGTGCCTTCGGGCATGTCGATAATGACCTGCACCTCGCTCTTATTGTCGAAGGGCAGCATCTTGACCTCGACCAGCCGCCAGGCCATCAGGGCCACCGAGCCCACTACTATCATGACCACCAGCAGGATGAAGCCCCAGCGCAGCCTGGGCTGGTGGATCAGGGGCAGCATGAATTTACGGTAAAGCTGGTAGGTGCGTGTCTCTTCGGTCTTTACCGCATTTCCGTGGCTCTTGCCGTAGCTCGTTCTCAAAAAGCGATAAGCGAACCAGGGCGTAATCATCAGCGCCACGAACAGGCTGAAAATCATCGCCAGGGTGGCCCCAACCGGCATCGGTTTCATGTAGGGGCCCATCAGGCCGCCCACAGTGACCAGGGGCAGAATGGCGACTATGACTGTCAGGGTGGCCAGGATTGTCGGGTTACCCACCTCGTTAATCGCCGCCACGGCCGCCTGGAAGGGGGGCAGGGCCCGGAGCGAGTAATGACGGTAGATGTTCTCGACGATGATAATCGAATCATCCACCACCAGCCCGGTGACAAAGATCAGGGCGAAAAGGGTCACCCGGTTGATCGTATAATCGAATACGTAGTAAGAGAAAAGAGTCAGCGCGAACGTTACCGGCACCGAGATGAGAATGATCGCCGCCCCGCGCCAGCTTAAGGACAGGGCAATTATGACAGTAACGGCGATAATCGAGATCAGCAGATGGAAAAGCAGCTCATTGGCCTTTTCATCCGCGGTCGCTCCGTAATTGCGGGTGACAGTCAGGTTGACATCCTGCGGAATGATTATCCCTTTCAGCGACTCGGCCCTGGAGATCGCCTCGGAGGCAACCTGGCTGGCATCGCTGCCCTGGCGCTTGGAAACCGCCAGGGTGACCGCCGGATACCTGTACTGGTCGTGTTTTTCCGGGTTCAGGCCTTTGGACGCCGCCGCCGGACCGAGACCGAAGAAGACATAATTATTCACCTCCTCGGGTCCATCGACTACCTCGGCGACATTTTCCAGGTACACCGGCCGGCCCTCGCGCACGCCGACTACGATCCGCTCGAGCTCCTCTTTCGAGGCGATCGGCGCTCCGGATTCCACGAGGTAGCGCTCGTTTTTCGAATCGAAGGCCCCGGCCTGCAGGTTGGCGTTCGCCTGACGGATCAGCGGCTCGAGTTGCAATATGCTCAGGCCGTAGGCTGCCAGGCGCTCCGGGTCGAGATTGACCTGCAACGCTCTGCGCTGTCCGCCGATAACCGTAATCTCGGATACATTTTTCCCCTGCTTGATCTTGTCCGCAAGCTCCGCCGCCATCCGCCGCAGCTCATAGCCCTCGTACCGGTCGCTCCAGAGAGTGAGCGCCAAAACAGGCACATTGTCGATCGAGCGGTACTTGATCAGCGGCAGGGTGGCCCCGGCGGGCATCTGGTCCATGTTGTAGAAGATCTTGTTGTAGAGCTTGACCAGGGACTTTTCCAGGTCCTCGCCGACTTTGAAGCGCACGATCACCAGCGCGCCCTGTGGCCGGGAGATCGAATAGACGTACTCGACGCCGGGGATCTCCCAGAACATTTTCTCCATCGGCTTGGTCAGCCGGGATTCCACCTCAGCTGGAGTGGCCCCGGGCAGGCCGACCATCACATCGGCCATCGGGACCACGATCTGCGGCTCCTCCTCGCGGGGAGTTTTAAGCAGCGAGACGAGCCCGAGGAATACCGCCGCCACGACCAGCAGCGGCGTAACCTTGGACTGCATGAAACTCTGGCCTAGTTTTCCAGCGAATTCCATCGATCTCATAAGGCCACCCCCTCGACCCGCTGACCCTCGCGCAGCAGCCTGAGCTCTCCACTGACAACCTTATCGCCGGCTGACAGGCCGGAAAGGACCTCGATCCGGTCCTCGATCTTGCGGCCCAGCCGGACCCAGCGCAGACTGGTGCGATTCTGCTCATCCAGCACGAAAACTCCGGTAAGCTGTCCCCGGCGGACAACCGCCGCTTCGGGTACGGCGATAGCCTGTTCCCGGCCGGTCTTGAACAGCACCCTGGTAAAGATTCCGCTCCTGATAACTCCGCCCGGATTGGGCAGGACCAGTTTCACCTTGAACCGGCGCGTTCCCGGGTCGCCGGCCTGGACGACAGCCGCCACCCGGGCTTCCAGCGGAGCGAGGCCGGGCAGGTCGGTCTCCACCCGGACCATCTGGCCGGGGGAGATCAGGCTCACCTCCTGCTCGCTGACCGTGGCGATCACTTTCAGGCTGTCCTGCATCTCGACCGTGACCAGCGGCATTCCCGGGGAACCCAGGTCGCCGGCCTGGACAGTCCGGCTGGTGACATAGCCGGCGAACGGCGCGGTAATATTGGTATAAGCCAGATTGGACTCGGCCTCGGCGACCATTTCCCCGGCGGCTTTGGCCTGGGCCTCGGCGGCCTCGAAGCCCGTGCGGGCATTGTCCAGCGCCTGTTTCGTGGCGCTCTGCTCATTGTAAAGCTTCTCGATCCGCTCGAAGTAGGCGCGGGCATTCCCGGCCTGACTTTTGGCCGCCGCCAGCATGGCCTTGGACTGCTCGATCCGGCTGGAGATGTCACGGCTGTCGAGCTGGAGCAGGATCTGTCCGGCTTTCACCCGGTCGCCCTCCTCCACATTAACCCGCCGCACCTGGCCCATCATCCGGGTGCTGAGCACGGCTTTATCGAAGGCCTCGACCGTGCCCATCGCCGTCGAATAGACCGGCAGCTCCTCCAGAGCCACCGTGATTACCCGGGCGTTCACTGTCCCGGAGGAGTCTTCCCGGCTGCCGGAGGATTTTTCGTCGCAGGCGGTAAATGCCAGGACGGCGAGAGATAATATAAAAATTGCTGAAACCGATTTCGCATTCATTGCCTTACTCCCTTTAAAGTTATTTTACTTTTTTTCAGTGTCTGTCTTATCTGAACGGCGGATATCCGCAGCAGATCAGTTAAGAGCCGGATAGCCGCCGGTGACCTGTGCAAGCCGGGCCAGAGCCACATTGTACTCATAGAGCGCCTGGATCACGCCCAGGCTGCTGTTGGTCGAGGCCAGCTCGGTATCCAGCAGGTCGGTAATGGTCGCCAGCCCCGCCTGGTACTGGTTTTCCAGGATACGCAGGCTTTCCGCG
>MFIX01000158.1:7027-8850 GCA_001780825.1 Candidatus Glassbacteria bacterium RIFCSPLOWO2_12_FULL_58_11 | reverse complement strand
CTTTCCGCTTACCCCGAAACAAGCTCTCCATTAATACATTGTTGCTTTTTGAAAAAAAGAGGGGCCGTTCCCAAGGGAACGGCCCCTCCGTCAAAGAAGCGCCGGGCGCTTCCCTATAGTCAGTTTACTTCAGCACCACCATCTTGCGGGTCTGGTTGAACGAGCCGGCCTGCATGCGGTACAGATAGACACCGCTGGCGACCTTGTTGCCGCTCTCATCCGAGCCATCCCAGAAGATCGTATAGTTGCCCGCATCCTTGGTCTCGTTGACCAGGGTCCGGATCAGCTTACCGCGGATATCGTAAACCCTCAGGCTGACTGCCACGGTCTTCTCTTCCGGCACGCTGTAGCTGATAGTGGTAGCCGGGTTGAAGGGGTTCGGCGCATTCTGTGCCAGGGCGAAAGCCCTCGGCAGACCGCTCCGGCCGGCCTGACCGTAGAGCGCAATACTGAAAGCGTCTTTCTGCTCCTGAGTCAGGTTCATCTTGATAAGCACGGCCTCGATGTAGTCAATCTGGTCCTTGGTCAGGTTCATCTTATCCGAGACGATCTCGAGGGTCTGGACGCCGGCTGCGGCGAGCATACCCGCCTGCTCGGGACAGGTGCCGCCCCAGATTCCACTCAGCAGATCGATCACGTCCAGGACATCCACCGCGAGATCATCGTTGCGGTCGTTACAATCGGCATAGGCTTCCTTGCTGGCCAGGATAAGCTTGATGGCATCGCTGATCGCCAGCTTGCCGTCATTGTTGATATCGCAGGCGGCGCAGGCCGAGGACTTGGGCAAAGTCTCGAGCGCATCTTCCAGCAGGGCCAGGGCCAGCTTGGGATTGTGCACGCCCCGGCTGCCGTCGTTGTGCACGATGTTGTAATTATAAGCTGCGTAGAACTGGGCTTGAGTTATTGTACCTGCATCCACATCGGCCTGGCTATAACGGGGGCTACCGATCAGGTAACTGGCTGAGCCTTCCCCATAAAACACCATGCGGCCTTCCATTTTATCCAGCAGGCGGGTGATCTTGGTCTGGATGCCCTGGTAATCGAAGTCCGCGCCGATTCCGGGATGGCAGGTCGCGCAGGCATCGGTCAGCTTAAGATCCGTGGGCGGGGCGTTGGGATCATCCGGATCGGCATTCGCAAACATGGAGAAAGTGTGGCCGCCGATATAATTCTGATCGTCCACCGAAGGTGCCGTGTGCATATGGCAGTCCACGCAGCGGTTCGCATTCAGCGTGTTATGCGCATTGCTTTCCGGATAGGTCTTGTCGGCATAGCGATAGCCGGCGGTGCCGTTCAGCATATCGGTCTGATGCGACTCGTGAGGCCGGCTGCCGGGCGCGTCGGTTCCCGGGCGCAGGTGATGGCAGACATCGCAGGCATGGGCCGCCGTACCATCGGTCTCGTAAATCGCCGGGCCGGACTGGACAGAGTTGTAATCCTGCACCACGCGGAGCTGCTGCTCCCCGCCTTCAACCTGCTCGTGCGGGTCGTGGCAGACCTGGCAGGTCACCCCGTGCAGATGATCGTAGGGCGCGGTCGAGGTGTGCGTTTCGCTGAGATTGACCTCCGTGAACCCTTCGGACGTATGGCAGGGCACGCAGGTGTTGCCGGAGCGGTTGAAAGCCTCCGTGGTTTCGATAGCGAGCCCGTGTCTGGAATTTCTCCAGGCGGTCGGGAAGTAGTGGCGGGTGCCTTCCTCGTGGCAGTACGCGCACAGTCCGGCATCGTGGGATTTCGATATCTTGGCCGTGTTGCCGTTGTGTTCGCTCCCCGGGCCATGGCAGCTTTCGCACTGGATATTGCCGAGCTGCGCCAGCTTGGGA
>MFIX01000158.1:0-7020 GCA_001780825.1 Candidatus Glassbacteria bacterium RIFCSPLOWO2_12_FULL_58_11 | reverse complement strand
TCACGAAATTGGCGTAAACACCCTCGAAAAGGGTATCCGGGAAAGTCCAGCCTAAATCCTTGGCGACATCATCGAACCCGCCGTTGACCGCCAGCGAGTCGGTATCGTAACCGGTGGTGTGGCACTCGAGGCAGGATTCGCCGTAATGGCTGCTCACAATACCGTCGAGCCCGCGCTGTAACATGCTTGAATGGTCCGTGGTGGCCCATTCAGTGGCCTTATCCGGGTGGCAGAGGGCGCACTGGCCCAGGCCGGGTGTGGCTCCGCCGACATTGCCGATACCGACATAGAATGCGCCGGTGATCGTAAGCTCGGCCGAGGAGGCGACACCCAGGCTGTCGGTGAAATCCAGGGTCAACTTGAACTGGCCTTTCTTATCCGGCTTGAACCATATCTCACGCTCGGAAGTCGAGCTCAGTGCGGCGGTAGAGCCGGAAGGGCCGGTCAAAGACCAGGTGTAGGTGCCTTCGTGCTCGCTTCTGAAATATGCCGGCTGGCCTACGCCGATCGTGGTCAGAGGCGCGGAGCGCTCTGTCTGCAGCCCCAGGTCGGTCACCTGCTGCGGCGAATAGCCGACCGGCCGGATCAACGCCATGGCCCAGGCCTGGCTCAGCGCCAGGACCGTCAAGCAGGCCACCATTAATAATCGATTGAAATACCGGGTCATTTTTCTTCTCCATGTTATCTGGAGCATCTGTTTTTCAGGACCGCAAACCTTACTCTGCATCCTGAATGTGGGTAAGAAACCGAAACAACGTCATCACTTCTGTCAAATCGTTTTCCTGTAGAAAAAGCTCAACTTGATAGCGGTCGTTTTATCCCTCATTGTCCTCCTTCTTTTGGTTCTCAGAGTAGGGAAGGTCGAGCCTGTTTCCTAAGTATTGACATCGGAAGATTGAATTTTCTTGAACCACTGGCGGTCCAAACCATAAACCTCGACTATACCCTCCCGAACCAGGGAGGGACCCTGGATGAATTTCTCGTTCGTTATGCGGTAATAAATCCGCTGTCCCTCTTTGCGCGAAATCAGGATCCGCCGGTCTTTCATTATCCGCAAATGTTGGGACACGTTCGACATGCTCACTCCAAGCGCAGCGCAAAGCTCACTGACCGATTTTTCCTGGCTCTTCAAATTCCAGAGGATTTTAAGCCGGATTGCATTCTGGAAAATGGAGCAGAAATCAGCTTGAAGGTTGAAAAGGTCATTAAGGTCGAAAGATTCAGTTTTCACAGGAAGTCTGGCAGAATTATCTTAATTAAGTAATTTCGAACATTAGCAAGAACGAATATAATAAACCATTCTCAAATTGCAAAAACTATGACTCGATCAGCGGGGCTGGTAATATTCCTGAAAAATTGAAATCAAGGGTTTTGAATCCATTAAGGGGGTGAACGCGGAGACCCTCGCGCCTTTCCAGCCAACCCTTCAGTAAGGCAGCACCGGGCAAGCGCTCAGAGAGTCAATCCATACCCGGTAACGTGATAATTCGTAAAGGCGGGTCAGGCTTAGCGATCTATTTGAAATCATAAGATTCAGAATCTTATGCATCTTACGGAGGGCGTGGTAAATCCGGCAGTTATCGCCGGCTGTAACTTTAACCTATCAAAATGATAATACTTTGTCAACAAAAAATTCTCCGGCTTTCCAGCCCATTTATCTTCAACCCAGGTTCCAGCTCCAGCAGGAGTGCTGAAATATTGGATCGTCGTTTCTTGAACGATTTTTTTACATAAAGGTTACCCGTTTGACAATGCTTTTTCTTTTTGAACCAATCAGCCGCGCCATAGAACCTCTGCTTCGCCGTGCGGCAGAGCCCGCCACCTCGGAGTACAATCGAGTCCGCCGGTTTACCTGGTCTTTGTCCGCCTCGTATCCGGACATTTTTACGCGGCTGTCCTGGATCCGACCTTCTGAGCATGCAGCAGCATTGACCTGACCGGGCTTTTTGATTATCAATGTCTTTATTTTTGAAGCGACTATGTTCCTCGCAGGCCCGGCCGGCAGGCTGTCGGGAGAATTCAGCCTCACGCCGGAGGCCGCCCCGGCCCGGGACAAACCGGTGCAGAAGACATCATTGCGCAGGCTCGATTATCATGGACCGCAATCTTGCAGCTCTATCTTTCATTTTTCTTATCCTCAGCAGTGCTCCGGTCCTGCCCTGGGACCGCAATACTGTAGCTTACAGCGGCACAGGGGTGGGAATCGAGCCGGTTCTGCCGGACGAACACACGCATTTAATCCCGGAGCAGGCGGGCGGGCCCGAACTTGTACTAAGGCTGACCGGCGGCTCCGGGGACAAGATTGCCGGCGCTTTTTTATATGTCGGAATTACGGATTTCGCCGGTTGCGGCCGCGGAGATTTCACCCGCCGGCTGGACTTTCAGCCGGGCACGGAAGCCCGGGAGAAATTCAGACTCGATTTCCTGGATGGTCAGCCCGGATTCTATGATATCCGCGCCCTGCTGTTCGACCACGGCCGCGAGCTGGGGCGCAAGGAATTTACTTTCGGCTATGCCGTGGACAAGCTGCCCCTGGAGGCCGGCCCGCCTCAGGATTTCGACCGGTTCTGGCAGGACACCCGCGACAGCCTGTCACGGATTCCACTCGATCCCCGCGCGCAAATGGACAGCACGCGCTCGAGCGCTGAGGTGAAGGTTTACCGGGTGAGTTTCGCCAGTCTTCACGGAGCGCGTATTCACGGCTGGCTGGCTGTCCCCCGCCGTCAGGAAGGACCGCATGCCGCTCTGCTCCTGTTCCCAGGCTACAGCACCGGGAAAATTTCACCGAACTTAGAATATCCAGAATTGGGGTATGTCACCCTGAGCATCCAGGTGCGGGGTTACGGAGTGGACCAGGAGAGCTATCCCGAGGACAACCGTCAGTACATGACCCTGGGCGTGGAGAACCCGGAGACTTACATCTACCGCGAGATTGTCTGCCACTGCCTGCGGGCCGTTGATTTTCTCGCCGCCCGGCCGGAGGTCGACTCCGGCAGGCTGGGAGCGGTGGGGGGAAGCCAGGGCGGCGGGCTGTCCATCTTGACAGCCGGGCTTGACCAGCGGATCAAGGTGGTAGTGGCCAGCGCACCGTTCCTGACCGGCTTTCCGCTGGCAATGACCATGACCGGAGCTCCCTATCGGGACCTGGTGCGCTACCTCGAGCTCCATCCGGAATGCCGGGAGCGGGTGCTGCGCACGGTGAGCTTTTTCGACAGCGCGAACCTGGCCGGCCGGATAACCGTACCGGTCATCCTCGCGATCGGCCTGGCTGACAGGACCTGTCCGGCTCCGGCGATCTACCGGATGTACCTCGGCCTGGGCGCGAAAACCAAAAAAGTGGAAATCTTTCCAGGCCTGGATCACCTGGAAATCTGGAAGGAGTTCGCCCCTCTGGCCCGCCAGTGGCTGCTCGAGCACCTGCCGCCGGTCGATTGACCGACCGGGCAGCCTGTATCATTATAATTGGAAAAGATCTTTGGTACAGATTGCAAAAAGGTACTCCCCCGTAATCCACAAACCGCAACTATCATTCAGGACTGGAAAATGAACACCGGGACCATGAAAATTTTAAGCCTGTTGGGCAGCCCGAGAAAGCAGGGGAATACCGCCAAGGTTTTGAGCTGGGTCGAGGAGGAGCTTCGCAATCAGGGCCATAGCGTGGATCGCCTGCACCTGGTGGATTACCACCTGGAAGGTTGTATCGGCTGCCACTACTGCCAGAAAAATCCCGGCCGCCTGGAATGTACCCGGGAGGACCACTGTCTTGAGATATTCGAGCGGATGATCGGCTCCGATGCGGTAATTTACGCCACGCCTCTGTATTGCTGGGATTTTACCTCCCAGATGAAACCCTTCATTGACCGGCATCTCTGCCTGGTCACCGGCCCGGAAAACCCGGCAACGCATAAGTCCCACATCGAGGGCAAAAGGCTGGCTCTGCTGGTCACCGCTGCGGACCATGAAGGCGAGGGAAACAGCGACCTGATCAGCGAGATTTTTAGACGTCTCGCAGCCTACACTAAGGCTCGGGTGGCCGCTGAACTCATCGTGCCGTTCTGCTCCACGCCGGATAAAATCGGCGCCGAGCAGCGCGAGTGGGCGCTAGCCTTTGCCGCGAAAGTCGCCGGCCGGGGATAATCTGAAAATGCACCGGCCTATCAAACCCCGAACACCCAGCCCGGCACCTCCATGCGCGCACCCTTGGCCGGGTCCACGATCTGGGTGATCCGCAGATCTCCGGTCAGGTTGACAATCGCCCGCGCCTCTTTCGGGTTCCGGCCGGTTACCCGCGCCAGCAGCTCGACCATGTCATCCGTAGCTTGCCAGGCGGCCTCATTCAGATCCTCCGCGGCGCTTAATGTGGCCACAAACTCGGGCCGGAGGATAACCGGACGGTCGGAGAGCTTTTCCGGCAGCTTGCGGAAACGGACCAGGACCTCTGAGTCGCACTCAATCCCCTGGCCCGCAATCTCGCCATCCCCTTGAAGCGCATGGGAGTCCCCCATCCCGACCAGAGCCCCGCGAACCCGGGCGGTCAAGACCACTGTGCTGCCCGCCCGCACCTCCTTGCAGTCCAGGTTTCCGCCGGTTTCCGTTGGCCGCTTGGTATCCATCTCCCCCTGCGCCGGTGCGACGCCGATCCCGCCGATCATCGGCCGCAGGGGCAGGCGAAGCTTATCATCGACATGGACATACCCATCGGCCAGCTCGAATATTCTGCCGCCGGAGTAACCCCAATCCCCCACCCGGATCTCCAGCAGGTCGATCGCCAGGGTATCGCCGGCTTCGATTCCCTCGATAAAAACCGGGCCGGTCTGCGGATTAATCCTGTCGCCCGGCTTCGGCTCCTTGAACAGGCCCTCCCGAGTGACATTGCCGGGCAGCCCGTGCTGCAATTCGAGCAGCACTATCTCGCCGGGCTGCACTGTATAGGCCGGGGCCATCCCGGCCCGCCAGATAGTAAAGTTTTTGTCTTTTCCCAGTCGTCTTACTCCAGTAGTCCGGCTTTCCCCGAAATAAAGATTGGAACCCAGACTCCCTCCCGGCCCGGAAGCCAGCGTACTCCCGGAAGCAGTCTGACCCGCAACCGGAGAGCCTAAAGCTGAGCCGGCCGCGCCGAATGCGAAATACTTGATGAATGTACTGCGGTCCATAATGTTTTCCTCCAGAATATCCAGGCAATATTACGATCTGCTAACGGGAACCCATGCGCATTTTCTCCGGCAGTGGATCGACTACATCACCGCGCAGCTCGAACCGGGGGCCGAGCATGTCCGGCTCGATCTTGACCGCCTCTTCGAGAAGCCTCGCCGACTCTGCGTATTCACCCTCGCTCTTTTTGACCAGAGCCAGCAGGTAATTGGCCTCAGCTCGATCCTCGCGTCTGCTGTTCTCCAACTGGCTGGCGGCGAATTTCTGCATCTCTGAAAGCAATTCCCGGGCCTGATCCTTCATCCCCAGGCGCTCCAGGCAAAGTACCATGTAGAAATTTTCGCTGTTCCGGCTGTCGCGGTCGCCGGAAAGCTGGTCCCAGCCCACGATACCCTTGCTCCAGGCCCCCTGGGCTCCTTTCAGGTCGCCTTTCTGTTCGAGCGACCGGCCAATATAGTAATGCAGTCGAGGCGCGCCCTGGAACTGGAAATCATCCGCGCCGAGAGAACTCGGCGGAGTCAGGGAGAGCTGAAACTGTTTGAGCGCCTGGTCGGGCTTGCCGCCGTTGAAAGCCTGTGCTCCCATACCGTAATGCAGGAAGCGGTACTTGTCCCGCAGGCTGTAGTTGCGGTGGCGCTGGGCGAACGTGTGGCTCCGGATCAGGCTGTCGGCTTGTTTGTAGTTGCCGCGAACCAAGTTGACCGTTATCAGGCCCTCGATGATATTGTCATCCGCGGGCGATCTCTGGAGTGCTTTCTTCAGCAGGGCCACCTGTTCATCGAAATGCCCCTCGCGGGAGTAGATGGAGCTCAGGTCGGCGAAGGTGCGGATATGCGAGGGGTTTAAGCGGATTGCCGCTTCGAGATTTGTCGCGGCCTTTTCTATACCGTAGCCGTTCTCGTAATAGGCCAGGCCGAGGGAGCGCTGAAGGCTGAAATCATCCGGTGCAAGCGCCACCCCACGCTCCCATTGGAAAATTGCCTCGGACTTGCGGTCCAGGCTGTAGAGCAGGCAGCCCAGCTCGAAGCGCGCGGTCACATCCGAAGGGTCGAAAACGATCGCCTCTGCCAGGGGCCGGATACTCTCGGGCCGGTAAGGAAAGCGGTCAATATTGGCTCGCGCGGCGCTGCCTTTTTTAAAGTACTCCGCCGACTCGCCAGGCCGGCCCAGTGCTTTCAAGCAGGAAGCCTTGGTATAATAGAAGACCGCGGGCGTGCCGTATGGGTCCCGGTTGTTCTCCTCCACCAAGCCAAGTATTTCAAGGGCATTTTCCCAGCGGCTGAGCGCGCGGTAGCCGCCGGAGAGCTCCAGCGCCTCCTGGCTCTGGCCGCCAAGCAGAGCCAGCAATTGCTGACGGTCGGTGTCCTGGCGGCTCAGAAAGAAACGCTCCGCGGCGGCCCAGCGGTCGGTGGGATCGATCTCCTCCACCACCTCGAGCTGTTTCAGCGCTTCAGAAGCGCGGCCCTGCTCGCGGTAGAGAACCGCCAGCAGGTCTTTCGCTGAGAGGTTGTAGCCATTGGCCAGCGCCGCTTCTTTTAGATGCTTTTCCGCGCCCGGCAAATCCCCTTTCTGCATTGCGATCCGGCCCAGCAGGTACTCTCGCGGGGAGTAGAACTCGCTGATCCGGGAAATGTAATACAGATCCCGCTCAGCTTTGAGCGTGTCCCCCTGCTCCAGGCGAGCCAGGGATAGGTAGTAGCAGGCCTCATCCAGGTAAGGTTCGCGGTCCAGCGCCTGCTCCAGGTGCGTTATCGCGCTGTCTCTCCGGCCCTGTTCATAGGACAGGATACCCAGGTTCAGGTGGGCGCGGGAACTGCCGCTGTCCCGCTGGAGCGCCTGCCTGAGCAATGCCTCGCCGGCCGGGACGTG
>MFIX01000157.1:28033-30981 GCA_001780825.1 Candidatus Glassbacteria bacterium RIFCSPLOWO2_12_FULL_58_11 | reverse complement strand
CCCATTGAACGCCGGATTGTCACCAATCCACATGTAGCCGCCGCCCACCAGCAGGTTGACATATTGATAGGCGATAATCTCCACTCCGGCCTCCGCGCGAACCGCCGGGCTGGTTCGGCTCAGCCTGCCGACACCATAATAAGAGCTGGATTTCTGGTTATGCTGGTAGATACCGGCGCCGGCCTGGCCGTAAAAATTGAACAGGTCGCCCTCCGCGGTCTGGAAGCGGATACCCGGAGTCAGCGAAACGCCCCAGGCCAGGTTCGGCGGCGAATAGCTCCGATACCCGTAGTAACCCTGGCCGTAATAACCGTAGTAAAACGGATCATAGAAGGGGGAGGGGTAGAATCCCGGATCGACATAGCCATTGGCGCCGCCTGCCAGCCTCGGCTGGTAGTCTCCTTGGAAAGTTTGCCCGGAGGCCGGAGCGCCTGAATAGAAAAAGAAGGAAAGCGACACGGGTACCAGCGAGGTGTGCGGGCTCAGCCGGTACAGAAGATCGCCATTAACCACGCCCGCCTCAGACAGGTAATCGTAACCTGGCTGGCTGCCGGTATTCAGGCCTACACCGAGCTGGAGCTTGAGCGAAATTGGACTGGGAGTCCTGTCCTGCTCGAAGTTCGGTCTTTTCGCCAGGGCCGTACCCGCGGCGAGGAGCAAAATTATGATTGTGCTGGTCAGCCTGTTCATGCTAGACCTCCGGAGAACCAACTTTCCATCGGGGGAAGCGAGGATTATTCATCCGGCCGTGTCTCTTTCAGCAATCAGCTAACTTGACTGTCTTTATCATTATATCTCATTTCAACACAGGATTCAAGAAGTTCTGCCCGGCCCTCCTGAAATGCGCTTTCATTCCCCGGCTATTTCCCGCTCAGGCTTAAATTCCACCTGTCTTTCAAAGCACTCTGATTGACCGCCGACAGTACTATCCGGTTCAGGCTCTCGCCCCAGGATGCCTGGAGACGGTTGTCGTCGAGAGCGATCTTTTCCACTTTCGGCGCGAGTTTTGACGCATCGTATTTCAGCTCCACCGCATACTGTTCGCCGCTTCCGCTCTTTCCGGTCAGGCTTATTCTGCCTCCGGCTTTCAGCTCAACCGCGCAAGGCGTCATCAGGCTCAGGGTCAGCTCTGCCTCTCGGCGGCTCAGGCTATAATCCTCGGTGAGCTGGACCGCCTTGCCGCGCTCCAGCCGGACAGTCCGTTTCCAGGAGCGTACTCCCGCCTTTTCCGGGTAGGTCCCGGCGATGTCCAGCGACAGCTCGGCCGCGGAGTCATCCGCATGGTAGCGCACATCCCGGGCGGCGAACTCGCGGCCCTCGTGCTGCATCACCCCATTGATCGTCGGCAGATTGTGGTAGGCCGACTGCATGGTCCAGATTTCATAGCGCTGGTCGCTGAAAGTTTTACGGGTGTAAGTGCCCACCCCGGCATCGATCAGCACCGGCTGGCCATTGTAGTAGACGATAAAATTGCCGACATCATTGTGGTTGTGGCTTTCATTATTATGCCCGCCCTTGGCGGCCAGGTAGAGGCCCTCGGCGGAGCCCTCTTTTGAGCGTGCCGCCATTACCTGGATCCCATCCAGCCAGGCGTCCCGGATATAGGATTCCCGTCCCTCGGTCTTGGTGATCGCGCCCAGGCCGGCCAGAGCGGCCAAGCCGCGGCTCAGATCCCGGCCCGGCAGCGGAGAACTCTTCATGCGCTGCTGTTCCACAAAAGCG
The DNA here is from genome assembly GCA_001780825.1 of Candidatus Glassbacteria bacterium RIFCSPLOWO2_12_FULL_58_11. Lineage (GTDB taxonomy): Bacteria > Gemmatimonadota > Glassbacteria > GWA2-58-10 > GWA2-58-10 > GWA2-58-10. Next base: position 29,259 of record MFIX01000157.1, on the reverse strand, counting down.
CCGAGTGCGGTCATGTTCTTATCACCAATTCTCTCGCCGTACCTGAAGACCAGATCGCCGGAAATGGTCAGTTTAGCGGGCGCATCGGCGAAATTTATATAATACGGTCCATCGATGTGCACGCGGTAAATGTAGCGCCCCATCTCCCGGATAAGGGTCTGATCGTAGATGTCGATTTTCCCGTTGGAGGCGCTGCGCAGCAGCTCGAGGCAGTCGAAAAGCGAGGCCCCGGCCCGGCCCCAGTAGCTCGGCCCCTCATCGCAGCCACCATCCGCGTGGTAGCTGGCCATGAAAAGGTCCAGGCTACGCAGGATTTTGGCCACCACCATAGTACGGAGCTTGTCATCTTTTTCCAGCAGCAGTGCCGCTGTCAGCCAGTTTGAATTGCACCAGGGATTCCAGTTATTGATATGGTCCGTGTGAAATGCCATCCACCAGAAATCATCGCGCTGAAAACAGGGATCGAGCACCCGGGTGTGCGCCTCTTTCACCAGGCGCGGCCGGATCAGCGGCGATACCTGGTCGAGGCGCTCGCCGAGCAGGTAATAAGACCAGGACAGAATTCCGACAGTCTCCGCTGAAAACAGATCTACTATCGGTTCACCGGTATCGGGCAGCCCGACCCCGGCTTTCTGCGAGCCAATATGCGCCGGGAGGACCCAGCTTGATTCCTCGAGTATCGCCCAGAGGCCATTGACTATCTCATCGACAAAACGGCCCTTGTTTTCCATGCATTCAGCGAGCACCAGGTCGGTCAGGCGCTCCCGGCGCTCGAAATAAGGCTCCTCGAAGTTGCTGCGGTTGCCGATACGGGCGAACTCCAGATAGAGGGTAGCTGGCAGGGCCGGCCAGGGCTGGCCGAGGAACTTTTCCGCCTCGGTGATCTGGACCTGGCGGGTTCTTTCAGGCAAGGCCTCCCAGAAATCCCGTTCCCCGATTTTAGCATAGGGGTTCCATTCCGCCGCTGGCACGAGAAATTTTTCCAGGACCTCCGGCGGATACAGAGTGCCCAGGCTCGGTTTGGTGTCGCGGCTTGCGGCGGCGATCAGGGAGGTTGCACCGAGCAGCAAAAGAGCCGACACGATCCAGGCGTTCGAAAGCATAAATGACTTTAACTGGCCTCTCATCCGGACCTTCCTTGTTGAGTGTTCTCAGTGCGAGACCGGCAGAGATAAAATGTAACGGCAAATTTCAGCTTTTATTTCAGGCAAGATCATCCAATCGCA
>MFIX01000157.1:0-28007 GCA_001780825.1 Candidatus Glassbacteria bacterium RIFCSPLOWO2_12_FULL_58_11 | reverse complement strand
AACAGCAATCGGAGCTCCAGCCGCTGACATGTAAGTCGGATGGCAATTTTCGGGAAAAGGCATCGATTAGTTTATTATTTTGATTGATTGCCGGGGCAGCCGGCTGTATTTTCCGTGCTGTGTTTTACCGGCCCTAAGTCAATATTTCCCTGCCCGAATAACTGAAAATTTCTGGCCAGTCGAAAGACATTTCAAGGAAAAGCGAACATGAATCAGCCAATGACCGCCCGAACCGCCGGTGAACAGGGCGGCAGCCTGCGTTACGTGCTGGGCGTGAGCATAATCGCCGCCCAGGGCGGGTTCCTGCTGGGCTATGACACCGCGGTGATCTCCGGAGCGATCGGCTTCCTGCAGAGGCATTTCGACCTCAATGCTACCTGGACCGGCTGGGCGGTTTCCAGCGCCCTGGCCGGGTGCATAATCGGGGTGCTGATCGCCGGAAGCCTGAGCGACAAATTCGGCAGGAAAAAGGTGCTCATTTTTTCGGCGGTGATGTTCCTGGTCTCGGCGATTGGGACCGCGCTGCCGCGCAACATAACCGAGTTCGTCATCTTCAGGATGATCGGCGGAGTCGGGGTAGGCGCCTCCTCCATGGCCGCGCCGGTTTATATCGCCGAAATCTCTCCCTCGCATATCCGGGGAAGAATGGTGACAGTTTACCAGTTCGCGATCGTGATCGGCATCCAGCTTGTTTTCTTTGTCAACTACCTGATCGCCGGGCTGGGGGATGAACTTTGGAACCAGAGCCTGGGCTGGCGCTGGATGTTCGGCTCTGAAAGCCTGCCGGCCCTGCTGTTCCTGCTGCTACTTTTTATAGTACCGGAAAGCCCCCGCTGGCTGACCGAAAAGGGCCGTCCGGACGAGGCCTTGCATGTGCTCACCCGCGCCGGCGGCTCAGTTGCCGCGCGCCAGGAGCTCAAAGAGATCGAGCTGTCCATTGAAGGCGAGAGCGGCTCCCTGTCCCAGCTTTTCCAGCGGGGGTTGCGCACCGCCCTGGTGATCGGGGTGGCCCTGGCGATGTTTTCCCAGTTTACCGGGATCAATGCAGTGCTCTACTATGCGCCGGAAATATTCAAGACCCTGGGGTCCGGCACCAGCAGCGCGCTGCTGCAGACCGTGGCGGTAGGGGCGGTCAACCTGATCGCCACCTTTATCGCCTACTGGACTGTCGACCGGCTGGGAAGAAAGCCGCTGATGGTTATCGGCGCCGTGGGAATGATCCTTTCGCTCTGGTCGTTCGGGCTGGCCTTTTATTTCCGCTCGACTGGCTGGTGGTCGCTGATTTTCATCCTCGGCTTTATCGCCAGTTTCGCCCTCTCGATCGGGCCGGTGGGCTGGGTGGTGCTCTCGGAGATATTTCCGACCCGTCTCCGGGGGAGGGCGATGGCGATCGCCACGGTATGTATCTGGATCGCCAATTTCATTGTCTCTCAGACCTTCCCGATGTTGAACGAAAACCCGAGGCTTTTGGAAATATTCAGGCATGGTTTCCCGTTCTGGGTTTACGGGCTGTCCTGCCTGGGGCTGCTGATCTTTGTCCTGTTCTTCGTTCCCGAGACCCGGGGCAAGACCCTCGAGGAAATCGAGCGCCTGTGGCAGCCGCAAAGCTGAGTGCCTGAGCGGCTGCGCCAGATGGCTGAAGCTACAAAGGAGGGATTCATGAATAAATCTTTATCAGTGATCGCGGTCACGCTGCTGGCTTTAAGCTCCTCAGCCGGAAGTCTCCAGGCTCGCAGAATCATTGACCTGAACGGCACCTGGGAGTTCGACCAGACCGAGGCGGCATTTCCGCCGAAAAAGTTCACCCGCAGCATTCCGGTGCCGGGCCTGATCTTTCTGGCCGAGCCCAAAATCGAACAACTCGAGGCATATCGCGCGGGCACTTACCAGTCGCGCTACAACTGGTATCGCAAAAAGTTTACAGTTTCCGCGGACCTGAAAGATTCTCAGGCGGTCCTGACTCTGCGCAAGAGCAAATATATCACCCGGGCCATTCTCAACGGAATCGACCTGGGGCAGTCGGTGGCCTGCTACACCCCGGTCGAGTTCATTGCCTCGGCAGCCCTGCGCTATGGAACGGAGAACGAGCTGCTGGTGTGTCTGGATGACCGCAAGCGGCTGCCCTCGCAGGCCGCGGGAAGCACGGACAAGGAAAAAGTGACCTACTGGCCGGGTATTTGGGATGAGGTCTCGCTATCGTTCAGCGGGACTTTCCGGATCAGCCGCGCACTGGTCCTGCCCTCGGTCAGCCAGGCCAAAGCCACTATCAAGCTCCAGGTCCGCAGCTTTATCAGCGCCCAGGTCCGTTACGGCGATCCGATGGCGGACAGCTGCACGATCCAGGTCGCTGTTTACGAGAAAGACAGCGGCAAGCCGGCGGCCTCGGCCTCGAAGCAGACTGTGGAGCTTAAAAGGGACAACCTGACGGAGGTATCAATAGATCTGCCGCTGGCGGGCGCGCACCTCTGGTTCCCGGATGACCCGTTCCTCTACCGGGCGGTGATCCTGCTCAAAGGCCTGGATGGAGCGGTGAGCGACAGTATCGTAAAGAATTTCGGGATGCGCGATTTCGGCCGTGAGGGGAAACATTTTACGCTTAACGGCGAGAAAATATTTCTTCGCGGGACCAATATCACCCTCCACCGCTTTTTCGAGGACCCGGAGTGCGCCGGTCTGCCTTGGGACCGTACCTGGGTGAAAAAACTTCTCAGCGAGATCCCCCAAAAACTGGGCTGGAACGCCATGCGCATTTGCGTGGGGATCGCCCCGGACTTCTGGTACGATATCGCCGATGAATCCGGCCTGCTGCTGCAGAACGAATGGCTCTACTGGCAGAGCCACGGCTGGGACGAGCAGATCCGCGCCGAATACAGCGACTGGGTCTGGAGCGATGGCAATCACCCGAGTATCACCATCTGGGATGCGATCAACGAGAACTGGGACTCGTATATCGGCAACAGCCTGATCCCGGAGCTGAAAAAACTCGATCCGACCCGTATCTGGGATGCCGGCTACATGACCAGCGAACACATGACCCTGGATGAGATGGATGAGCCGCACCCTTATATGGTGTTCGGCCACCGGACAGGCTTTCGGGACCAGCCGGGCGATCCGCCTTATCCCCTCGGCGACCTTCAGTACTGGCCGCCCTCCCGCCAGAGCTTCCTCAACAGCGGCGCGGCGCAGCTGGTCAATGAATACGGCTGGGTCTGGCTTTGGCGCGATGGCCGCCCGGCCAAGCTCACGATCGGAGTTTACGCCTATTATCTGGGGGAACAGGCGACCCCGGAGGAGCGGCGCGAATTCCAAGCCTACTGGGTCCAGCTCCAGACCGAGTGGCTGCGCGCCGAGCGCTCCTTTGCCGGCGTACTGGCTTTCTGCTACCTGACCAACAATTACGGCTTTACCGGAGACTGGTTCACCGGCCCGGTGGCCGGGCTGAACCCGGGTCCCGCCCTTAAATGGTTCAAACACTGTTTCGCCCCGGCCGCGGTCTTTATCGACCTGCAGGATAGCCGCTACAACCGGGATGTCCCGCCGCTGGAGCCGGGCGCCTGGCTCTCTTTCGACCTGGCCGGGGTAAATGACCTGAAGTCCGAGGTCAAGGGCCGGGTAAAATTACGGATACTGGACTCCGCGGGACAGGAGACTGTCAGCCGGGAGCTTTCGCTCACTCTCCCCGGCTACCTGAAAAAATACACGCCAGTGGCAATTCAGCTGCCGCAGCAGCCCGGAGGCTATCTTCTGCTAGCCGAATTCACCCCGGAGGGAGGGGCTGACACAGGACCGGTTATCAGCCGGAGGTATTTGAAAGTCGGGAATGCCGCAAGCTACAAGTTTTACGATTACCAGCCGGGATGGTAGGCTAAGTCTTTATATTTAGGACTATTATCTTCGCTCTTGAAAAAGTCGGGCCGGCGGCTTATTTTCTTAGCCGGTTATAAGACTTGGAACTCTTGACCAAACGCCCTCTTAGCTCAGTTGGATAGAGCAACAGACTTCTAATCTGTAGGTCGCGCGTTCGATTCGCGCAGAGGGCGCCATAAATAAAGGCCGTATCTTCTTTAAATTATTGGAAGATGCGGCTTTTTCTTATTAGACCTATTAAAAAAAGACTTGACAAGAACTATTTAGTACTATATTGTTAATATAGAAACAGTATTTTGGAAGTAATTAGTGAGAAACCAGGAAGAGTTGGGAATGAAAAACTCGGTAGTGAACCAGGCCCCTGAAACGATGCTCGGGATAGTCGATACCGGCACTCTGCTGAACAGGCAGGGAAGGCCGCTGCGCCGCTTCGGCCTGACCGAGGCGCAGTTCAACATCCTGATGCTGCTGCGGCGCCAGCCGGATAACGGCCGGATGAACCAGGCGCGCCTGGTCGGGCTCTTGGAAAACGTGCGGGCGCAGGTGCGGAATAATGGGAAAGGCCGGTGGAATTTTTTTTCAAGCGATAGTTCATATATAAACAGTAGTTAAAAGAACTTTATCCATTATTGAGAATGAAGATGGCCGGTCTGGAGAGAAGAACCAGCGGAAAAAACTCAGTGTTCACCATTTGGAAATTGATGCTGAATGGTGAGTCGATTGAAAAGAATTTCCGCTGTCAGAAGTAACCAGAGGAGCCGCCAATGTAAAAACTCATCTTTTCCGGGGACAGCGCTTTCCTGCGAATAGCTCGGCATCATTCCTCCAAGAGGTGAAAAATATCCATAGCCGCCCAGCTGGTTCTGGCATCTTGCCATGACCGGGTCCTGGAGAAACTCGGTCTAGAAAAGATGCCTTGATAAAGACTCAGGACAAAGATTCGCCCGGGCAGGGTTCCGGGGCGGTCGAACACCCTTTTCCCGCAAGAAACCTTTAACTGATTCCTATGTCATGGGAGGAAACAATGGAAAAGCAGAATAAAATAGTCCAGCTTTACGGTTACTCGGTCTGCCTGGTCACGGTGATCACTTTCCTCATCTCAATGGCCGCTCTCGTGGGTACGTTGTTCGACTTGAGCGACCCGCTTCACAGTGGGAGGTTCAATGGATCGCCCAGCCTGGCCTCCTTTGAGAACTACAAGATGGATGTGCTGAAGTCTCAGAAAGAAGACAAACAGGAATCGGCCTATGTGCCGGACGATCAGACACTGCACGCCATGTACGAGGCGGCAAAAGCAGATAGAATCCAGCAAGTCAGATTGAATGCGCACCGCCAATTAACAGTAAACGCCCTTTTGATCCTTGTGTGTATCGCCTTGTTCACCACCCACTGGCGCTGGATGAGAAAAGTGGCCCGAGAGGAAGCATGATAGTATATCCGGTATAAAAGAGACTTGAGCCAAGCACTTCAAAAATCCGACAATTCTGCAGGTCGCGCGTTCGATTCGCGCAGAGGGCGCCATTTTTGCCTGCCGGGGCTGGAAATTCATTCAGCCCCTTTTTATATTCATAACTTTACGGACTGGAAAACTGTAACAATCAAAGAGATCAGGGCGGGCGAATGCAGTTTTATTTGCCCGTGAGCTATTCATTCAGGAGGTCAGCTTGGACAGGCTAGGACTCGGGATCGCGGGTTGTGGGGATGCGGCCTATAGTTTTGCCACGGCCGCTGCATTTCTGAAAGATTGGAAACCGGTGGCGGCCGGCGGGGCGCTCACCCGGGAGGAAGAGCGGGCATTCGCCGAGAAACACGGGATGGTGGTCCGCACGGTAGAGGAAATGGCAGCCTCGCGGGATATCGAGGTAATCGCGGTGGCCACTCCGCCGGGCGTGCATGTGAAAGATGCGCTTATCGCCCTGGCGGGCGGCAAGCACGTAATCGTGGAGAAACCTTTCGCCCTGACCCTGGAGGACTGCGACCGCATGATCGAGGCCGCGGCCAAAGCGGACCGTCTAATAATGGTCGGACAGACCATGCGCTACTTTGCCGGTATGATCCGGATCCGCGAGCTGATCGCCTCCGGCGAGCTGGGCCGGCTCCTGATGATCGAGGAATCGGCGATAATCAATTATTTCGGCCCCAAGCGGACCGGCTGGCAGCTCGACCGGTCATTATCCGGCGGCGGCGTGGTGCTGAACCCGGTCATCCACCTCACCGACCGCCTGCGCTACTATGCCGGCTCGGAGGTTAAAAGCGTGCGCGCCAATATCGGCGCGGCGAAAAAAGGCCTCGCGATCGAGGGGCACGTTCAGGTGTTTTACGAATTTTTCGAGCCGGGCGTGAGCGCCGCGTTGACCCTCTACGGTTACGGGAAAACAACTTTAGACCGCACGCTGATTTTCCTGGAGAACGGGGTGATCCGGAGTGATTTCTCGGACAACCGGATTACGGTATATGCGGATGGCGATGTGGCGCGGGTTGAAAGGCCGGATCCGATGCCTTTCGGGCCGGGAAGGATAATCAGCGGTTACGTTCAGCAGCTGGCGGAGTTCCGGGAAAGCATAAAAAAGGGCGCCCCTCACCGCAGCGATGGACGCAACGGCCGCGCGAATGTCGCGGTTTGCCTGGCCATTCTCGAATCCGCGGCAAAAGGAAAACCGGTCCAGCCGAAAACAGGCTAAGTGTCAGCCGGCCGGAGCGATGCCTCGGGTCAGGCAGCGCGATTTTTAATCAACGGCTGCCGGGAATCCCCGGAGTCAACCTCGCCCTCGGTCCGGCCTTGCTGCTCCTTTACCCCGGACTCCCTGATTCCGGCGGAGGAGTCATCCATCCTGATAGAGGGACTGAGATAAAAGAATCCCGCCATCATCAGAACCGCCAGCCCGGTGGTCACCGGGTCATTGGTTTTGACCCAGATCAGCCAGCCAACGAAAGAAACCACCAGCGTACCGACACAGCACAGGCAGACCGTCGTGCATTTGTCCTTTACCCTGAACATCATTCCTCCGTAAACTTAGCGAATATCTGATTCAGCCAATCATCCTGAAATGCCTGTGGCTCTTTGCTCTGAGGCTTTATGGAGCATCAAATATGCCAATGGAGGGACTATTCTTAACTAAAGGTACAGGCTCAAGATAGATAAAGCAGTTGCAAACAGCCGCCTTAATTACTATAATAATGATAGGTGAGCTTATCATTTTAAGAGGTGGCTTGATGAGAGCGGAAGACCTGACATTGGATGGCCTGGTGAGTTTCTCCAGGGGGAAACTCGAGCTTCATGGACGGCGGCTGATCATTCACGATCTCTATGCTCTGGCGCAATTCCGCAGGGACCTGATCCAGATGGTGGGTTGGGAGCAGGCCCGGCGGATTTTGACCCGCCTGGGATTTTTCTGGGGCCAGGCGGATGCCGCGGCCATGCAGCGCCTTTTTCACTGGGATAATGTCACCGAGCTGCTTAAAGCCGGGGCAATGCTTCAAATGCTGCAGGGGGTGGCCCGGACCGAACTGAAGATCCTGCGGATGGATGAGCCGGCCGGGCAATATTGGCTGGAATTTGTCTGGCACGATTCAGGCGAGGCCGAAGCCTGCGTGAGCGAGGCCGGCCCCTCCGAACAGCCCTCCTGCTGGAAATTGATCGGCTACGCCAGCGGCTACACCTCATTCTGCCTCGGGAAAAGCATCTATTTCATCGAGCAGAAATGCCGGGTAAAAGGCGATCCGCTCTGCCTGGCCGTAGGCAAGGACATCGATTCCTGGGGCGCCGAGATCAGCGGCCATCTGCCGTATTTCCAGTCCGCGGATATCAAGGGCAAGATTATCCGGCTGAGCGAGCGGCTTAAAGAAAAGGAACTCGAACTGGCCCGGGAGCGGGCTCAGCTCGAGAAAGCCCTGGCCGGACCGAATATCTTTCCCGTGGAGGTCCGCAACCAGAGGTTTATCCATATCCTGAATCTTGCCAGCCGGGTGGCCAAGTTCGATTCCTCGGTGCTGATTACCGGAGAGACCGGGGTGGGCAAGGAGGTGCTGGCCCGGCTGATCCACCAGATCTCAACCCGTTCGGAGGGGCCGTTCATTACGGTCAATTGCCTGGCGATGCCGGAGACGCTTTGCGAAAGCGAGCTTTTCGGCCACAAGGCCGGATCATTTACCAGCGCCTCCCGGGACCAGTGTGGATTGATCGAAGAGGGCGATGGAGGCACGGTTTTTCTGGACGAGATCGGGGATATTTCACCAAACCTGCAGATGAAGCTATTGCGGGTGCTGCAGGAACATGAGATCTTGCGGATCGGCGAGACCAGGCCGCGCAAAGTGGATGTCCGCATAATCGCCGCCACCAACCGCAACCTCGAGCAGAAAGTCGCCGAAAGAACCTTCCGCGAGGACCTCTACTACCGTCTCAAGGTGGTCAGCCTCGAGCTGCCCTCCCTTAGAGAGCGGCCCGAGGATATCTTGCCCCTGGCCCGTCACTTTGTCCATAAATGCGCCAAACACCTGGAGCTGCCGCTGCTCAGGCTCGATGCCACCTGCGTTGATTATCTGATGGAGTACGCCTGGCCCGGCAATATTCGGGAGCTTGAAAATGCCATCGAGCATGCCGCGGTTCTATGCACTGATAATTTAATCCTTCCCGAGCACCTGCCTTCTACGATAACGAAGAAAATGACGGCACAAATCTCCGGAGCGCAGCTGGTGAAAACTCTCTCCGCAATGGAAAACGAGCATATCCGGCGAGTGCTCGAATTGACCGGAGGGCACCGCGAAAAGACCGCGGAAATTCTCGGGATAAGCGTGGCTACTCTCTATCGCAAGCTGAAACTTTTACGGCAGGAAAAGAAGTCCGATCTACCTACCGCCCAATCCGTTTTCGCAAGAGAATAAAGCCGGACCCCGCAGAAAATCATCCCCCGCGGCTTATTCAGGTCCGCCTGAAAATATTTCCGAAAAAAGCAGCTTTCCCGAAATAAACCGTTAACTCTAATAATTTGGAACAAATAGGATGCCCTGCCCGCGAATTCACTTCAAGCCGCCCCAACTGCGACGAAAAATAATAATCGTTAACAGCTATTGTAAAATAAGCCGATTTTAATAATATTTATAGTAAGACAGCCAGATATGAAACGGTATGGGGTTTTCTCTGGATATTGGTTGTACTAACTATTAAATTCTTTAATCGCTACTGTCACGGTACATGGAGGTGAATGGTGATTTCAGGTAAGGAACCAAGCGGCAGACGATCATCCCGTATTCCCCTTATTGCCGATGTCGATCTGATCGTGGACTCCAAGGTCCTCAGGGCGATGACCGTCGATATCTCTGATACAGGGGTCAGGATCGACATGCGCCATCCTTTCGAGGTGTCCATCCGTTTCGTGGTGGATGGCGAGTTGCAGGACCGCCGGGCGCAGCTTGTCCGGGCGACGAAAACTCCGGATGATTGCATGTCCTACGGATTCGAGTACGTTCCGGAAGCGAAACCCGATAAATGAGCGATTGGCTCAGCCGGCTTTTCCCGGGCGGGCTCAGGGCTCATAATTATCGATCTTTCCTTTCATTGCTGAATTGTCAGTTAATAACGGTCCGGAAGCATTCACCCGCCGTGTTCTCCGGCGCATTGACCGGATCGGCGACCTACCGGTAAATTCGCCCTGCTGTCGTCTTCACAGTTTGCGGTACTTCCGCCTCGAGCATATTGCCGGTATCTCCCCCACCCAGCTTTTTTCTCCCGATCCGAACCTTCCGGATCTCTATCAATCCTTCCCGATTATACAGGTCCGGCCAAATACGGTAAAAATAAATTCCAGACCCTTGACGGCAAGCGGAAAATGTATTAGAATCTGCATAGGTACTTAAATGCTTGGAGGCCGCATGCCGGATGCACGGAAGATGGCCCGCATATTCAAAGTCTTGTCAGTCGATACCCGTGTGCGGATCTTGCAGTTGTTGAAAGGCCGGGCGCTCTGTGTAAACGCTCTGGCCTCGAAACTGGAAATCTCCGCGGCGGCTGTGTCGCAGCATCTGCGAATTCTTAGAGATACCGAGCTGGTGCGTGCCGAGAAACGCGGGAACTTTGTCCATTATTGCCTGAATGAGGCCACGCTGGCCAGCTGGAAAGAGCTGGCGGAAAGCCTGCTGGATAGCGGCCAAAACCAGGGAAAGCTTTAAACGGCGGGCCTTGCTGAGGATATCTTACACGCCAGGCGTTTGCTATAATAGTGGTTGCCAAAAGTCCTTACGCATTGAATTCGACATGGGAAGGCTGGAATATCCGAAAAAGCCATCCCGGCAGCATTTTGCAGCCGGGGTCTATTAATAGCCGGCACAGTTCATTGGGTCTTGCAATGGAAATCAGGTGCTCCCCGGGTTTGCATCAAAGTTATTTTGATCTAGAGCAATTGCCGGGCCCCGGGATCCCATTAGTGTTCCTTATCCCATCAAGATTATTGGGAAACTGAAAATACTTTTGGCAATTGCTATAGATAGAAGTTCTAAACTTACCGGCTGTTCCAGAAGTGTCCTAAAAGATGTCATTCTGTCATTTATCATTGGAGCCTGTCATGTGCGACCACAATACCGAGTGTCAAAAACCGGATCAGCTCAAAGGATCTCCCGCTGAATGTTCCAAGGAACAAATCCTCGTCTGCCACGGTGAAACGAAAGATCATCCCTGCGGAAAGCAAGCTTGAGCGGAACCGGGCAGCAGGAGCCGGTCAGGGCGCCGGAATAATTTTGCAGCAGTGTTCGCAGTTCCGGATTAGTGAGCTTGTCCCGCGACTGCCGGCGTAGAGAATTTTCGGACAGTTAATGCGGGTAAAATGGATTTCTGGAGAGAGGTCAGTCCCCCGGGGGGGCGGCCCCTTTTTAATTGCGGGATGGCCGGATTTACTTTCGAACCGAACGCGGTTCATCCCGGCAGACTGCACGTCCGGCTGATAAACCGTGCTTCCTGGCGCTCAACCGAATTTCCCCGTAATGTAATCTTCCGTAGCTTTTTTCTCGGGCTTGGTGAATATCGCTTTAGTATGGCCGAACTCGATCAATTCTCCCAGATACATATAGGCGGTGTATTCGGAGACCCGGGCCGCCTGCTGCATGTTATGGGTGACAATGACAATGGTGTACTCGCTTTGCAGCTCGCTGATCAGGTCTTCGATCCTGGAGGTGGAGATAGGGTCCAGGCCCGAACAGGGCTCGTCCAGCAATATCAGCTCGGGTTTGACGGCAATGGCCCGGGCGATGCATAAACGCTGTTGCTGGCCTCCGGAGAGACTGGTGCCGCTTTGATGCAGCTTGTCCTTGACCTCATCCCAAAGCGCCGCTTTATGCAGCGCCCACTCGACACGCTCCACCATGACCTGGCGATCCAGGCTCTCGTAAAGCTTGATGCCGAAAGCGATATTGTTAAAAATAGTCATTGGAAAGGGCGTCGGCATCTGGAATACCATTCCTACCTTGACCCGCAGAAGATTCAGGTCCTGCTTTCTGGATAAGATGTTTTCCCCGTCGAGCATTATTTCACCCATCGCCTTTAATCCGGGGTAAAGCTCATAAATACGGTTGAAGGTGCGCAGCAGAGTCGATTTCCCGCAGCCTGAGGGGCCGATTATCGCGGTCACCTTGTTTTCCATTATATCCAAAGAAATATTTTTTAGCGCTTGATAATTCCTATAGAAAAAATCCAGGTTCCTCACCGACATTTTTACTCTATTCGTTTGATTTGTCATCGCTTCTTTCGATCGTGTTGGAGGATTTAGGGTCGATTGAATCCATTTATTCATAACGCTTTTTCCTCAGCAGAAAACGTGCGAGAATAGTAAAACCCAACACTCCGAGAGTAATTAACAGCGCGCCCGCCCAGGCCAGATCATGCCAGTCCTGGTATGGACTCATGGCAAATTGAAAGATTACCACCGGCAGGTTGGCCATCGGCGCATTCAAATTGGGACTCCAGAACTGGCTGTTCAACGCGGTAAAAAGCAGCGGCGCGGTCTCTCCGCTGATACGCGCCATGGCGAGAAGAACGCCGGTAAGCATTCCGGCTTTGGCCGCGCGGTAAACGATGAACACGATGATTTTCCAGCGCGGCGACCCCAGGGCCGCCGCCGCCTCGCGCAACTGGTCGGGAACCAGCCTGAGCATGTCTTCAGTCGTGCGGACCACTACCGGGATCACGATCAGGGAAAGCGCAATCGCGCCGGCCCACCCGGAAAAGTGCCCGACAGACACCACGTAAATCGAGTAAATGAAGAGTCCGATTACTATCGAAGGCGCGCTGAGCAGGATATCATTGATAAAACGAGTGACTTTGGCAAGCCAGCCTCTTCTTCCATACTCGGAGAGATAAGTGGCGGCCAGAATGCCGATCGGCGTTCCGATCAGAGTGGCGACCAGCGACATGACCAGGCTGCCGAAAATGGCGTTTAACAGGCCTCCGGCGCTGCCCGGGGGAGGCGTCATCTTCGTAAACAAATCCAGGCTGAGGCCCCCAAAACCATAGCGCAGCAGCGTGAAGATAATCCAGCCGAGCCAGAACAAGCCGAAGATCATGGCCCCCAGGGAAAAAGCCAGACCGATAAAATTGATAAATCGCCTTCGGGAGTATGGTGAAATGCCGATCATGCTTCCTGGTCCTTAAAGTTCAGGCTCCCTCGTGCCGGCCCAGGCGCGACAGCAGCAGCCTGGATATCGCCAGTACGACAAAGGTGATCAAAAACAGAAGCAACCCTAAGTACATCAGGGAAGAGGTGTATAAATCGCCCACCGCCTCGGTGAATTCATTTGCAAGGGTGGAGGCGATACTGTTGCCCGGCATAAACAGCGAGGCGTGCAGATTATGAGCATTACCGATTACGAAAGTGACGGCCATGGTTTCGCCGAGCGCCCGGCCCAGGCCCAGCATGATGCCGGCCAGAACGCCGGCCCGCGTATAGGGCAGGACTATATGCCACACCACTTCCCAGGTCGTGCAGCCGATCGCATGCGCGGATTCCTTGAGCTTTGGCGGGACGATATCGAAAACGTCCCGCATAACCGCGGCAATATAGGGAATCACCATGATCGCCAGGATAAGACCCGCGGTCAGGACGCCGATGCCCATCGGCGGGCCCTGGAAAAGCATTCCGACAAGGGCCACTTTACCAAGGTGCGCTTTCAGCCAGGGTTGCACCGTTTCGGCAAATACCGGGGCGAACACAAACAGGCCCCACATACCGTAGATGATGCTCGGGATGGCGGCCAGTAGCTCAATCGCCGTGCCCAGCGGCCGCTTGAACCAGACAGGCGACAGCTCGGTCAGGAACAGGGCGATGCCAAAGCTGACCGGGATCGCGATCAGCATGGCAATCACCGAAGTGACCAGGGTGCCGACTATCGGTACGAGCGCTCCGAATTCCTCGGTGACTGGATTCCATTTATCGCTTGAGATAAATCCGAGATGGAACTGCTTTAACGCCGGGTAGCTGCCCACGACAAGCGTGGCGATGATCGAAAGCAAAAGGCAAAACACAAGGAAAGCGGAAAAGCCGCTGATCAGCTCGAACAGGGAACCGATCCAGGCTCGATTAGCCGAACCGGCCCTGGAGCCGGCTTCTGCCTTGAAACCTTCCGCGAGCATTATTTGCGTCCGACTTTAAGGGCGAAGAGGGTCGCCGGCGACCCTCTTCCGTTATAAATGGCAGAATCCTTTGAACCACCACTGCAGTAAGCTCGCCTGGAGCTTTGTGAAAGCAATCACAGCTTCCGCTCCCCGCAGAGACCTGCCCGGCAGGTGGGAAATGTCCGCCGCTACATTAACGGTTTGCTGTCCGGGCCCTTGATCTTTTTCCATTCCTGGTAGATGAGCTTCACGACATTTTCCGGCATGGGAATATAATCCAGTTTCTCAGCCATCTGGTCGCCATGTTCATAAGCCCATTTAAAGAACGCCAGAACCTGTTTGCCGGTACCGGCGTCTTTTTGTACCTTGCGGACCAGAATAAATGTAGCGCCGGTAATCGGCCAACTGTCTTTGCCTGGCTCATCCGTCAGAATCATGTAAAAGCCGGGAGCGTTCGACCAATCGGCATCCACCGCGGCGGCCGCGAAATTTTTCGCTTCCGGGCCGACAAACATTCCCTCGCGGTTTTGCAGCATGGCATAGATCATCTTATTCTGGAGGGCGTAAGCATACTCGACGTAGCCGATGGATCCGGCAATGCGCTGCACATAGGAGGCCACGCCCTCGTTACCCTTGCCGCCCACACCGGCGGGCCAGGATACCGAGGCGTCATTGCCGACTTTCTTCTGCCATGTCGGACTGACCTTGGACAGGTAGTTAGTAAAAATGAAAGTCGTGCCTGAGCCGTCGGACCGGTGGACCACGGTAATATCATCCTCCGGAAGCTTCACGCCCGGATTGAGCTTGGCGATTTCCGGCGCATTCCAATTCGTAATTTCGCCCAGGTATATACTTGCCAGCACCGGACCGGTCAGCTTGATCCCGCCGGCGCTGATTCCCTTCAAATTGATAACCGGAACCACGCCGCCCATAACCGTGGGAAACTGCACCAGCCCGTATTTATCCAGCTCCTCGGGTTTCAGAGGTTTGTCGGAGGCGCCGAAATCGACGGTGGAAGCCTCGATCTGCTTGATGCCGCCGCCCGAGCCGATGGACTGGTAGTTCATGCCGGTACCGGTCTCGTTTTTATAAGCTTCAGCCCACTTGGCATACACGGGATAGGGAAAAGTCGCCCCGGCTCCGGTAATATCTCCGGCAAGGATGGCGTTCGAAAAGACAAACATTATTAAAACGCTTAAACTCAAACAAGTCGCCAGACGGTTCATCTGCTTCCTCCGCAAGGTGAAGAGCCTCAGCCCGGACGGCCCTCCTTTAATTCAGGCATGACTGCAAACCGGGTGAAAATATTTTACCTACTGAAATTTAACAGTGGGCGGTTAGCGCCGGATTAGCGATTTGTTAGAATTATGTTAGCGTCAGCCTCTGAAAATCTTTTTGAAAGGCCCGAGACGCTGTCGGCGGTAATTCGAGTCCCCGGTGTTTCACGGAGCCTGCAAGGGTGGCAGACTGCCGTCGCCAGCCTTCATTGACAAGCTATTCGCCTCATGTTACGTTAATCAGGCTTGTACCGTGAGTTATATCCGACAGTCCACGTCGCTTTACTGCGTGGTTAACCGGAGAGGAAGAGTAAATGACATTTAAGAAGGCGGTTGAGACCGGACCCGCCGGCAAACAGCGCGCGCATATCACCAGCCGGTTCACACGCGAGTCTCTGATCGACAAGGATATGATAGATTCTACGGAAATCCCCAACCAGTTCCGGGTGATGCCGGACTTGAACATCATCGCCCTGGGAGGCAAAAGCATCCTCGACCGGGGGGCCTCGGCCATCCTGCCGCTGGCCAGGGAACTGGTCGCCAACCGTTTCAAATACCAGCTGCTCCTCTGCACCGGCCCGGGTATCTGCGGACGGCAGACTCTCTGTCTGGCCGGCGACCTTGGCCTGCCCACCGGCGGCAAGGCCATGCTCACCGGGGGGGATGAATCCAAGTACCTGTTCATGCTTTGCGGCGTTCTGCTGCGCGACGGCGGGGTCTGGATGTCCAAGCTGGTGCATTTCGAGCGGCTGCCGCTCTATGTCAAGAACCACATGATTCCGTTCACCCTGGGCCAGGCTCCCTATTTCTTCTGGGAAAAACCCCCGAAATACGGCAGCATCCCGGAACACGGGAACGATTTCGGCAGCTTTATCACCGGCGAGGTGCTGGGGGTGCGCTCGGTGATCTACCTGAAAGACGTGGACGGTCTTTATAGCGCGGACCCGAAAAGAAACCCGGGAGCTGAATTCATCAAGAAGATCAGCGCCCAGGAGCTGATCAGACTCGATCTGGATGAGCTGGTGATCGAACGCTCCGTTATCGACAATCTGGTGCGGGCCAGGGTGGTGCGGAAAATTCAGATTATCAACGGGCTGGTCCCCGGCAACTTGACTCGCGCCCTGGCGGGAGAGCATGTGGGGACTATCATTTATCGGGATACAGGCGAGGAGCGGGAAGATAAGTAGCCGCTTGTGCAGCAGAATGCAAATTAATGAGCCTTTTCGAAATAATTTGACCGCAATCGAGTGCCGGCTCGAAGCCGTTGCCTGCCTGACCGGCTTCATTTCAATTGTCAGCCTGCCCCAGGCGATTTCCCGGCCGATCTTTTTCAATCCCGGCCGGGTCGAAAGTACCCGGACATGAAAATCGACCCCCGGATAAAGATTCTCTACCTGGTACTGGTCTCCCTGCTGGCTTTCACTCTCGGCAATACCCCGGCCTATTGCCTGCTGGCTGTCCAGGCGCTTATCTGGGCGGTTACGCGCACGCCCCTGAAAGAGGCGCGATACCTTCGCCGGGCCATAACTTTTATCCTGCTCGTCCTAATCTTTTATGCATTTTTCTCGGGGAACAGGGAATTTGAACTGTTCAAGATTTATGATATCAATTTAAAAATCAGCATTTCAGGATTGCTCGAAGGCCTGCGGATGTGCCTGCGCTTTGTCACCGTGCTGGCCGCCTCGATCATCGTGCGCTGCGGGACCTCGCGGCAGGAGTTTATCGAGGGTCTGACCGGACTTAAATTGCCGCGCACTTCAGCGATCCTTTTCGATTTGACTCTGGCTTATCTCGAAGGAAAGGACAAGGCCGGCGAGGGGGAGGAGCGGGGCAATAAAAAGCGGGGGGGCAACCTGGTTCTGAAAAGGCTGCTCAAGGGTGAATTATCGGTGCTGATCGAGATGATCAACAGCCGCATGGCTGCCGCTAAAGAACTTATCGCTGACTCGGACCTGGCGATCATCTTCGGATTGACAATCGTAGTAGTCAGTGTTAGGTTCCTCAAAGTTGCCGAGGGCTTTCCCCTGGCCCCGGGACACAAGAACCTGGTGATCGTTCCCTGTTTGATCGCGGCGGCAAGCCTGACCAGAACCAGGTTCGCCGCCACCCAGATCGGGTTTGTCTCGGGGATTATTAATTTCCTGTCCGGATCCGGCCGGTTCGGGGTGTTCGACGTTTTGCAGTCCATGACTCCGGGATTGACCGTGGACCTGATGATCGGGCTGACCCGTTGGTCCCGGTCGATTTTCGTTTATGGTCTGATCGGATTGGTTGCGGGCCTGGCCCGGGTGGCCACGGTACTTGTGCTTTCCCTGTTGTTCAGGATGCCGGCCGAGTACTTTGCGCTGCTGACGATACCGGCTTTTTTTCAATGCATGTTCGGCGCCCTGTCCGCGCCCATATCCAAGTATCTGGTGAAAAACATCAAAATTTGACTCCAAACCCGTATGACGCGGGTAATATATTGGCGATGGAGGGTTGAATGAAAGAGCCGGAAAAGGATTTTAGTCGATTTCACGTTAAAAGCCGTTTCATGAGAGAATCTCTCATGGACAAGGGTGTCATGGAGTCGACTGTAAAAGAGAACCAGCTTGCCATTCTGCCCGAGCACAATGTTATCATGATCGGCGGCAAGAGCTTAATGGACCGCGGCAAGAAAGCCATGTACCCACTGGTCGAAGAAATTCTGGAAAATCAGCCCAATTACGGGATGGTACTGAGTGTGAGCGGCGGCCTGCGGATGCGTCACAGCTACTCCGTGGCTCTCGACCTCGGTATCCCTCCCGGCGGACTGACCATGCTGGCCGGCACGATCGAAGAGCAGAACTGCCGAATGCTTTACGCCTTGCTGGCCAAGCACGGCGGAGTGCGCATGGTGCGGGATAATTTCGAGGAGCTGGCGATGTACCTGTATTCGGGCATGCTTCCTATAGTCGTGCCCATGCCGCCGCATTTCTGGTGGGAGAAACCGCCCAAGTATGGCAACATTCCGGCTGACGGCGCCGATTACGGAATTTTCATGTTCGCTGAGGTCCTGGGCGCCCGCTCGCTGATTTATATAAAGGATCAGGACGGCCTTTATACCAGCGATCCGGCCAAGAATCCGAAGGCGGAATTCATTCCGAAAATCGGTGTGTCCGAGCTTCTGGCCCGGGACATGGAAGAGCTGATTATCGAGCGCAACGCCTTGGAAATGCTGTCACGCGCCAGGGCGATCAATAAAATTTATATCGTAAACGGCCTTAAAAGGGGCACCCTGACCGCGGCATTGGAGGGCCGGGAGGCTGATGCGGGCACGGTAATATACCAAGACTGAATGCGGCTTCCGATCCGTCGCGGCGGATCGCTCCGGCCGTTGACAGATCGTCATCTTTATATGTTATAAGGCTTTAGTGAAGTATAGATAAGGAGGTTGAATGCCAAAGGACTCGGCAAAACGTATTTGGGAGCGGTTCCAAAATGAGTCCCTCACCAGCAAGGATCTGCTTGCCGCCACAGACAGGAAGCCGATCCGGATCATCCCGGGTGTGAAAATAGTCAAGATCGGCGGCCAGAGCATAACCGACCGCGGCCGCGCCGCGCTTTACCCCATCCTGGACGAGATTGTCGAAAACCGCCGCCGGGGCAAGAAAATAATGCTTTTCAGCGGGGGCGGCACCCGGGCCCGCCATGCCTACCAGATCGCCCTGGATCTGGAGCTGCCTTCGGGCTTCCTGGCCGCGGTGGGTGGACCGATCGCCCTGCAGAATGCCCGAATGCTGCAAATGCTGCTGGCCAAGCACGGTGGAATTCATATCGGGGCCGAGCAGTTCGAGATGCTGCCTTTGTTTTTCAAGCTCGGCTGTATCCCGATCATGCTCGGGATGCCGCCTTATACCTATTGGGAAGAGATTCCGCTCAAAGGCTCCATCCCTGACAACCGCACCGATACGGGGACTTTCCTTACCGGTGAATTCCTGGGCGCTGATTCCGTGCTTTACATTAAGGATGAGAACGGGTTGTACACCGAGGACCCCAAGAAGAACCCAAAAGCCGAATTCATCCCGAAAATCACGGTCAGCGAACTAAAAAAAATGGACCTGGGCGATCTGGTGGTCGAGCGGGTGGTTCTCGAATACCTTTCGCGGGCCAAGAATATCAAATTTATCGAAATTTTCAACGGCCTGGTAAAGGGCAATGTCACCAAAGCGCTCAGCGGAAAGCACACCGGTACGAGAATCTATAAAGATTAGCGTCAAAGAAAGGCCGGCCTGAACACAGAGCCGGAAAGTTTCCGGCAGACAATATTCTTTGTCAGGGCGAGGGATTATGTTTTTAAGATCCTCCCGTGAAAGCAGCCGGGCTTCGGCGGCCGTCTTAAAATCCGGCTGGATCGGCTATGTCTGTTCAGGACTGATCTTAGCTCTATTCGCCTTCACCGGCTGCGGCCCGCGTCTGCCGGAGAAGCCGAAAGAAATGGTCGTCAGTGCCGCGGTGAGCCTGATCGAGGTGCTGGAGCAGGCGGGAACTGTTTTTGAAAGCCGGACCGGCATCAAAGTCAGTTTCGAGTTCGCCTCCTCGGGGTCGTTGGCGCGCAAGATTGACGCCGGCTCGCCAACCGATGTTTTCGTTTCCGCTAGCGAGAAGTGGATCGACTACCTCAGCGAAAAAAACCTTCTTGTCCCGGAGAGCAAGAAACTCTTTGCCCGCAACGAGCTGGTCTGTGCCGTACCCGCGGAACTGCAGGCGATCCCGGCAAAACCGGAAGAGTTGGCCGGATTTCAAAGGATTGCCATCGGCACCCCGGATCACGTTCCGGCCGGCCTATATGCCATGCAGGCTTTGACCTGGTTCGGGATGTGGGATAAATTGACCCGGGAAGAAAAGCTGATCCTGACCATCGATGTCCGGGCGGCGCTCAGTCATGTTGAGGAGGGCCAGGTGCAAGCTGGGATCGTTTACCGGACCGATGCTCTCTCGAGCGACAAAGTGAAAATTGCTTTCACATTTCCGGAAGAATCGCATTCGCCAATGACCTATTATGCGGCGGCAGTAGCCGGCAGCAGGAACGGGAAAGCGGCGGAGGATTTTCTGAAGTTCCTCACATCGAAGGATTTTCAGTCCATTCTTTTAAAGTACAACTTCAAGCTTCCCATGCCAAATGCCGAGGATTGAAGATAATGAATGGTAGAGTAAATTTCAGGTTTATTTGTCTCCACCGGCTGGAGGCTTACCCACCCTTCCAGCGCTTGGGAATGACCAGCCGGTTAGGAAATATTTCAATACACTTTTAAGTGAGGAGTTATGTTTATAAGACTGATCCGTGAAAGAGGCTCTTTTGCAGCGGGAACTGTAAAATTTGGGCTGACCGGCAGCGTCTCTTTGGCGTTGATCCTCGGGATCCTTACTGCAACCGGCTGCGGAAAACACAGTGAAAGCAAGCCAAAAGAAATTGCCGTTTATTGCGCGGCGAGCATGGCGGATGCCATGGAAGAGGCGGCGGTGATCTTTGCCGGAAAGACCGGGGTGAAAGTGAGTTTCGAGTTTGGTTCATCCGGTTCGCTGGCCCGAAAAATAGAGATCGGTGCGCCGGTGGATGTTTTTGTCTCGGCCGACAAGAAATGGATCGATTACATTATGGAGAAAAAGCTTCTAGAACCTGAATCACAGTTATTGTTTGCCCGAACTCGACTGGTCTGCGTGGAACAAGCTGCTACAGCCTCCGGTATTACTTCACCTGCTGATTTGCCCAAGGCTTCCAAAATCAGTATTGGTGATCCTTCGCATGTGCCGGCAGGCATGTACGCTCAGGAGGCTCTTACTTACTTCAAACTTTGGGATGAACTTTTAGCAAACCAGCAACTGGTGATGGCATTCAATGTGAGGGCAGCCTTGACCGCAGTGGAACAGGGTGGAGCGCAGTTGGCGATCGTTTTCAAACCCGACGCCCTGCTGAGCGACAAAGTAAAAATTGATTTTGACTTTCCGCCGGAGTCTCACGATCCAATCAGCTACCATGCCGGTGTCCTTTCCAGTTCTGCCAAAAAGCCGGAAGCCCAAGCTTTTGTTAACTTTTTTAGCGGTGAAGAGTTTCGCCAACTATTAGATAAGTACGGTTTTGAGATGCCCTGAATTTTTGCCCGGTGAAAAGATGCACGATTCCGAGATTTCAGCCATAACTCTGTCACTTTTAATGGGTTTTTGCTCAGTGGCGCTGAACCTGGTTCCGGGTGTAGCCACGGCCTGGATTTTCAGCCGTTGTACTTTCCGGGGCAAGGCTTTACTGGAGACTTTCGTTTTTCTCCCACTGGTTATCCCACCAGTGGTTACTGGTTACTTTCTGATCAGAATCTTTAACCAGCAGAGTTTGGTTGGCGCTATACTCAACCGCTTGGATGTTCAAGTGGTCTTTACCTGGACCGGCATGGCTGTCGCCGGCGCAGTAATGAGTTTCGCTCTGCTGGTGCGCACAGTGCGAGGAGTTCTGGATGAAATCAACCCTCGTCTGGAGCAGGCCGCCAGATCTTTGGGTTATTCACCGTTGCGTACCTTTTTTAAAGTCACTCTGCCGCTGGCCTGGCCGGGAATAGTGGCTGGCTCAGTGCTTTGTTTTGCCAGAACCCTTGGAGAATTTGGCGCCACCGTAATGATTTCAGCCGGAACCGCAGGCAACCGGACTATACCCTTGGAGATTTTCCATCATTACCAGACGCCGGGACATGAAACTGAAATGATGCGGCTGGTAGTGGTATCAATTGCCATCAGTTCCGCTGCCCTGGTGGTCAGCGAAATGCTTATCGCCCGGCTCGGCGCCACCCGCTACCGTCCTCATCACGGAGGCTGAGTTGATCGACCTGGATTTTCAACTCCAGCGCGGGCCTTTCACCCTCGATGTCTCGCTTTCCAGCGACAGCCGGGTCACCGGCCTGATCGGACCCTCCGGCGGCGGCAAGACCAGCTTGATCATGGCCCTGATCGGCATCCTCAAGCCGAGCCGCGGTTCGATAGGCATCCGCGGGCAGCACGAGTTTTTCAACTCGGCCCGGGGCGTCAACCTGCCGATCGAGAAGCGCAGGCTGGGCGTGGTCTTCCAGGAGAACCTGCTGTTCCCGCATCTCAACGTGAAAGAAAACCTGCTTTTCGGCTACAAACGGACCGATCCGGCCCTGCGCAGGCTTCAGCCCGAGGAAATCTTCGAGCTGCTCGACCTGGGAACTCAACTCGACCGCGGCGTGGGGAACCTCTCGGGAGGCGAACAGCGCCGGGTGGCTATCGGCCGGGCACTCCTGACCTCGCCCTGCCTGCTCCTGCTCGATGAGCCGCTGACCGGCCTGGATGTGAACCTGCGCGACCGGATCCTGGCCTATCTTCTGCGCCTGAAAAAAGAGCTCTCCATCCCGATGATTTACGCCAGCCACAGTTTCAACGATATCTCCACTGTCGCGGATTCGGTGGCCCTGCTCACGGTCGAGACCAATGAGCACAATCGCAAGCATTCGCGGGTCTCGCGTCTCGGCCACCCCCTGGACATCCTGTCCGAGGCGGCGAAAGTAGTCAGTATCGGCTCGATCGAGACGGTGATTGAGGGAGAGATTGTCAGCACAAACCCGCTCACCGGCCATTCAGTGGTACACAGCGAGGGGCTGGAGATGTACGTTTCACCGGACAACAAAACCCCGGGCAGCCGCTGCTACGTAACCATCCGGGCGGATGACATTATCATTTCGGTGGGCGAGCCGCCGAAACTCAGCTCGCTCAATGTCTGGGCCGGCACGATCAAGGCCTTCGAGAATTTCCAGAACACGGTGGTCGTCACCATCGATGTCGGCCACCGGATCAGGGCCGCGCTGACCGAGGAGTCGGTCCGCGAGCTGGGCCTGGCCGAGGGGATGAAAGTGCACGCTATCGTCAAGGCCAAGTCACTCCGCACCGTAGTGCTGGGCTCGAAGGAAAGCTGAGCCGGATTGCCGTTCTGCACCTGTAGTCGCTCGATCTCCGCCTGCATTTATCTTGATCGCCCGCCCGAATAAAAATCTCTCTTCAGGGAGCGAGCCAATGAAATACCGCAATAAATTAGTGAAATACGCAAGCTTTTTTCTCCCTGCGCTAAGCCTCCTTATTTGCTATCCGGCGCATCCTTGTCCGGCCGCCCAGGCGCTGGATGGGAGAGCATCAACGGCGGGGAGCGCTCCGGCAAATGGACAGATTTCGATCATTCCCCGGCCGCTTAAAATGGAGCGGGGGGAGGGGGAGTTTGTGCTGAGCGCAGAGACAGTGATCCTGGCCGCTGAGGGAACAGAAAGCGCCGCGGAATTCCTGGCCGGCCGTCTCGCCCCGGCCACCGGCTTCGGTTTTCAGGTTAAGCCGCTCACCGGTTCTCCAGAGCGACAGAACAGTATAGTACTGCGGATCGAGCCCGCTTTGAACAGCCTCGGGCCGGAGGGATATAGCCTGCAAGTTCTCGAAAATCGAATAATGATTAGCGCGTCCTCACCCGCCGGAATATTCTACGGCTGCCAGAGCCTGCGGCAACTTCTCCCGCCCGCGATCGAGAGCCGTGAGAAAATGGACAATCTGCGCTGGAGCATCCCCAGCTTAAAGATCGAGGATAGCCCGCGTTTCGCCTGGCGCGGTTTCATGCTCGACTGCAGCCGGACTTTCCAAAGCGTGGAGTATCTTAAACGCAATATCGATCTTCTCAGCCTCTACAAGCTCAATGTCTTCCATCTCCACCTGACCGATGACCAGGGCTGGCGGGTCGAGATCGGGCGCTACCCCGAGCTGACCGGTATCGGCGCGCGATTCCCGGAGCGTTGGCATAAGCCGGGAGGTTTTTATACGCGCGCTGAGCTGGCCGGACTGGTGGATTATGCGGCCAGACGCAATGTAAGGATCGTGCCCGAGATCGAGATGCCCGGCCACTCGCTGGCCGCGCTGGCCTGCCACCCTGAGCTTTCCTGCAGCGGGGGGCCTTTCGAAATATATCCGTTTTTCCAGGGGCCGGGGATTCAGGAGAATATTTTCTGCGCCGGCAAGGAGGCCACTTTCGAGTTTCTGGAGAATATTTTGAAAGAGGTGGCAGATATTTTCCCAGGCGAGTACATCCATATCGGCGGGGATGAGGCTCCGAAAGCGGCCTGGAAAAAGTGCCCGGACTGCCAGGCCAGGATCAGGGCCGCGGGTCTGAAGGATGAGGAGGAACTTCAGAGCTATTTTATCCGGCGGATCGAGAAAGTACTTATGAAATATGACCGCCGCCTGATCGGCTGGGATGAAATCCTTCAGGGCGGGTTGGCCCCCGAGGCGACAGTAATGTCCTGGCGGGGCATGGAGGGCGGGGTCGCGGCGGCGAAGGCCGGGCATGCTGTGATTATGTCACCCACCAGTCACTGTTACCTGGACTATACCCACGAGGAGACCCCGGTGGAAAAATCTTATGCGTTCGAGCCTGTGCCGGCAAGCTTGTCCCCGGACAAAGCCAGGCATATTCTCGGTCTCCAGGGCAACATGTGGACCCATATAGCTACGGATGAGCCAGCGGTGGACCGCCAGGTCTTCCCGCGCGAGATCGCCCTGGCAGAGGCGGCCTGGACTGCGCCCGAGTTGCGGGACTGGCCGGATTTCTCCCGGCGGCTGGCAGAAAATCTTAAGCGGCTGGATGCGTTGGGAGTTGGTTATTATGGTAAAACGCCGTGAAGGCTGACAGTGCGGACGGCTTAATGCAATGCGTTAAATAGCGCAATACAACTGATTATCATTTAAAGTCATACATTTGATCACAAATAATTCCACGGAGCTTGCTCCGGAGTCAAATAATCAGGTACGCGTTGAAGCGATTTCCAATTTTCAGCAATGCAACCACTAAGAGATCCGGCAAGAAATGCGGGCGGACCCATGTGTCCGCCCGAAAAATGAGGTTTGCAAGGTTTAAATTCTTTTGAGATACCTCGCGGATTGCCGCGGGGTAGTTCATAGCTCCGCAGGGCCGCCTAATTCACTACCGGATTATTGTTGACATTGCGGCCGCGGCAATGCCAGATACGGTGATTCAGGTTATGCGGGTGTTCCCGGTTGAGTTTTTGATGCTGGGAAAAGTAGCGCATCGTATAGCCCGTGCGGCGTGTGTCGCTGGTGTTCGCCCGGGCGCCGTGGATCAGGCGCGAATCGTGGAGCGAGCACTGGTCAGGCTCCAGCTCGAAATAGACCGCTTTCGTTTCATCCACCGCATCAATTTCCCGGGTGAAAATCCTGTCGGTCGGCACCTCCATCTGCACGTAATGAGAGAAGCCGCCTAGCCGGTGGCTTTCCGGGATGACCCGCATGCACCCGTTATCCTTGGTTGCCGGGTCGATAGCCAGCCAGATCGTGACAATATCTTCATAGCGGTCGAACCGGCCATCCCAGTACGCCGAGTCCTCGTGCCAGGGTGTCATTTTGCCGGTTCTCGGCGGCTTGCTGATAAAATGGCTCGACCAGAGGCCGAAATCCGGCCCCAGGATACATTCGACCAGGTCCAGCACGCCCTCATCCAGCAGGAACTCCAGCAGGCGCGGCTCCTCGAAATGGGGTACATCCAGATCGTCCGGGCCTTTTTTCTCCAGCAGCTCCTCGAAAATAGCTTTCAATTTCTTGAATTTACCGGGTGACAAAAGGGGTTGATGATACAGATAAAAACCCTCTTTACGGTAAGACTCCAGCGCCTCTCGGCTTAACCTGGGCACAGCGCCTCCTTTTAAGTTTATACAATTCCGGTCTAGTGAGAGACTCCTCTGATATTATTTTGATCGTCGAAAGCCTCAGCCGCAATTTTCCGGTATGTCCGGCGGGCCGTTTCGTAAGCCTCGCGCGCCTGGGCTAGCTCCTCGCTGCGGATTCGCGGACTTTTCTTTTCCCAGCAGACATCCACACCCTTGAGGCACCATTCGGCGCTTTTGCGGCTGGCGCGCACCGGCTTGCCCTCTACGGTAATAAACACGGGGTTGGTATGCGAGGAGGGGAAAATCCGCAGAGCCACCCAGCTCGAGCGCTCGATCCGAGTATTGAATGAGAGTGGCGTAATACCGCCATCCGCCACGATTTCGCGGCGCTCCACCGGGTAGCCGTTGACAATCAGCTCCACCGGCACCTGGCGCGAATCGCCGATCCGGGCGCGCTCGATGTTCCAGTAGGGTTTCTGGTCCAACGGCCGGTCCCGCAGGTTCGGGTTCGGAGTGGGGTCGAGCAAGGCCGCCACTTTGACACTCACCTCGACCGGGCCCGGCTTTGCCAGCTCGAGCTGGCTGACCACACCGCCGTCGCCCTTTTCCCCGACCGGCACTCCGCCGACCGTGAAATCCACCAGGTGGCTCAGGCCGTCGCTGACATAGGAGCGGCCCTCTTTGACTCCCGCGGCCCAGTTATCGTACTCCAGCTTGCCCTCCGGCTGCTTGACATAGACCCGTCCCAGCCCGACACGCTCGCCGTAGATACAGGGGAAATCGGTTTCCCCGCTGATCCGCGTGCGGTAACCGCAGTTGAGCGTGTGATACCAGATATTGAGCTCCCAGATCGCCGGGGTGTCCACGGTGGAAATGAAATCCACGGCGTCGTGCACGACATCGACCACATACTCATTGGCCCCGATCCCATCATATGGCGGGATCTCATAGGTCGGCAGGCTGTCGCCTGTTTGTTTCAGTCCCCAGCCGCTGTGGCTGAAACCGGCCACAGCCCCGGGCTGCTCCTTGGCCCAGCGCAGAACCGGCAGGTCCCAGCTCGGCCATTCCTCGATAGTCTGCGCTCCGCGGTAGTCATCCTCGCTCAGGCGCAGCAGCGAAAGGTGCCCGGTATGCGAGGAGGGGAAGCCCGAAACCTCGACATCATAGCGCATCAGGTATTTGTCCGTGGAGAGCGCATTCACCTGGCCTTCGAAAAACTGTTTCTGAAAATACCAGCTCGGGCCCCAGGTCAGGACACAGCCCACCTCCAGGTCCTCGCCCAGGATATGCCGCATCATGTCCCGCGGCAGGACACCCTCGGCCGGGCTTTCATAATGCGCACAGCCGGCGGCGTGGATATGGTGGTCGCCGGAGCGCCAGCCCAGCGCGGCGGCATCGATCCAGCGCTCGAGCTGGAAAGATTCCTTGTGGCTGACCGTGTTCGGGACCTCGATGGCACGGGTCTTAATTTTATATTCCGGTCCGCGCGTGTACTGGACTGTGTATTTGCCGGGCGGCAGCAGAATCGATTCCCCGTCTCCGCGGTAAACCTGGTCGTGGAAAAAGAAATCCGGGGCCAGGCGGCGGGCGGGGTTGGGATAGAGCCGGCCGAACTCATCCCGGAAAACGAAACATCCCATGGCCGGGGTGCCATCAGCATCCAGCACCTCCAGCACCACCTCGACCGCCGGGACGCAGTTGAACAGGAGCGGCACCTCGTTGCGGAAGCCGATATCTTGCGTGCCCTGGCCGACATTGAAACCGAGCGTGGCCTCGCGCTTACCGGTGTCCCGGCTGTAGAGATGGATAATACGGTACTCCAGCTCCAGACCCGACAGCTCAGGCTTGAAAGGCGGTTTATTGTGCACCTCGAGATCGAGGAAGCGGTGGGGGATCTCACTTTCCGGCACGCTCACCGCGGGCCGCGGGCTGCCCCCGGATCCTTTATACAGCGGCTGCGCATTGGGGCTTTCCGCAGCCAGGGGAGCGGTTACGCCAGCCTGGTTATGTACCTTGACCAGGAAGCTGCGCCAACCCTGCTGCACCAGCTCTTTTTTCGCCGGACCCTCCAGCACTTTCACCCGGCTTTCCGGGCTGATATCCACCAGCGCCAGACAGTACTTGTCGAGCACCTGTTGTATCCCGGCAATCGCCCGGGCCTGGTCCGCGGAGCCGAGCGAGGTTTCCAGAGCGGCCCGGTCCCCGGCGGCCAGGGGCATGCCGATATAATCCAGGGCTTCGATCAGGCGCTGGGTAGCGGAGGCCAGCGGCTGAAGTTCGACAGCGCTGACCAGCGGCAGTTCCGCGGGACTGCCGGCAACGGCCCAGCCCAGAGTCAGAAGCGTTACGGCAAAGGTACATCGGGCCGGCTTATGCCAGTCACTGCTGAGTATTTTCATAATTCGCTCCGAATCGTTGAGTACGGCCGCCGGGAAGTCGAATTACCCGGCAGAGCATTGGATGCCGGTTTAACCGGCAATAGATCAGGGGCAGTAGGGTCAGATTATGACTTTGCGAATTAATCTCATCAACTTAATGTGCAGCCTGCAAGACCGGGATGTCAAGAAATATAGTCAGATAAATCAATGGCTG
>MFIX01000156.1:9877-15351 GCA_001780825.1 Candidatus Glassbacteria bacterium RIFCSPLOWO2_12_FULL_58_11 | reverse complement strand
ACGGCCGGAAGAGGCGCACCTTTACCAGGCCGACTTTCTCGCCCTGTCCGGTCAGGTACTCGACCATCTCGTGCATCGCCTCAGCGCCCGAGCCCATCATGATCACCACCCGGTCGGCATCCGGAGCGCCGACATAGTCGAACAGGTTGTAGCGCCGGCCGGTCAGCTTATTGAACTTGTCCATCTCCTCTTGCATGATTCCCGGGGCGGCGTCGTAGAATTTGTTCACTGTCTCGCGGCCCTGGAAAAAGACATCCGGGTTCTGCGAGCTCCCCTTTAAAGTCGGTTTGTCGGGGGAAAGCGCCCTGGCGCGGTGCGCGGCGATCAGCTCCTCATCCAGCATCCCGGCCATTTCTTCCTTGGAAAGCAATTCGATCTTCTGAATCTCGTGCGAGGTGCGGAACCCATCGAAGAAATGCACCAGGGGCACCCTGGAGCGCAGCGCGGCCGCCTGGGCGATCAGGGCGAAATCCTGCGCCTCCTGGACATTACCGGAACAGAACAGGCCGAAACCGGTGCTGCGCACGGCCATGACATCCGAATGGTCGCCGAAAATAGAGAGCGCCTGGCAGGCCACGGCCCGGGCCGTGACATGGAAGACCGTCGGAGTGAGCTCGCCGGCGATCTTGAACATGTTGGGGATCATCAGCAACAGTCCCTGCGAGGCGGTAAAAGTGGTGCTCAGGGCGCCGCTGGTCAATGCGCCGTGGACCGCGCCGCTCGCCCCGCCCTCGGACTGCATCTCGGTTACCGTGGGCACCGTGCCCCAGATATTCTTGTCTCCTTTGGCGGACTTGGCATCCGACACCTCGCCCATCCCGGAGGAGGGCGTGATCGGGTAAATGGCGATCACCTCATTGGTAGCATGCGCTACATCGGCGACCGCCGTATTCCCGTCAATCGTGATCATTTTTTTACTCATTACATTTTCTCCTGTCAACCGGAATTCCGCTATTGGCTGAGTCAAAAAAAAGAAAAAAACATCTCACTATATTTAACGCTGGGGAAAAAGAAGGTTGCAGTGGACGCACGAAACAGGACTGTTTTGCGGGCGAATCGCTCCTTGCCGCAGTGATTCATTTCAAGGATAAATCGAAAGGTCCTGCCGGTACTCGAAAAGTAAACTGCCGGGGAAATATAGAGAAGATTCGATAATTGGTCCGGAATGAAAAAGTTAATTCAAACTACTATCCGTGTCAAGGGTTTGGAATTTTTACCTGTTTGTAATTCTTTGCCTTACGTTATTCGGCAATCACGGCTGAATGGGCAATCCGGCAGTCAACTGTCAAGCCCTTTCCCGGCTGATCTTCAGGAATTCCCCGCACATGGCCCGGATCGCCTCGGGGCGATGGCCGGCGCCGGCCGGGTCGCTGTACCATTTCGGGATAAAGCCTCCCGCCGGTTTTCCCAGGCACTCCACCATCTTCCGGCAGTAAGCCCGGATTTCCTCCATACTGCCATACACCATGGTTTTCTGGATATCCACGGGCGAGAAAAAAGTGATCCTTCCGCCGAAACGTTTCCCCAGAGCCTCCAGGCCCATGTTCTCCTGCTGGTCCATCTGGATCACATCCAGGCCGGCCTCTATCAGGTCATCCAGCAGGGCGGCAATGTCCCCGCAACTGTGGAGGAAAGTCTGAAGGCCGGCCGCATGGGCCGCGGTGAATATCCTGGCATAACGGGGCTTCCAGATTTTCCGCCAGGAGCCGGGGGAAACCATCAGTCCGTGCTGAAGGCCCCAGTCATCGAGCATGAAAAAACCATCCACCCCGGCCGCTGAATATTTTTCCACCGCCGCCAGGTTCATCTCCACCAGGATGTCGATCAGGCGGCAGAGCTGCTCCGGGTTTTCCTCCGTGTCGATCCAGGTGTTCTCCAGCCCGCGGATGAAATGCACCCGCTCCCAGATCGAGAGCCCCTCGCCCAACAGATATTTTTCTCCGGCCAGCTCCCGGGCTTTTTCCAGCTCCCGCCAACGGCGGGGCTCATGGATGTCCGGTATTTTCAGGCTGTCAAAATCTTTCCAATCCGCCAGGGGAAATCTTTCCACCTCGCCGAGATGGCTTACCCCGATATTCTTCCAGAGAGCGCCCCATTCATCCAGCCCCTCCCTGGGCCGGTTGTCCGGCGAGGGGGTTAGGCCCACCCAGGCGAAATCGCTGCCGTATTCGGGCGGGAAATCCACCGGCAGACGGCTCGAGTTATGGAAGCGGATGGTCCTTCGGACGAGCTCGCGGGACTCGATCATTCAAGCACCTCAGCGATGAAGCCACTGGAATACGGCCAGGGCGGCATAAACCATCAGGATCGAGCCGGCCATGCCGGCCCAGGCCACGACCAGAAGAACTGTTTTTCCACGTGGAGTGCTTTTGTCCCGCAGGCTAAGGTCCGAGGGCCGCCAGCAGATTTGCCCGACCACTTCCGGGTCGGGTTTCCGGGTAAACAGGGAAACCAGGAACAGGATCGCCAGGGAGAGGAAAAAGACTATCGCGGCCCGGTTGTAGAAGCTGTTGTAAGCGGCGAGGAAAGTCAGCTTGAACAGCACCCGGTCAACCAGCTCGTTCAGGACAAAACCGCTGATAAAAGTGACTGTCGCCGCGGTGGAGGTGGTCCCCCGCCAGAAAATCCCCAGCAGGAACAGGGCCGCCACCGGCGCCGCGAAATAAGCGTAAATATTTTGTATGATCAGGAATACCTGGCCCTGCCTGAACGAGAACCACAGCCCGCAGCTGATCGCTACAATCATAATCGCCACGCCGACCCGGCGCCCATAATCGACAAGCTGCTCCTCGCTGGCCTCTTTTTTCCAGAGCGGCCGGATCAGGTCCAGGGTAGCCACCGTGCCAGCCGAGTTGAGCGCCGAGGAGATTGTAGACATGATCGCCGAGGCCAGCCCGGCCATGATCAGTCCTACCAGACCGGCCGGGATCAATCGGACCACCAGCAGCGGAAAGATTTGGTTCGGGTCCCGGCCCGGGCCGAACAGGCTGAAAGCGATAATCCCGGGCAGGCAGATGATGAATGGCAGCACCAGTTTCATGTAGCCGGCGAACACTCCGCCCATCCGGGCGTCCCACTCGGTGCGCGCGCCCAGGCAGCGCTGGACCATGAACTGGTTGGTGCAGACATACCACATGCTGGAGGAGAGGACTGTCCCCACCATCCCGATGAAAGGAAACTGTGGATGACCGGCGGGAAGGTAGACAAAAAATTTCTCCGGCAGCTCGGTCAGCAATCTACTCAAGCCGCCGACCTGTCCAAGCCCTAAGAGAGTCACGATCAGGCCGCCGGCAAACAGAACGATAAACTGGACGAAATCAGTCCAGGCGACGCTCAACTGGCCGCCGTAGATAGTGTAAACCGCCGTAGTCACCGCCAGCAGCAGGATACCGTACACCAATGGCACGCCGAACAGGGCCTGCAGCACCAGCGAGCCGGCGTAGAGGATCGCGGCGATAAAGGCCGTGATATATGTGACCAGGGTGGTGACCGCGTAGATATAACGGCAGGTGCGGTTGTAGCGCCGCTCGAGGAACTCGGGCATGGTGAACAGCCCGCTGCGCATGTAATAGGGCAGGAAAATCCAGACCAGGAGCGAATAGGTGTACCAGTTCCCCCACTCCATGTTAGCCACCACCAGGCCGACCGCATAAGCCGAGCCGATCATCCCCACGAAATGCTCGGCTGAGATATTGGAGGCGGTCAGCGAGGCGCCGATCACGTACCAGGGGAGACGGTCTCCGGCGAGAAAGTAGTCCCGGGTGGTCTTTTTCTCCTTTCGGGCGATAAACAGGCCTAAAGCGACGATCAGGACGAAATAAGAGGCGAAAATGAGTATATCGATCGCGGACAGGGAAACGCTTCCCATAGATTTCTCTCCATCAGATAGGACTCAAATAGGCTCGGAAGGTATGTTATCTGTTATTAGCAGTCGGGAGACAGTAGTCAGAAGTCAGTAGAAAGACTAGAATGATGTACGGCAATCTCCTTGAAATTTATTCTGACTCCTGACGGCTGTCTCCTGAATTCCTGAACTAATTATCTCTGCCCGTTGAATTCTTTCAGCGCCGCGAACAGTGCCGCCAGGTTCTCCACCGGGGTTTTCGCCTGGACATTGTGGATCGTATTGAATACGAAACCACCCTCGCCGGAAAAAATCTCACAACGCCGGAGCACCTGTTCCCGTACCTCCAGCGGCGTGCCGAACGGCAGGACCTTCTGGGTGTCCACTCCCCCGCCCCAGAAAGTGAGCCGGGAGCCATAACGGGATTTCAGCCCCTCCGCTTCCATCCCGGCGGCCGAGCACTGGACAGGGTTGAGAATATCGAAGCCGGCCCCGATAAAATATTCCAGCAGCGGCTCTACCGCGCCGCAGGAATGCTTGAAAGTCTTCCAGGCGGTGTGGCTGTGTATCCAACCGTTTATCTGCTTGTAGTACGGCAGGTACAGCTCCCGAAAAATATCCGGCGAGCAGATCAGCGAGCTTTGGCCGCCGAAATCCGTGCCGCAGACAAACACCGCATCCACCAGCTCGCCGACTGCAGCATGGAGCTTCTCCAGATTTGCCAGGGCGATCTCGGTCTGGCGCTCGTAAATTTTGTGGATATAGTCCTGACGGGTAAGGGTGGAGATATACCATTCGGTGACATCGCGGATTCCCTTCGGATGTTTCATGAACGGCCCGGGAACCAGGGCGATATCACCCAGGGCGGTGCCGCCGAAAGTGGCGATCACCGCTCTCCCGGTAGAGGCGGCCCTTCCCGCCTCTTTTTTGAAATGCCGCAGGTCGCTTTCCGAAACCTGGCCGAACTCCTCCAGGTTGTCCTGCGGGTCCAGGTTCGCCTCGTCTAGCGGCTCCTGGCGCAGAATCGAGTCGAAAAAGTATCCGCCTTTGGGCATCCTGCCGCTGGGCGGCGCGCTCCGGTCGCCCTCCGGGTAGATCAGCGTATCGCCGTTTTCACCCACTGTGGTCACAAAATCCGCGCTTACCAGCACCTCTAGCCCATCATACATCCGCCAGGGTTTCCAGCGCTCATTGGGGAAACCGAACATGGTCCTGGGCGGAAAGACTCCCTCCACATCCAGGCCGAGGACCTCCTGAAGGTCCGCCTCAATGAGCCCCAGCATCTGGTAAGGTTCGTGCACCTTTACCGGCCGCTTCTCCAGTCCGTAGTAATCGCGCAGCGTGGCGACACAGCTTACGTGCATGCCGGTC
Source organism: Candidatus Glassbacteria bacterium RIFCSPLOWO2_12_FULL_58_11 (assembly GCA_001780825.1). GTDB lineage: Bacteria > Gemmatimonadota > Glassbacteria > GWA2-58-10 > GWA2-58-10 > GWA2-58-10. Next base: position 10,136 of record MFIX01000156.1, on the reverse strand, counting down.
ACTCCGGTGCTGCCGAAATCCACCGGGACCCGCGCGGGGGCGGAATGGTTCAAGGCGGCCCGGACTACTTCCCGGCTTGTCATTTCGATGCCTCCGGTAATACTCGTTTATATTTAATTCGCCTGTTTAACTCGAAATCTCGCAGGCCCGCGCAAGGGCACAACAAAGCATTAAACTCAAAATTACACACCCCGTCCGCTGCGCGGACACCCCTGAAGAGGGGAATTTAATGCAAACATTTCGGTTGTATTTACCGTAG
>MFIX01000156.1:6373-9706 GCA_001780825.1 Candidatus Glassbacteria bacterium RIFCSPLOWO2_12_FULL_58_11 | reverse complement strand
AGATAAGCGAAGACGTTGAGGTCGGAGACATGCGGCAGCGCGGTGGCATCGGTCTTGTTGCTGTGCCACCAGTGGATCGCCTGGAGCAACAGGTCGGTAGTGGAAAGCCCGGCGCTTTTCAGCCGCTCCACATCCTGCTGCCGCAGTCCGCAGTAGCGCGTGGTGGATTCGGAGAGCAGGACCCAGGGCACCCGCGAGCGCGAGGCTATTGCCGCGGCCAGCGGATCGTAGCGCAGGTTCCAGCCGATATTCTGCTCGGCCGAGCTGAAATTCCCGCCATTGGTGACAATCTGTTTCAGTTTGGCGGCGGCCTCCGGGTAACGGACCAGGAGCTGGCCGGCGTTACTCATCGAGCCGATTGTCACCAGGCTCACCTGGCCCGGATAACGCTCGGCCAGCCGGGCGATCAGCTCATCCGCGCGCAGGAGCGACCCCGGCGGCAGTCCCTGTTCATCCGCGGCGATCTCGCCATAACGGACCCCGCCGGAGAAACCGCTATAGGTCGTATCCTCCTGGGGGATGCTGCGGACATAGCCCTCGGCGACCGGCAGCTCAGGCCTGCCATAGAGCAGGGCCACCTTTCGCGCCACCCTGGAGCGCACCGCCACATTGCCATCCACGGTCGTGACCGCCAGCACCTCGAACTCCGGGCTGTTAAGCGCAAACGCGGTCACCAGGATATCATCGATATCCTCGCCTATATCAGTGTCTATTATCACCTTTATCGGCTCGCGGGGAGAACCGGCAGCTCTGTTTTGCGCCGGAAGGCCGGCGGCGGCGATAAGCATGCAGAACGGAACTAAGCCAAACAGGGAAATGCCGGCAAGTCGCAAGCGCATTTTGTTCTCCAGCGTAAAGTGTTTGAATCTGCAATTTTATTTTGCAGCCGGGGAGAATTTTACCCGGAATCGAGTGGGACTATTTCAAATCCGGTCCGGGTAGTCCGAAACTATGCCATCCACGCCCAGGGTTTTCAGCCGGCCGATTTCCGAGGCGCTGTTTGCCGTATAAGCGAAGACTTTGAAACCGGCCCTTTGGAAGTCCTGCACATTTTCCTGATTCAGATTTTCTTTCGCCACGTGCACCGACCAGGCCCTCAGCCCGCGGGCGATGTCCAGGAAGTCCTTCGGAATTTCTACCACCAGAGGCGCGATCCTGATTCGCGGGTCCAGCTCCCTGATCTGGCGCAGCTTTTCGTGATCGAATGAAGACACCAGGAAATGCCCATAAGTCCAGACACCCTCAGCCACGCTCCGGGCGATAATCCCCGCCACCGGCTTCTCGGTGGCCTCTCCTTTCAGCTCGATATTGACCCCGCACTTTCCCGCGGTCAGCTCAAGCACCTCCTCCAGGGTCGGGATTTTTTCACCATGACCAGCATCGAGCTTTTTTAATTGAGCAAGGGTCAGGTCAGCCGCTGCGCCGGAGCCATCGGTGGTGCGCTCCACGGTGTCATCGTGCAGGACCACCAGCTCGCCGGAGCGGCAGAGCCGGACATCCAGCTCGAAAATTTCGACCCGCTGCTCGAGCGCCTTGCGGAACGAGGCCAAGGTGTTCTCCGGGGCATAGCCTTTGGCACCCCGGTGGCCCACCCGCAGGATTTTATGAGATTTTTCCAAAGATAATAAAGCCTGGAAATCTTCTAGCCAGTAGTACTGTCGCTCGCTGTTGCCTGTCTGAACGCATGCACAGACGCAACCGAAACAGTCACCTGCCTTGCTTTTCCCCGATGACCGCCATTCCGCCAGGCTGCATGAAAGGCCGGACTAATTCCCCATCGGCATAGACCTCGGCCCGCGGCCCGGGCAGCCAGGCCCCGCCCCGGGCGGGTAGCGGAGGCTGGTCCTGGCGGGCTCTTCTGCGGCCGGTAAGAAAGACCCGCGCGCTGTCCGCCGAAACGCTCAGCGGCTCCCCGGCCCGGACCAGCACTTGTCCCGCATAAGCCAGACTCCGGCCATCCCCGAGGACATAGCCGGCCACCTTCCCTTGCTCATCCAGGCGCACAGCGTTCAGGAAGCCATCCCCGGCCAGCTTGCCGCAAGACAGGCTTTCCCCGGTCTGGTTATGGTACTCTTCGGGCTGCCAGAGCAGAAGGTCGGAAAAATTTTCGCCCGCGACCCTAAGCTCAAGCGCCTGCGGATTGCCTTCCACTATCTGTCCGCCGCTGAATACCGGCTGCTTGCGGCCTTTCTCCCAGGCCGCGGCCAGTGCGGCAAAGCGCACCCGAACTCCCTTAAGGCGCACGCGGATCAGCCCCACCTCCAGCGACCGCCTTCGCTCCAGCACCTGGACAACCTTGAATTCCACCTCTGGATGCGCCGGTTCCAGAAAGGCAATTGCGCAGTCCGCATTCTGGCCCTCGAGCACCAGAGGGTCCTTCAGAGTGCCCGCGCCGCGCACGCTTTTGGCAGGCGTGTACCACTGCCAGAAATAATCATGCTCCAGACCACTTTTCTGGATGTCATCCACCAGCAGCAGGTAGGGGTTCAGCCCCTGTTTGGCGAACAGGCAGTAACGGTCCGCGCGCTGGGCGGGCAAGGTCTCCGCCACGGTGGGGTCCTGATAGGACAGGCGGGCATCCCCGCGCACAAAATCCGCGAAATGGCCCAGGCCCACGCCGGTCAGGAAACCGCTTATCGAGCAGTCATCTCCGGCGGAATTGCTGCGGTCATGGGCCGGCATTCCGCCGCTGTCAATCACCACCAGGTTGTGCTCGAAATCGACCCCATGATTCTCGTGGCTGTAAGGGAAAATGTTCTCATGGGTGGCGAACTGCTCGCCGAACGCCGAAAAGAGGAATGAATTCATATCGTAATGTTCGTGGTTGGCCGGGGAATAGCGGGTGACAAAAGCGAACCAGGCCGCGCGCTCATTGTCCCACTCCGAGCGGCTGTAGACATAGCCCGCCTTATTGGGAGCGATCTCAAAATAGCAGGAGGTGGGAAGTTTAAGCGTGCCCGGCGATACCGGCTCGAGGCTGTCCGGATAGAAAATGAAAGCGACAAGCGGGTTGAGGCTGCGGCGGTCGGTATATTTCTCGAAAGTCCAGAGGCCGGCCTGGTCGCGCAACTCGCGGATACCGAAAAGGTAGATCGCCTGGAAGACTCTTCGGCCGTAGTTGGTGTTGTCGCCTATCGGCCCGCAGCCGCCCTGGGGCATCCATTGGAAGCGCTGGTAATGCATGGCGTTGACCGCCCCGCTGGTGGTGATTATATCCGGCCCGCCTGTGCGGCGCAGCGCCTCGCCGAACTGAGTCGAATTCTTGTGGTAGTGCGCATAGCAGGGGCCCTCGTAGCAGATGCCATTGGCCCTCCACGCCGTGGGGAAATAATT
>MFIX01000156.1:4833-6350 GCA_001780825.1 Candidatus Glassbacteria bacterium RIFCSPLOWO2_12_FULL_58_11 | reverse complement strand
TGCTGAACCACTTCTGAAATTCAGGGTGTGCAGTTTCGGCCTGGATCGAGGTGCAGAGCAGGCCCAGCGCTCCCACCGGTATCGCCCCGCAGTTATAGGAGGCATCCTGCCACCACCAGGACTCCGTGTGCTCGAACAGAGCCTTGCACCAGAGCTCCAGCCCGGCCCGGATATATTGCCGCTCGCTCTCATCCATCAGCTCATAAAGCCAGTCCCAGGCCAGGGCAAAGGCTTTGGGCCAGTGCTCGGTCTCGAAAAAGTCCGAGTCCACTTCCTTGTAGTAAGCAAACGGCTCGATATCTCCGATCAGCTTTTTGAACAGCTCGACCGCGGACCGGCCCATCTGACGGTCCCCCTCTACCTGGTAGATCAGGGCCATGGCATCCAGTTGCAACCCCTGGACGGTCCACTCGCCGCGCAGGCTGTCGCCCGCGGCCAGGCCCTTGATTTTCTGCCAGGCCTCACCGGGCAGGCCCTCACGCTGTGTCCGAAGGCGCATGGCCGGAAGCTCAGCGGCGCAGAACAACAGGCCCGGATGTGTGCCAGGCTGCACCACCGGATAGCCCGGAGCTTTCTCCGGGGCAGCGGCTCCACTGATTGAGTCAGCGGCGGAAGAACAGGCAAAAAGCAGAAAAACTGTCGCGAGCAAAGGAATTATGGCTGATCGTGTCATCATTCCGTTGGCCATTTTTGCACCTCGGAGGATGTAATTTTCCCCACCAGCGGGCGGCGAAAGAGATTTGTCCGCTTGTTTTTTTAGAATACCGGAAAAGCAGATCATAGCCTTTCAGCGGCCGGACTTTTCATAAGCCGCGGTCTGCGCGTTGATCGCCCGGATCAGGGCCGGATCAAATTTCGGCTGCCGCGCATAAGTCAGAAGCCCATTGACCTCCTGCTCGATATCGTAAAGCTGGGTATAGCAGAACCCGAACATTTTCGGATTGAACAGCAGAATTTCGGTGAGCGCCCGGTAACGGGCCAGGAAGTCCTGTTCGGTCCGCGGCCGCTGGCCATAACCCCAGGCCTTGTTGTCGGCCTGGCCGGGGTTCCACCAGATTCCGCCGTACTCATCCACGATATACGGCTGGCCGAGATAGGGAGAGTTATGCTCCTCGTGACTCTCCCAGATTTTGTCGCTGGTCAGGAAGGGCTCGAAATTGGCGGCGAATTTCACTGTGTCGCCCTCGTAACAGTGAACACTGAATATATCGGTCTCCACGTGGACATAACCGCTGGTGTCGTGCACCGGACGGGTGGGGTCCGCCGCTTTGGTGGCCCGGTAAATGCCGCGCAGCAGGTCCGGGTCCTGGTCGTTCGGGGTCTCGTTGAACGGCGTCCAGGTGATTATCGCCGGATGGTTGAAATCCCGCTCGACCACCTCCAGCCACTCGGGGAGCATCCGCTCCAGGGACCGCGGATCGCTGTGGTTCAGGCCCCAGTTCGGGAACTCGCCCCAGCAGAGATAGCCCAGATTGTCCGCCCAATATAGGAAGCGCGGCTCGAAAACTTTCTGGTGC
>MFIX01000156.1:0-4795 GCA_001780825.1 Candidatus Glassbacteria bacterium RIFCSPLOWO2_12_FULL_58_11 | reverse complement strand
GATATCCTTGTGCAGCGCTTCATCGTTCGGCGCCGTATATATCCCATCCGGGTAGAATCCCTGGTCGAGCACCAGCCGCTGAAAGACCGGGCGGTTATTGAGCAACACCCGGTTGCCCTGGATTTCCACCTTGCGCAGGCCAAAATAGCTCTCGACCCGGTCGACTGTCTTGCCCTTATCGAGCAGGGTCAGCTCCAGACCATAGAGATAAGGGTTTCCCGGCTCCCAGAGATGCTTTTCGCTTAGCGCAATCGTAAACGGCGCGGCGGACTGAGCGGCTACTGTCGCCTCTCCGACTGTCTTATCCCCCGCGGTGACCCGCGCTTTCAGTACTAAACCTTTCAGCTCGCCCTCCAGCCTGGGCTGAATGGCCACCTTGACCGCCTCGATATCCGGGTAAACCCGGAATGATTTCAGATAGGACTGACCGACCGCCTCGAGCCAGACAGTCTGCCAGATGCCGGTGGTGCGGGTATAATGCACGCCCCGCGAGTTATAGGAGGAGCACTGCTTGCCTTTGGGCTGAAGGCCGCTGCGGGTGTCATCGAAAGCGCGAAGGGTCAGCGTGTTGCCGAAGGGTTTGACCAGTCCGGTAATCTCGAAGCTGAACGAGGAATAACCTCCGCGATGCGTGCCGGCCGGGGTGCCGTTGATCCAGACTTTTGATTCGTAGTACACCGCCCCGAAATGCAGGATGATCCGCTTGCCGCTCCAGCTTTCCGGCAGATCGAAAGTCCGCCTGTACCAGACGCAGAGCATGAAATCCCGGTTGCCGACCCCCGACAGCTCGCATTCCGGGCAGAATGGCACGGTTATTTGTTTTGAGTACGGCGCCTGCTGGTCCAGGCCGCGCTCCTCACCTGAGAGGCCGTGGTCCAGCTCGAACTCCCAGGGGCCGTTAAGATTGAGCCAATCAGCTCGTACAAGCTGCGGCCGGGGGTACTCCGGCCGAGGCAGCACTGATCCGGTCTGGGCGGACAGTACCTGGGCCACAGTCAGCGCAGCCAGGCAAATTGAGAGCGCAAGCAGCTTTCCGGACATGGTTACGCTCCTTCCGGGAGAGAATGTTATGGTTGAGTGAGGTCTCAGTTCCGGCGTGGCCTGGCCTGATATTCCAGCGCAAAAAGCTCCTGTCCTGCACCGGATCAGCCGGCCAGGATGGTTTCCGCCAGAAGAGGCTGCCCCTGCATGAAAGCGAGCAGGTTATTCACTGTCACCCGGGCGATCTCGCGGAGCGCCTCTCCGGTCATAAAGCCCTGGTGCGAGGTAATGATCACATTGGGGAAAGTCAGCAGCCGCGCCAGATCATCATCCGGCAGCACCTCGGTGGAGAGGTCCTCGAAAAACACCCCCTCCTCCTCCTCGTAGACATCCAGGCAAACCCCGCCGAGCTTGCCGGACTTGAGGCCCCGGATCAGGGCCCGGGTGTCAATCAGCTTCCCGCGGCTGGTGTTGATCAGGTAAGCTCCCGGTTTCATCCGGGCGATTGTGTCGGCGTTGATCAGGTGATAAGTCCCGGTCATCAGCGGCGCGTGCAGGCTGACAATATCAGCGCGTGGCAGGATTTCATCCAGCTCGGCGTAGCGCACTCCGGCCTGGTCCGCCCACTGCGGGTCCGGGTTCTTATCCCAAGCCAGGACCTGCGCGCCGAAGCCGCAAAATATCCTGGCGGTCAGCCTGCCGATTTTTCCCGCGCCCAGGATGCCGACAGTCTTGCCGGCGATATCGAACCCCACCAGCCCGTTGAGCGAAAAATTAAGCTCGCGCACCCGGTTATAGGCCCGGTGGATCTTCCGGTTAAGGGTCAGGAGCAGGCCCACGGTGAACTCGGCCACCGCGTTCGGGGAATAGGCCGGAACGCGGACTACTTTCAGTGCCTTTTCCCTGGCCGCCTCCAGGTCCACATTGTTGAATCCGGCGCAACGCAGAGCGATCAGCTTAACCCCCAGGCCGGCCAACCCCTCCAGGCACTCCCGGTCCAGCTTGTCATTGACAAATATGCAGACTGCCTCGCAGCTCTCGGCGCTTTTCAGGCTGTGCGGCCCCAGGCGCATCTCGAAAAAACGCCACTCAAGCCGCTCGCTCCCGGCCGCGGCTTCGAAATACTGGCGGTCGTAGCTTCTCGTATCGTAGAAGGCGACTTTCAAAAAATCAACTCCCCCGCAGAGGAGATAATTTGCAATTCACTAAAAAGAAAGTAGTCGGAAGTCAGGAGTCAGAATTGAAAAAAAATGACTGCCAAGGCTCTGCTGAATATTTTCTCAAATGGTAATCTTTGGCCGGCCGCTCAGCTCATTCAGGAGCCGGCTGAGCTCGATGAATTGTTCCCTGGCCCGGCCCATCGAATCGAGGGCCTCCCCCCGGTAGCCGTCCACCGCCGCCGACCAGGCCCGGCTCAGGCTGCGCTCGGCCCGGGTGAACTCTCCCACCAGGCGCGCAAATGAAGCGTACCCCGTGACAACAGCCAACTGCTCCCTGTTCCGGGCGAAATCAAACAGCGGGCCCTCGCTGAGCCGGTCCAGCTCCCGGTGGAGCCTCTCGCAGGAAAGCTCCCGCTCTCCGGCCAGTTTCTCCAGGGTGGAATTTACCTCACCCAGGCAGGCTGCAAAATCGAAAGCCGCCTCGCTCTTTTCCCGGGCTTCGCCGGCCGGTTTCGGACGTGCGCCCAGGCGCAGCATAAGCACCGACAGGACCATTGCAAGGCAGCTCGCGCCGAACCAGAAGCCGAGAACCGGGGTCCGCGCCGCGCACAGCGTGGCGGCGATAGTCGAAAGGACCAGGATAATATTTCCCAGCCGCATCATGTTCACGCCTCAGGCTCCAGTAACAATGGCTGTTGAAATATTTACTATTTTGTTGGTCGGAGTTTTGACCCGGAGGGGCGGCTCGCGAACCGCCCCTGCAATTTCTTGAAAATTCTAAGCTTACAATTAATTATTAATAATTTTATGCCCCGACAGGCAAAAAATAAATTATAACTCAAGGCTCTACTTATAGAGTCGTTTTATTCATTTAAGGCCCTGCAGCACCATAATCATCGCAAATATTACCCCGACAATCGCATCCCCCACGATCAGCCCGGCGGCAATCGGCACACCGTTATTTTCCACCCAGCGCTCGCCCCGGGTCTTTCCGAGCAGGATGTTCAGCACGCCTCCCAACCCGAAAGGCAGGATATAGAGCAGGGGCAGGTACATCGACAGGCCGACCATCACACCCAGCCCGCCGAAGGGGGTGGCCGAGAGAATCCCGCCCACCAGCGCGCCGGTCAGGTACTTGTCCGCTGGTACATTGCCGCCGATCACGCCGCTGATCGCCGCATCCAGCGCCTGGGCCTGGGGCGCGGGAATGCTGGTCCCCGGGCCAAAGCCATAGGCCCGCCAGAGCACCTCCACCACGGCCACGGTAATAAGCGGGCCCATCCAAGCGAACAGGAGCTGCACCGCCTGTTGACGGCGGGGGATAGCGCCGACCAGAGTGCCGGTCTTCAGGTCCTGCATCATGTCCGCGCCCTCGCTCATCGCCACACAGACTGTCGCCCCGATCAGCACCGCCAGCAGTACGGCCGAGCGATGGTCCGCTCCATAGGCGAAAAACAGGATAATGGTCACCGCGATCAGCGCCATCCCGCTGACCGGCGACCAGTCGGTCATGCCGGTGCACTGGGCGACGATGATCCCGGCCAGCCAGAGCCAGAGAGTACCGGCCAGGGCGATCAGGATAATCCGCGGCAGCCCGAGCGGCTTTGCGGCGACAAAGCCGACCGCGCAGAGAACCACGATCGAGCCGATCACCGCGAGATACAGATATTTTATCGAAAGCTCCTCGGAGCGCTCCTCCGAGGATTTAGCGCTACCGCGGCGGAGCGAGGAGAAAGCCTCCCGGATCGAGGGGAAGGTCAGCACGATGCCCATCAGCGCCCCGCCGATCATCATGCCGATCCCCAGGGGACGGTTCATTTGGGAGTGAGCGAACTCCACCGCCTCAGCGGCGCCCAAACCGGCGGGGACCCAGCCGAACAGGACCGCCAGCGGAGTGACTATCCAGTAGGCCAGTATCCCGCCGATCAGTACCGCCAGGCCGGCTCGGCCGCTGATAAACCCCGCTCCCAGGCTGAGCAGGCTGATCGCCCAGACATTGCTGAAATAGGCCGGCATTCTTAAAAACGCCCCGAGATCGACAGTTTCGGCGATCCAGCCGGAATGCACCGCCGCGCTGACCAGCGCGCTGAAAACGACTCCCGCGGCCAGCAGCAAGGCCTTGCGCACGCCCGCGCCGGGGGACTTGAGGATCGCGCCCACCGCAGTACCGGAGGGGAAGCGCAGGCGGTCGATGTCGATCATCTGCTTGCGCACCGGGATAATGAACGCCACGCCGAGAGTCGCCCCGCACATCGTGGCCAGGATCACGTGCAGGAATTCGAAATCCACCCCGCGAAGGTAGAGGACGGGTATGGTGAAAATGATCCCGGCGCCCGTGTTGTTGATCGCGCTGGCGATAGTCTGGTTGATATTGTTTTCAACTATTGTACTGCGCCGGAGTATGCCGCGCAGCACGCCCCAGCCGATTATCGCCGCGATTTCCGAGCCGACAATGGTAAAGCCGATCAACAGACCGGCATAAGTGATACTGGCATTGAGCAAGACACCGACCAGGAAACCCAGAACCATGGCCTCCCAGGTGATTTCACGGTAGGATCCGCTCTTGATCTTCTCTTTAGCCATTGTCTTTTCCCAATACCACGCCGGTCTGATTAACCTTTTATCGCGCAGCGGTCTATTTGCGGTGACAGGTT
>MFIX01000155.1:28079-35485 GCA_001780825.1 Candidatus Glassbacteria bacterium RIFCSPLOWO2_12_FULL_58_11 | reverse complement strand
TACTCAGTGATACGAAAGTGAGCTGAGTGGACTGGGGCGCTCCCGCGGTGCGGATAAAGGACCAGCCCAGGTTCGGCTGGCGCGCCTACCTTCAGGATGAGGCGCGCTGGTTCCACGGCCTGGAGGCGCTGAAACTGCTGCTGGACCAGATGGCCCTGTTGAAAATGAATGTCTTCAACCTCTACCTGACCGATGACCAGGGCTGGCGCATCGAGATCAAGCGCTACCCCCGGCTGACCGAGATCGGCTCGAAACGAACGGACTCGCAGACCGGCGGCTGGAACAGCGAAGAGAGGTTCGGCAAGCTGCATTCCGGGTTCTACACCCAGGAGGAAATCCGGGAAATCGTGCGCTATGCGGCCGAGCGGCATATTACGGTGGTCCCGGTAATCAGCATGCCAGGGCATGCCAGCGCGGCGATCGCCGCATACCCGGAGATGGGCACCGACGGCAAGCCGGTCGAAGTCGCGGTCACTTTCGGCAAGAAATACGACACCTTCAACGTGGCCGATGAGAAAGTCTATACCTTTCTGGAAAACATTCTGGATGAGGTAATGGAGCTCTTTCCCTCGCGGGTCATCCACCTGGGCGGGGATGAGGTAATTTTCGACCAGTGGATGGCCTCGCCTATGGTCAAGGCGCTGATGGAGCGGGAGGGTCTTTCCGGCCCGGCCCAGGTGCAAATGTATTTTACCAACCGGATGTCGCAGTTCTTGGAGAGCCGTGGCCGCCGGATGATGGGCTGGAATGAAATCCTCGGCGATGACCTCCACGGCTTAATCAAACAGGCCGGCGGCAAAGAAGTGGTCGAGCAATCGGATGGCAGAGCGCTGGCCAAGGGGGCAGTCGTCCATTTCTGGAAAGGCAGCCTCGAGCTGGCCGAGCGGGCGGCCAGAGAAGGCCACGACATTGTCAATTCGCTGCACTCCGCTACTTACCTGGATTATACCTACGAGGAAATCCCGCTGGCTAAAGCCTATGCTTTCGATCCGATCCCCTCGGGCCTGGAACAAAAATACCAGGCGCATGTGCTCGGCTCGGGCTGCCAGATGTGGGGCGAGTGGGTCCCCACTCTCCAGCGCCTAGAATACCAGACCTTCCCGAGGATCGCCGCCTATGCCGAAGTGGATTGGACAGCGCCGGAGAGAAAGGATTTCTCCGGTTTTTCCGGGCGGCTTAACTTGCAGAAAAAGCGCTGGGACATCCAGGGCATCGGCTATGCGCCGGACCATTGAGGCGCGGCCGGAGTTCCCGAGCCCGAAACCGCGGGACGGCCTTTGATTTCCATTGCCGCACTTCAATTCGATTTGACAATTTAAATTAATGAGGTTTGTATGCCGCAAGGTTCTCTAGAAAACCGGGTGTTCTACTATCCCGCGCCCCGCAAGCTGGAGCTGGTCAGCGAAAGCTGCGCTTCGCCGGGACCGGGGGAGATCCGCTGCCGCACGATCTGTTCGCTGATCTCGATCGGCACGGAGATGATCTGCTACCAGCGGGAGGTTGAGCCGGGCAGTGTCTGGGACCAGTGGATCCAGTTTCCCTTCGAGCCAGGCTACAGCAGCGTCGGCGAGATAATCGACCTGGGCGAGGGCGTGACCGGACTGAAAAAGGGGGAGCGGGTCTGCTCCAATGCGGCCCACCGGGCTTACTTTATCGACAAGCCGGACAAGGTTCATCCGGTGCCGGAGGCGGTAAGCGCGGAGCAGGCCGCCTGGTTCGCACTCAACATAATCGTGCAGAACGGGGTCCGGGAAGCCAAGCCCGAGCTGGGAGAGACTGTCGTGGTTATCGGCCTGGGTCCGCTGGGCCAGCTCGCGGTGCGCCTGCTCTGTCTGACCGGCGCGGCCAACCTGCTGGCGGTCGATCCCCTGGAAAAGCGCTGCAAGCTGGCCCGGGGCAACGGCCCGACCGAGGTGCTGAACTTGACCGCTGGACAGGCGCAGAAGCGGGTGGCTGAGTTCACCGGAGGCAGAGGGGCGGACCTCGTGTTCGATATTACCGGCCACCCGGCGGTATTCCACGCCGCTCAGCACATGCTCTGCAAGAGAGGCCGTCTGGGCCTGATCGGGGATGTGCCGGTGCCCTCGAAACAGACTTTCACCCATGATGTCATCTCCAAGTCCCTCTCGATAGTCGCCTCGCACGGCGCAACCCCGCCCTGGCAGGGTAATGATTACTACCGCTGGGGGAAAAGGGAGCTGACCGATTTCTATTTCAAGCTGCTCGCCGCAAAAAGGATCGAGATGGACAGTTTGACCACCCACCGGATCAGGCCGGAGGAGGCCCCCGGGGTCTATGCCTCAATCTCGAAAGACCGCGGCGCCTACCTGGGTGTGATTATCGACTGGCGCTGATTTATGTGATTTGAAATAATCACGCATACAGTTAATAAACATGGTTCGTAGGGGCAACGTATGCGTCGCCCCTACAGTAACTTCTTAAAATAACAATAATTAAACCATGTAATCCTGCGCTTTCTGTTTAATGGATTTGAAATTCATTGAATGAGAATTTTTCGACACTTTTAATATTCTGAAAAAATTTTCTAAGCCGGGAAAACACATGAACAATAAATTCCGTTTTGCGCTGGCCGGTACCGGCGATATCGCCGGTTTTTACCTCGATTGTTTCAGGCAGCGTCAGGATAAAGAAGACCTCGAGTTTGCCGGGGCCTGGAACCGGACCGCGGAAAAAGGCCGCAAGTTCGTCGAAAAATTCGGCGGCCGGTTTTACCCCGCCCTGGCGGAGCTGCTGGCTGATCCACAGGTGGATGCGGTGGTCAACCTGACCTCGCCGAAAGCCCACGAGGAAATCACCCACGCCTGTCTCGCGGCCGGCAAGCACGTGCTGAGCGAAAAGCCGCTCGCCCTGAGTGTCCAAAAGGGCAAAGAACTGTGCGCGCTGGCTGAAAAGAAGAGTGTTCTTCTCGCCTGCGCCCCGTTCATCCTGCTCGGCCACAATCAAAGGAAGGTCAAGGAGCTGCTCGCCGCAGGCGAGATCGGCCGGCCGGTGTCGGCCACAGCCGAGCTGTTCCACGGCCGGGTGGAGGCCTGGCACCCCAACCCGGAGCAGTTCTATATCGAAGGGGCCGGCCCGGTCCTGGATGTAGGCCCCTACCCACTGTCGCTGATGATCGACTGGTTCGGCCGGGTCAAGGCAGTCCAGGGAATGTTCGATATCGCCCTGCCGGAGCGGGAGGACTTGAGCGGCAGGAAGTTCCGGGTGCGGGTATTCGACCAGGGAGTAGCGCTGCTGCGGTTCGAAAACGGCGTGATCGGCCGGATCGCCTTTTCTTTCGCCAATTCCAACACCGGCCATCACGGGCTGGAAATCCAGGGCACGGCCGGATCGCTTTCGCTCTCCTCGATCATGGCTTTCCGCGGCGAGCTGCAACTCTCGAACCGGGATTCGAACAAGTGGAACCATACCGAGGGGGACAGCCGGCCACAGTCGGCCTCCGGGGTGGACTGGTCCGAGGGTATCGCCGAGCTGGCCCGGGCGGCATCCGAGGGCCGCAAGCCGGCCAACAGCGCCGGGCTAGCCCTGCACACTCTCGAGGTCTGCCTGGCGCTCGAAGAGGCCGGACGGAGCGGCGGGACAGTCAATCTCTGAGAGCTTTTTCCTCGGCTGTCTAACCTGGATTAAACACAAATTCAATCAAATTTTTGTAGGGGCGACGCATGCGTCGCCCCTACGGTAATCCCTTAAAAATCAAATTATAAAGTAAAGAAATTCCTGGAAATTGACTATCCCCGCAGCAAGCTGCGGGGCATTAAGCCAATTTCCTGGCACTTCGTGCCACCGGAATTTCAAATGCAAAAAACCAAATGCGGTAACCCCGGAGCAAGCTCCGAGGAATTCTTTCGATTAAATTAATCTTGAGCTTGTTTCCCCGGTCCGAACTTCCTTCAGGAGCGCTGATCCCATGAAACGATTCGCCGCCTTACTGTTAGCTGTCGCCTTAATTCTCCCGGCCTGTGCCGGACGTGAAGACACAGCGGTTCCGGATTCTTACGATATCGTCATCTACGGCGGCACCGCCGCCGGAGTGATCGCCGCGGCGCAGGCGGTCAAGCTGGGCCGAAGCGCGGTCCTGATCGAGCCGGGCCGCCATCTGGGCGGGCTGACCACCGGCGGGCTGGGAGCCACCGATATCGGCAACAAGTCGGCGATCGGCGGGCTGTCCCGCGAATTCTACCGCAGGATCTCGGAATATTATTCGGCTGATTCGGCCTGGCGCTACGAAAAGCGCGAGGAATACCAGAGCAACCGCGGTGATGATGTGGATGAGAGATACATGTGGACTTTCGAGCCGCACGTGGCTGAAAAAATAATCAGCGGCCTGATCGAAGAAGCCGGTGTGGCTGTAGTTTTCGGAGAGCATCTCGACCTCGACAGCGGCGTGGAAAAGCAGGAAGATCGGATCACTTCGATCCGGATGGAGAGCGGGCGCCTCTTCCGGGGGAAGATGTTTATCGACGCCAGCTACGAGGGCGACCTGCTGGCGCTGGCCGGCGTTTCGTATCATGTGGGCCGCGAGGCCAATGCACAGTACGGAGAAACACTGAACGGAGTCCAGACCGCCAATGCGGTGTACCACCAGTTTAACAATCCCGTCTCGCCGTATCTCGAACCCGGCAATCCTTCCTCCGGCTTGCTGCCCGGGATCGACCCGGCCGGTCCGGGTGAGGAGGGCGCGGGAGACAAGCGGTTGCAGGCTTATAATTTCCGCATGTGCCTGACCGATGTCCCGGAGAACCGCATCCCCTTCGAAAAGCCCGGCTCCTACGAGCCCCTGCGCTACGAGCCCCTGCTGCGCTACTTCGAGGCGGGCTACGAAAGTATTCCCTGGGGCCCGACCAGGATGCCCAATCGCAAAACCGATACGAACAACCGGGATGGATTTTCGACAGATTTTATCGGCGAAAGTTACACCTACCCCGAGGCGGATTACGACATCCGGCAAAATATCGTCCAGCGTCACCTGGAGTACCAGAAAGGCCTGATGTGGTGCCTGGCCAATGAGCCGCGGGTCCCGGCCAAAATCCGTGAGGAGGTCTCGCGCTGGGGTCTGGCGCGGGATGAGTTCCAGGACAATGGAGGCTGGTCTCAGCAGATTTATGTGCGCGAGGCGCGCCGGATGATCGGCAGCTACGTGATGACTCAGCATAATTGCCAGGGCCGCGAAGTGGCTCCTGACCCGGTAGGGATGGCGGCCTACACGATGGACTCGCACAATGTGCAGCGGTATGTGGACAGGCAGGGGCAGCTAAGGAATGAAGGTGATGTCCAGGTGGGAGACTTCCCGCCCTACCCGATCTCTTACCGCGCGATTATTCCCCAGACCGGGGAATGCGGCAACCTGCTCGTGCCGGTTTGCCTGTCGGCCACGCATATCTCCTACGGTTCGATTCGCATGGAGCCGGTGTTCATGGTGCTCGGCCAGAGCGCGGCGACCGCGGCGGCCCAGGCGATAGACGAGAACAAGAGCGTTCAGGAGATCGATTATGCGAGGCTGAAAGAAAGCCTGCTGTCGCAAGGGCAGGTTCTGCAATAGCTTGAGTTTCGTAGAATTGAGCGGAATGCCCGGGAGATGTGCTTCAAGCTAAATCAGACACCGGGCAGCGAGGGGCAGCTCCTGGCCATCAGCTCGACCAGGCCCGCGGCCACATCGCCGACAATATAATCGGGGACCCCCTCCAGGGCCTTGGACTGCAGCCGCAAGTCGATCTGGTCGTTGACATAATCGATGACGATAAAAAGATTATCCGCGGTCAGGGCGATCTCGGTGGAAAACAGATCGAGATGGCAAAGGCCGGCGATAGTAGAAGTCATCTGACGCAGGCGTCCCAGTCCGAAGCGGTCCTCCTCGCCTTCGCCCAGCGGCGTGTAGATGTGGGTCCCGGTATCCCACCAGCAGGGGAAGATTCTTCCCGCGCAATAAAGCACCCGGAACCAGGCCGGACGCCCCTCGAGGTTCACCGGGACGATATGCGCCTGCAGCAGGTACCTGTCATCCGGGTAGGCCTTTCTGGCTTCGAGCACCTGTTTCATTGAGGTGGCTTCGGTGATCACACCCTCGCCCCCCCCACCATGGGCCGGCTTGATCGTAAATCTCTTTCCCAGGGGGCTCAGATCCACCGGCGCAGGCTCCGGCTGTTCGAGATAAGGGGGCAGGATTATCGTGTACGGGGTATAGAGGCCGGCGCCGATCAGCCTCAGATGCATTTCCGCCTTATTCGAGCCGCGCGAGGCCCGCTCGTGGGGATTGACGCAGTAAATCTCATTGGCCCTGGCCCACTCCACCACCGGGATAAAACTCTTGTCCGCATCCGTCGCCCGGTCAAAAAAAGACTGAAAATTGAGCCCATATTCGGCAAGAGACAGCAGTATCTCCCGTAGATTTTCCGGGGTGATCTGCAGCAGGGAGAGTCCGCGCGAATGGCAGGCCCCGGAGAAAAGTCTGACAAAGTCGCTGTCGTGTTTCCAGTTCCAGGCCAGGCAAAGATCATAGTATTCCATGGAAGTCCAAACTCTGTAAATAAATGGGTATTTGGCAACTCTGACCGGACAGATGGTAAGATAATCCTGACTAATTAATACATCCGTCAGCGGATTATGTCAAATTTGAAAACGATTTGTCCTTACAACCGATCCTCGACAGGGCATTCTCCAGTGCAATAGAAAAGTCTTCTTCCGGCATACCTGCCATCCCCGCTCCCATGGCCTGCCCCGGATTGCCGGACAGCTTGGTTTTCAAGCCTTTCCAGCACGGACAGCCGGTGCGGCTGAGATAACTTCACTAAATGGAATGCTTCGGGTTTTTCTGATTTTTCTTTTCCGGTCAACTGTTTGCCGGCTAAATTCCGGGAAACATTTTGCGGAGAGGACTAAATGTCCAAGGAATTGCCCTCTATCGAGGCCTTGCGGGAAGCCGCGGCCGCAAAACTGGGCTGCCCGGCGGAACATCTGCGGCTCGAGCCCTGCGGCACCGGCAAGTACAATACTACCTATTTTCTCGAGGGCTGGCGGGAGCCGCTTGTGCTGCGGGTCGCTCCGGCGGATGAGCGAAAGCTCAACCTGTTTTACGAGCACCGGATGATGCGCCAGGAACCCGGTCTGCACCATAAAATCCTCTCCTCCACCACAGTGCCGGTCCCGGAGATAGTGGCTTACGATTTCAGCCGGAAGCTGCTGGAGCGGGACTTCCTGCTGCTGAAGAAAGCTCCCGGGGTTCCGCTTTCAGAGGCATCCGGGCTAAGCCGGAGGGAGTTCGAGAGGACCCTCGGCGAGGTGGGCCAGGTCCTGCGCCAGGTGCATGCGATACATGGGGATACTTATGGTTACCTGGGGAAACACCGGCCGATGGAGCCGCAGGGCGACTGGACATCGGCTTTCGTGGTAAT
>MFIX01000155.1:25979-28035 GCA_001780825.1 Candidatus Glassbacteria bacterium RIFCSPLOWO2_12_FULL_58_11 | reverse complement strand
CGGCCGCGGATGCGGATGCGCTGGCCCGGCTGCTCGATACCAACCTCGGCCTGTTCGACCGCCAGGCGCCCGCTTCCCTGCTGCACATGGATGTCTGGGCCCAGAACATCCTTATCGGAAGTGAGGGCCGCTTGACCGGACTGCTGGACTGGGACCGCGCCCTTTACGGCGACCCGGAAATAGAATTCGCGGTCCTCGATTACTGCGGCATCTCGGAGCCGGCGTTCTGGGAAGGGTACGGAGCAGACCGCGAGGATGACAGCGGCGCCCGGAAAAGAAGAATCTTCTACCTGCTGTACGAGCTGCAGAAGTATATATTCATCCGCCGGGTAAGGGGGAAGAATCCATCCCAGGCCGGCAGCTACCGTCAGCAGTCCCTCCAGCTCGCCTCGGCTTTAGGGCTAAGAATCTGATACGCGGCTAACCCTTCATTTCTCCAGTTCGCGAGCCAACTCCAGCGCCCGTGTCAGAGTACCCGCGCAGTAGCGGTCCAGCAGCTCCACGGCCAGAGGCCGGTCTTTCTTCCAGCTTTCCAGGGCCAGCCTTTCCAGCGAGGGCTGGAGGAGCAGGCTCCAGCTGTCGAACCCGGCCCATTCCTGCCTGACCTTGCCGATCCGCTGATAATAGCTGCCATCCACCTGGAGGGTCAGGTCGTGAAAGACGCGCAGCGCTTTTTCCGGCCCGGGCAGGACTCCCTTGTCCGGGGCGCTGAAAACCGCCGGATCGACCGCAAAATCGAGCGGCTCGGGGACCTCGCTGATGCCGTAATAGAGCGGCAGGAACGGACTGGCGCAGGGCCGCCATAAGGCGATCCACCAGAGCGCGCCGATTTCGACCGGCAGGCCGTCGCGGAGCTGAAAGACATCGCCGTGGTTGGTCGCCCCGTTACAGATAGTCGCCGCTCCGCCGGGAGGCGGCGGACCATGGGGCGGGAGCGTGCCTCGAGAGTAAGGCGTGTCCTCGTAATGGTCCCGCAGCACACCGAACAGGTCCGCGGGGGTCAGCTTCTTTTTCGGCTTGACCGAGAAAGGCAGGGCGATCCCGGTGTCCGGCAGGGGGAGCGGACTCGCGGCGACCCGGTTGAAGCCGCTCCACTGACGGCAGCGCTGGTTCGGGTCGGTAAGCAGGTCCTGACGGGCATACGCGCGCTCGAAATCGAAAGCCCCGCGCAGAGGCGTGTACCAGCCTCTCTGAGTAGCGTAGGCCTTGATCTCCGGCGAACCGAGATAATTGAGCGTATCCTCCAGAGCCACCTCATGGATGGCATAGCTGTTGGCCAGCACAGCCACCTCATCGTCCGGCACTCTGCGGGCGACCCAGAGCTTGCCGTGGACCATAGCCACCTGCCAGGCCTCCTGCGGGTCGCCGATAGTCAGTGTCCTTCCGCTGGCGACATAGCCGTAGCTCTTGATCAGGAACCCGACCAGCTTGACCCCCTCTCTCGCCGTGCGCGCGCGCTCGGCCACCAGGAAACGCAGGTCCGGTCCGATACCGCCCTCGGTAAGCTCGCCGAGGTCCTCGCGCGAGGGGCAGTTGTTGCTCACCACCGCCACGCCGTACTCGTTGAGCAGTCCATGGGAATAAGCCAGCCCCGGCATCTCCAGGATCAGGTAGCCGAACGTGGTATCAGCCTGGGGGATCGAGGCGCCGCCCGCCAGTTTCAAGGTCTCTCCCCGCGAGTGGACTTTCCGCTCGACACTCCGGAGCCGAGCCAGCTTGTCGATCCCGTTGTCTTCGTTGTGTCCCAGCAGTACGCTGCCATCGGCAGTCGCCGCTTTCCCGGCCACCACCAGAAAACAACCCTGGTCGCCATATCCAGGCTGGAAGGGGATTATCATCAAGGCGGCGAGCAACAATACACAGCTTTTCAAGTAAGGCCTCCCTGTTTTCCATCTCGAATAGATCGGTTTATCGCAATGGATTCCCTTTGAAAAAATCCATGGCTGAGCCGGTGGAAAACTTACAACCAGCCGGGGAGTTATTCAATCTTTTCTACTTCGCGGTACAATTTTTCTGCTCCAGCCCGGCAGAGATTTCATCTGGACAGAGGCCTGTC
>MFIX01000155.1:12860-25937 GCA_001780825.1 Candidatus Glassbacteria bacterium RIFCSPLOWO2_12_FULL_58_11 | reverse complement strand
GAAATTTCAGTCAATTCAAAACAGGAGAGATAATGAGAATCAGAACTTTAGGCAGGAGCGGTCTCAAGGTAAGCGAGGTTGGCTTCGGGGCCTGGGCGGTGGGCGGGCCGGCCAGCCTGGGGCAGTTCCAGATCGGCTGGGGACAGGTGGAGGACAAAATCTCGCTCCGGGCCATCGAGACCGCATTCGACTGCGGGATCAACTTTTTCGATACCGCGGATGTTTACGGGGCTGGTCATAGCGAGGAGCTGCTGGCTCAAGCCTTCGCGCACCGCAGGGCCCAAGTGGTGATCGCCAGCAAAGGCGGCAACACGACAGACAGCCGGGGCGAGTGGGCCAAGGATTTCTCCGGGAAATTCCTCGCGGCCCGGGTCGAGGATTCCCTGCGCCGGCTCAAGACAGACTATATCGACCTTTACCAGCTTCACACTCCGCGCAACGCCGAGCAGATGCAGCAGGCCTTCTCCTCGGCGGAAACTCTGGACCGCCTGGTCGAGCAGGGCAAGCTGCGCTTCTATGGCATCTCAATCGGGCCGCTGGAGGATGGACTGAAACAGATTGAAAAGGGCTTCGGAGTCTCGATCCAGGTGGTTTACAACATCCTGCAGAGAGAGCCGGAAAAAGAGTTGCTGCCGAGGGCCGTTAAAGCCGGCTACGGGATCATCCCGCGGGTGCCCCTGGCCTATGGTTTCCTGACCGGTAAATTCAGCAAAGACACGACATTCGGACCGGATGACCACCGCACCAACAGTGTGGCGCCGGAAACCCTGCGCGACTGGGTGTCCCGCACCGACCGCCTCAAGCCGGTTGCCGCGGAACTTGGAATACCTATGGCCCAATTGGCCCTGCAGTACATCCTGGCCCACAAGGCAGTGAGTGTGGTGATTCCCGGAGGGAAAACCGAGGAACAGGTGCGGCAGAACGCCGCAGCAGGCGAGGCGAAACCGCTTAGCGAGGAAATTTTGCGGAAGATCAGACAGGCGGTGGGGTAAAAAAAACGTAGGGGCGGTTCGCGAACCGCCCCTACACAAAGGCATTTCGCTGCAACACCCTACCCCATCGCCTCGATTTCCTGACGGGTGAACAGCCGCCCGCCGTTTATCGAGGAGTGGTAGGCCATCAGCGCGGCGATCGAAGTCCTGCGGCAGCTTACCGCATCCATCACCGGTTTCGTGCCGTTCAGGATACAGTTGTAGAAATGCTTGAAGGCCCGGCCGGTGTTCAGGTCGTAATCATTGTCCACCTTGAAATCAAGCACCTTGGCCGGCGTGGTGTTGGGGCTTTCGCTCTCTTTGAGCGACTGGCCGAGCTGGACCTGGGTGAACTTGTGCTTGATCCCCAGGCTGTCGAGATGACGGGCCTCTTTCTCCCAGTAAAGCTTGAGTCCGCCGCCGGAGCTGGCCACGGTTCCGTGCGTGCCCAGCAGGGACCAGCCCACGCCCTGGCTGGCGTTCGAAAGGTGGGCCGTGCCGACACCCAGCACTCCATCCTCCATTTCCCAGGTCCCCATGACACTGTCGTGGTTTTCGCGACCATCCTGATAGACCAGGATCTTGCCGTAGAACGAGGCGCTCACCGGCAGGGTGCCCAGCACTTCCATGACCATGTCGATTTCGTGGGTCACCACCTCGGTCAGCAGGCCGTCGCAGTACTCGGAGTAGAGCCGCCAGTTGAGCTGACGGTCCCATTCCGGCCCCACATCGACTCGCTTCCAGGTCTGGTTACGGTCGAAATGGACATAGAACTGGGTGATCTTGCCGAACGAGCCCTGATTGACCAGGTCCTTGGTTACTTTCAGCGACTCGTTGAGCCGGCTCTGGTAGCCCACCAGATAGACCAGGTCGCCGTGCTTTTGCGCCGAGGCGAGCATCTCGTTGCACTCTTTCATGGTCCGGCCCATGCTCTTTTCGCTGTAAACGTGCTTGCCGGCTTCCAGGGCGGCGACGCTCATCGGCACATGGAGATAGAGCGGAGTGGCCACCACTACCGCATCGACATCTTTCTGCTCCAGCACCTTCTCCCATTTCTCGTGCTTGCGGACCTTGTCGTTGAGCGAAAGTTTGGCTCCCTCTTCCAGGTTCGGCGGGTAGATATCGCAGACATCCGTTACGAATGTCTCCGGATAGCCGGTAATACTGCGCAGGATCTCGCAGGCCCGGCTGCCCGTGCCCAGGAAACCCAGGCTGATCCGGCCGTTCGGGCTCCGGGAGCTGAGAATCGCCGGCGCGGCCAGGGAAACCAGCCCCGAGGCTGCGGCCAGCGAGGAGCCTTTTTTGATAAATTCTCTCCGGCTGACTTTCGGTGTTTCTTTTGAGTTATCCATCGCTTTACCTCGATTAAACTCCCCCGCAGCAAGCTGCGAGGTGTCTGATTTTTAAGTGGCCGGTTTGGATTTTCCATTCCCCTCTCGAGAGGGGTGTCCACGGCTTGCCGGGACGGGGTGTGTAAGATGGGCGACCCCGATCTTATCGGGGTCGCCCCTACCCAACCTCTGACCGCATGCCTCAGATCAAGCTTCTAAAAAAACTATTTCGATTTATTGCAGGGGCGGTTCGCGAACCACCCCTGCATAAAAATCGCAGCCGCTGCTTTGCTGACATTACCCCAGGGCCTCGACCTGCTGACGGGTCCACTGGCGGCCGCCGTCCATCGAGGAATGGTAGGCCATCAAGGCCGCGATCGAGGTGTTGCGGCAGCTTACCGCATCCATGACCGGTTTAGTGCCGTTGAGAATACAGTCGTAAAAATGCCTGATCTCCCGCGCCGTGGCCTTGTCGTAATCGGCATCCACTTCGAAGGTGATCTCCTTGGCCGGCGTGGTATTGGGGTTCTCGCTCTCCTTGAGCGACTGGCCGAGCTGGACCTGGGTGAACTTGTGCTTGATCCCCAGGGTGTCGAGGTGACGGGCCTGTTTCTCCCAGTAGAGCTTGAGCGTTCCGCCGTAACCCTCCCCCGTGCCGTGCGTGCCCAACATGGTCCAGCCCGAGCCCCGGCTGCTGTTGGAAAGGTGACCCGTGCCTACAACCAGGACGCCATCCTCCATCTCCCAGGTGCCCATGATACTGTCGTGGTTTTCCCGGCCATCCTTGTAAACCATGATTTTGCCGTAAAATGAAGCGTTGACCGGCATTCCCCCGAGTATGTCCATGACCTGGTCGATCTCGTGGGTCACTACCTCGGTGAGCAGGCCGCCGCAATATTCGGTATAGAGCCGCCAGTTGAGCAGGCGGTCCCATTCCGGAGGGACATCGTTGCGGCGCCAGGACTGGTTGCGGTCGAAATGGCAATAGAACTGGGTGATCTTGCCGAACGAGCCGTCCTGCACCAGCTTCTTGACCATCTTGAGCGAGTCGTTCAGGCGGCTCTGGTAGCCGACCAGGTAGACCTTGTCGCTGTGCTTTTGGGCCGCGGCCAGCATGGCGTTACACTGTTTCATGTTCAGGCCCATGCTCTTCTCGCTGAACACGTGCTTGCCCGCCTCCAGGGCAGCGATACTCATCGGAACGTGAAGGTAGAGTGGAGTGGCGATAATGACCGCATCCAGGTCCTTCTGCCCGAGCATTTTCTCCCAGTCGGTCCAGGTGCGCACGGCGGGGTTGCCGGCCAGGTTCCTGGCCTCTTCCAGATTAGGCGGGTAAGTTTCGCAGAGGTCGGTGAACCGGGCTTCCTGAAAATCTTTGGTCGCCCGGATGATCGAACAGCCGCGGCTGCCCGGGCCGATCATGCCTACATTGAGCTTGCTGTTGATGTTCTGGGCCCTGAGAATGGCCGGGGCAGCCATCGCCGCCGCACCGACCGCCGAGGCGGCCACCACCGAGGAACTCTTCTTTAAGAAGTCCCGCCGCGAAAGTTTTTCCGGATTTTCTTTTTCTTTCATTGTAATTCCCTCTTGTTTACGGTTGCCTCCAAATAATTCTTATTTTAACCTGACTAATTCACAAAATGGACCAAAACCTGTAGGGGCAGGCCCCTGCGCCTGCCCTTTGCCTGGAATATATTCAATGGTTGTCGGGCGGCCACGGGGGGCCGCCGCTACAAAATCGGGAACGGAAAATTTTCTGTGAATTATGACGGCTAAAACCAGGCTGAGGACTATCCAGCCCTACGTCTTATTACATAAAAAATTCAATCCAGGTTCTTTTCAATTTCGGAGAGCAGCTCCACATAAGTCCGGGTCACCGGGAACTGCGGGAACTGGGAGATCACCTTGTCCGGGGGCTGGAACAGGATACCCGCGTCGGCCTCGCCCAGCATGGCGGTGTCATTGTAAGAATCCCCGGCGGCGACTACCTTGAACTTGAGCGAGTGCAGGGCTTTGACCGCCATGCGCTTGCCGTCTTTCTGGCGCAGGCGGTAATCGGCCACGCGACCCGCGGCGTCGATTACCAGGCTGTTGCAGAAAAGGACAGGCCGGCCGAGCATCTCCATCAACGGGCCGGCAAACTCGTAATAGGTGTCCGAGAGAATAATCACCTGGCAGAGACTGCGCAGGCGGTCGAGAAACTCTTTCGCTCCCTCCAAAGGTTCGAGCGTACGAATCACCGCCTGGATATCAGCCAGTTTCAGCCCGTTCTGGTCAAGCAGACCCAGCCGCATCCGCATCAGCTCATCATAGTCGCTGATATCCCGGGTGGTCAGCCGCAGCTTTTCGATACCCGTTTTCTCGGCCACGCTGATCCAGACTTCGGGGGTAAGCACTCCTTCAAGATCGAGACAAGTTACTGACGGCATTGAGGTTACGCTCCTTTTAACTCTTTTGTATGTTATTGTTTTGTACGTTTACTGGCGCTGGCTATTCCCGGCGGGGCGCTATAAAGTACCAGCCTGGCTGCCGGCGGTCAACCGCATTACTCAATTTGCCGAGACTAACGGGCGAGAATCGCCAGGGCGGTGCTGAACTTGTCGATCTCGGCGCGCGCCTTTTCGAGCGACAGCTCCCGGTGCAGGATCATGCGCAGTCCGATGTTCCCGCCGCAGTCGGTGATTGTCGATTCCATCGCGGCCAGAGTGCGCTCCCCGCTGGGCTCGATCTCCGTGGTGGTGAAAATGGCGAACAGCTTGCCTTTGGCCTTCCCCTCGCGGACATAGATCCGCAGGAACAGGTCATCAAAAAAGCGCTTGGTCTCCCAGGTGACATTCCAGAAGCGGGTGGCGCTGCCGATCACGATTGTCTTATACTGCATGACCTCGCGCCAATCGGTCGCCTCCTGGACCGGCTTCAGGACCACCGCCACACCCTGCTTTTCCAGGTACTCTTTTATCCGCCCGGCGGCAACCCGGGTATTCATCTCCACCGGTGTCGGCTGGGTAATCCCTTCCAGTTGTTCCGGGCCCTTGATATCGCTGATCGTCATCAAGGGTTCCCCCGAGCTGTAAAGGAGCAGCACTCCCGGGCGCAGGCTGTCCGCGGCCGGGTCCCCGGCGAATGCCGGACTTGCGTATAATGCGGCAGCAGCAAGCAGCAGGCTCAATATCATCGGTCGCTTTTCCATTTTCTCCTCCCGTTTTTTGGAAATATACATTAAGTGCCGCGAGAGGGGGAATTTTATCCTTACGGGAGCGTAATTTCGAGGTTCCGGTCGAGAGTCACGCTTTTCTCCAGGCCGACCGCCTTGACTGTATAGGGCGAGCTATAGCTTTTGGCTCCGGCGGAAAACTCGTACTCCAAAAGCTCGGCGCTTACTTTGCCCTCCGTATCCGTATTTTTGCGCAGAACCTCGGCTCCGGTCCTGTCGTTTACCACCACCTCGGCCGAAGCCACAGGCT
The DNA here is from genome assembly GCA_001780825.1 of Candidatus Glassbacteria bacterium RIFCSPLOWO2_12_FULL_58_11. Classification (GTDB taxonomy): domain Bacteria; phylum Gemmatimonadota; class Glassbacteria; order GWA2-58-10; family GWA2-58-10; genus GWA2-58-10. The sequence goes on along the minus strand of MFIX01000155.1, from coordinate 20,171 downwards.
GACCGGCGGAGTCGTTCAGCCGGACCGTGAGCGTCCAGTACACCTTATAGCTCTGGTTTCCCTCGGCGGTCTCGACCGAGAAATCCGCGCCCTCGCAGGTGTTGGAGCGGAATTCGATGTTATCCGCCTCGGCGGACCAGTAGCCCAGCCGTGCCGTGGCATAGTTTTCTGACGCGTTATCCGCTTTAATAAAGGTGTTCCCGGAAATTATCGCCTGCGAGGCCGAACCGTAAGTGGTGGCGATCCAGACCGGAGTGACATTCGAGGTGACCGTGTTGCCGTACCACTGGCCGCCGTTGTCCGAGCCGCCCACATAGAAAGCGGAGGCCACAGCCTTGGAAAGCGGATCGAGATGCTCAATCACCACCTTGTTTGCGTAAAAATAATTCGTGCCTCCGCCCACGCTCAAAAAATCCGCATTGACCAACGGTATATAGCTCCGCCGCTCGGGATAATCCCGGGCCGTGATATAGATCTCGTTGTCGTGGACCCGGTTGTTTTTCGCCGTGCCCTCCTCGCCCGGAGCGCGGTTGTAGTCGGTAATCCGCACCGCATTGACACTGTACTCCTCGAAGCCGTACTCGCAGGTCGGCGGAGAGGTGCTGATACGGAACACATTGCCATACACCTCGATCCCATCTGAACCGCCGATCAGGATGCCGGAGCCGGTGCGCGGCTCGAAGCGGTTGTTGAATATCCGGATGCCCCGGCCGCCGACATTGATGCTGTAGTGGTTGGTTACCATCTGATCGTTGACAAACAGGTTGTCGTGGACCAGCGAGTTGTCCGCGCCGAGGGTGAGACAGCCCTGGCCGCCGATAAACTGGCAGTTGGCAACCTCCGCAGGACGGTCGCCGCGCAGGTAGACCGGCTGGTCGCCCACCCGGTGACGGTTGATGATGAAGGGGCTGTCGAGCTCGAAGCGGCAATTGGTGATCACGGCCTGCGGAACATCCACTGCATTGGTGTTGATCCCGGCGGCTTCGAAGCGGACATTGTCCAGCACGATACCGACCTCTTCCGCCGTTGATTGCAGGCCCCAGGAGCGCACACCGAGCGCGCCGCTGCGGATCACGCCGTTGCGGACAGTCACCGTGCAGCTGCCGCTGACCTGGGGGATATCCGGCAAAGGGGTGGACCAGGTGCCCGGCTCGGTGTAATCGAAAAACGCGGTATAGTCACCGTCGATAATGGACTTGTAATAGGCCCAGGGATAGGTACTGCCCACCACGCCAACGCCCACATCCAGGGCCGGCCGGATATCAACCTCGTCGATCAGGCAGTTGCTGTTCTCGGCTTTGACCCGGATGCGGTAGCGGCCGGCCGGCAGGCCGTGCAGGAGGGCAAAAACAAATCCGCCGCCGAGCATGGGCGAGCGGGCCACCTCGGGGCAGGTCTGCCGGATATTGGTACCGAATACGAACTGGCAGTACACCGGCTTGCCCTGCTCGTCATCCACATTGATCGTCACCGCCATCTCCTGCCGGGCCACGCCGCACATCGCATAGTATGCGCGGTTCGCCACCGGCAAGTCGATATACGCCGAGGCGATCTCCTGGCCGCTGGGTAGGGAAAGAATCTTTTCCCCGATGAAGGTCTGGACCTGAGCGGTTTCCTGGACCAGCGCGCCGGGGGCATTGGTGAGATCCCAGCCGGCCAGGCCCTCCTCGAAGCCGTAGTTCGGCACGTGCTCGTAGAGCGTATCGGCGTAGCCTAGCGTATAGCCGTTTAAGTCCAGGGTGACATTATTCCCAAGGAAAATTGCGCTCCGCGGGCTGGAGATATCGCGGGTGAGCACGTAGGTCGCGCCCTCCTGGGCATAGCTGCCCGGACCGCGGACCGGAATTTCCCCGGCGGAAAGCTCCCGGTGCGCGGCATCCCCGGGAAGATCCGCCACCTCGCTAATCTTCCCGCCGGTAATGTTCACCAGCAGGGCAATCGCATCCCGGATCGAGTAGCGCCCATCCCCATCGAAATCCAGCGCCGGGTCCTGAGCGTTTTCCAGCGCCCGGTGGAGCAGCGCGAGAACATCGGCCACATTCACGCTGCCGTTGCGATCAAAATCCTCCAGGTAGCGCGCCCTGAGGCTCGCCGGGCCGACAAGCAGGTAAAGTATAAACGCTAAAGTTATGCAGGAATGTATTGGTCGGGTAAATCTCATATTCCACTCAAAGCAGCAGGATAGTTTCTGGCTGAGACTGGCAAAATTAGTCTCTTGCGGCTGGCGCAACGGCAGGAGCGGTCTTGTCAACAGCTCTAGAATCTCGAGATAAAATAACCAGATAAGTCCCGGCGGGCAAGCCGGATGCTTATGTCCGGTCCGCCTCCGGCCGCCCGGTGAGTCTGAAGATCATTATTGTCTGCGCCGGATCCGCCGCCAAAGAAGCAGATAAAATTTACACACGCAAACAGCATTTTTTTCTTGCCTGATGAGAAATGACCGAATACAATAGTAGCACATTTTTTATTTTCATAACACTAAAGGAGAGATTATGCATATTCAAAGGTTCGGTCTCCTGTCCGTCTTGACCCTGCTGATTAATGCCAGCCTCCCGGCTGCCGAAAAAGCAGCCAAGGACACCGTCTACGTATTGCCGAAAGTAATATTCGTGGAGAATGCGATAGTCGATGAAACTCTGATCCGGGACAACGCCACCCTGCTGATTCGGGTCAGCGAGCAGCAGATCCGCGACCTCAACGCCCTGGACCTGCCCTCGGCGCTGCGAAGGGTGCCGGGAGTGACTATTTCCCGCTACAACCTGGTCGGCAGCTACGGCGGAGCGGAGGGCGGGACGATCTATATCCGCGGGATGGGTGCGGAGCGGCCCGGCGCCTCGATCCAGACCCTGGTCGATGGCGTGCCCAAGTTCGTGGGGGTCTGGACTCATCCGCTGATGGACGTGCTGAGCGTGGATCGCCTGGAGCGCATCGATATCTATAACAGCCCGCAGCCCGTGCTCTGGGGTAATATGTCCCTGGGCGCGGTGAATCTGGTAACCCGCCGGATGCGTGAGGCCGGCCAGCGGACGGACCTCACAATGCTGGGCGGCCAGGACAACACCTACAATTTCGTATTCAACCACGGCGCCCGCTCCGGGGCTTTCGATTACTACCTGGGCGCCAGCGTGAAAGGCAGCCAGGGGCACAGGCCGCAGGCCGACGGTCAGCTCAGAAGCTATTGGGGCCGCTTAGGGTACAGTCTGGCCGAGGGCTGGGATTTGTCGCTGATCGCCTCTTCCTCGGACAACTGGGCGGATGACCCCGGTCCGGTCGGCAGCCCGCCGCCCAAGCGGGCCCGTTTCAACACCGGCGACGCGACATTCAACCTGACCCTCTCCAATACCGCTGAAAACCGGAACGGCTATATCCGCTATTACCTGGATGACGGCAAGATCAACTGGGAACAGTGGAACACCGCCGGCAATGAGTGGTTCAATACCCGCACTGACTATCTCAACCAGGGCCTGCGGGTCCAGGAAATATTCTCCCTCGAGCCTTCCACCGAGCTTACCGTGGGCTTCGATTACGATTCCTACGGCGGCAAAGCTTTCGAGGAGCACCAGAATCCGGCGAACAGCCTGAGGATGCCGGTAAAAGATTTCAGCAACACGGCGGCTTATGTCAGCCTCGAGCATGCCTTTCGCCTGAACGCCGGATTGACTTTGTCGCCCTCGGCCGGCATCCGGGTCAACCACCACAGCGTATTCGCCGGCCAGACCGCCCCCGAGGCGGGACTCAGCCTGGCCGGGGAGCACTGGAACCTCTACGGCAACTACTCGCACGCTTTCAACTATGCCGGAGTTTACACGGCCTGGTTCTACAACATCACCTGGCATTACCAGAATGAGGCCTACAGCAGCCTTAAACCCGAGCGGCTGGACCATTACGAGCTGGGCCTCAAGCTTACTCCAGCGGCGCGGACCGGCATCGATATCGGCATTTTCTACGACCGGGGAAGGGACAAAATCCGCTTTATCGCCCCGCCCCCGCCGCCGCCCTCGTTCGCAAATATCGACCGTTATCATATTTTCGGCATGCAGACCCTGCTGAGCTTTTCTCCGCTGGAGCGCCTGGCCCTGTTCACCGGCCTGACCCTGCTCAATCCCAGTCCGGAAAAACTGCCCCAGGCCCCGGACTACACTTTCACCCTGGGCGGCAACCTGCGGTTCATGAGGTATTTTCAGATTAGCCTCGACCTGGAGGCCCAGGCGGACAAATATGTCACCAACCCGCGCTTTACCAATGTCGGCGCCGCCGGGGCGACTGTCGCCAGGACCGGCTCCTATGCCGTGCTCAACGGAAAACTGTCTTACTATCCGGGCCGTCCGGGCGGACGGGGCCGGAACAGCCAATTCTTCCTGGCCGTCGAGAACCTGACAGATACGGATTACGAGTACCTTCCCGGTTACCCGATGCCCGGGACTACCGTTTTCGCCGGGGTGACCCTGGACTATTGAGCGATTTAGCCTGGCGGAAATGAAATACTCTGCGGCAATCCCCGATAAATCTGGGTAAGCCGCGAGGTAGCAAATCCCCCTGAGTCCCCCTTTTTCAAAGGGGGATTTTGGGCCTTCTCTGGCTCCCCCATTTGGCAAAGGGGGGCGGGGGGGGATTTAAACTTTTGCCTTGGCTTGATTAGAGATTACCGTTATCAAGCTGCGAGGAATCCTTTTCGATTAAACTGTCCCGCCCTGTCCGGAGGCGCGCTTGAAAATATCAGGCAGGCGGCTGCTGAAAATCCCGCTGCTCTGTATTACAATCCTGGCTTGCGGCAAAAGCGCCGGGAGCGAGAGGCCGGTGGTGGTAGCCACCACCACGATGATCGGCGATATGCTGAGCCGCCTGGCCGGGGAGCGCCTGGAGGTCCGGGTGCTGATTCCGCCTCGCGCCTGCCCGGGACATTTTGATCTGTCGCCCTCGGACGCTGCAAAGCTCTCGCAGGCCGGCCTGATCGTCCGCCACGGCTTCCAGGCCTATCTCGACCGCAAGCTGACCGCGCAGAATCCGGACCTGCGGATCGCTGTACTTCCGGGCAGCGGCCAGTTGATCGTGCCGGCGAACTATCTGGCGGCCCTCCGCTCGCTGAACGAAATCCTCATGGAGAACTATCCAGGTCAAGCGGATTTTTTCGCGGGGAATTTAAAAACCGCCGCTCAGAAGGTAAGCGAGGCGGAAAAACAGGCCCAGGAGAGGATCGCAGCTGCCGGACTGGCCGGAGCGCGGGTGCTCGGCTCGGTCATGCAGGCCGAATTTCTGGAATGGGCCGGCCTGGAGGTCTGCGGAACATTCACCAATTCCCCGGATGAACTCTCAGTCCTTCAGCTTAAAGAGCTGGTAGAGACCGCGGACCGGCGGCAAGTAGAGTTTATCGCCGGGAACCTGCACAGCGGCGGCGAGGAGGTCGCCAAAATGATCGCCGCGGAGAGCGGACTGCCCGCCTGCCTGCTGAGCAATTTCCCGGGCACCAATGAACGCAATCCTGCCTTTGGCGAGCTCCTGCTTGACAATATCGACCGGCTGGTCGAGGCCAGGAACCGGGCTGACTCCACCGGCGACCCCGGGAGACTCCGGACCGGCATTTCCCAGGCTCCGCAACAGAGCTTGGCAAACACATTTTAAAGGCATACTAAGATGAAGCCGGCGGTAAGCCTGAGCGGGGTCGGGGTGGCACTGCGCCACGCGACAATATTACGCGGGATAGACCTGACAATCGGCGAAGGGGAATTCTGGAGTATCGCCGGTCCGAACGGCGCGGGCAAGTCCACCCTGGTGCGGCTGCTGAACGGCTTTATCAAGCCAGGCGCGGGTCAGATTCAGATCCTTGGAAAGCCGCTTGGACAATGGGAACTTGTCCGGCTGCGCAGGAAAATCGGCTACCTGCCGCAGAACCTGGCCTTCGATGAGGGGCTGCCGGTCTCGGCGCTGGAGGTGATCCTGATCGGCCGCACCGGCAGGCGCGGGCTGCTGCGCCGGCTGACCGGGGAGGACTATCGAGTGGCCCGGGGCTGCGCCGGAGAGCTCGGTATAAGCGGATTGCTCGAGCGGCCGCTGGGCACGCTCTCGGGCGGCGAGCGCCAGCTGGTGCAGCTCGCCCGGGCCCTGGCCCAGGAGCCGGAGCTGCTGATCCTGGATGAGCCGACCAGCAACCTCGACCCCCGGGCGGCCGCCGCTTTCATGGAGACGGTAGAGAGGTTGCAGCGCGACCGCGGGCTCACCGTTATCAACGTTACGCACGAGATCGCCAGCCTGCCCCCGGGCTGCGCCTCGGTGGCCCTGCTCAAAGCGGGCCGCCTGCTGGCTGCAGGCCCCAAGGACGGCCTGCTGAACCGGGAAACGCTTTCGGCGCTCTATGGCTTCCCGGTAAGCGTGGAGCAGCGCTCCGGCCGGTTCCACCTCTTCCCCGGCGGCAATTGAGTGAACATTTTCGCGCTCTGGGATTTTGTCTTTTTCCGCAACGCCGCGCTGGCCGCGGTGCTCTGCGGGGTCGGCTGTTCGGTGATCGGGGTGTTTATTGTCTGCATGCGAATCCCGTTGATCGGAGTGGCGATGTCGCACGCGGCGCTGGCCGGCGCCGTGATTGCCTTGCTGACCGGTCTGAACCCCGCATGGTGCGCGTTCGGCCTGGCGGTCGCCTGTTCGCTCGCGATCGGCCCCCTGGCGGACCGCAGCCGGATGGACCCCAATATTTCGCTGGGGGTCATATTCTCGCTGATGATGGGCCTGGCTTTCCTGGGAATCGGTCTCGCTCCAGAGCCGAAAAACGAGATGCTGGGCCTGGTCTGGGGCAACATCCTTTTGCTTTCCCATGCGGACCTTATCCGCATGGCCGCGGTGACCGCGGCCGGCCTGCTGCTGATCATGTTGTTCTACAAGGAGTTCAGGGCCGTGCTGTTTTCCAGGACACTCGCCGCGGCTGTCGGAATCCGCGAGCGGCTGGTCTATTATCTTTTGCTGGTACTCTGCGGGGCGACAGTCACGGTCAACCTGGATACGGTGGGCGGGTTGATGCTTTTCAGCATGATTGTCAACCCGGCAGCCGCGGCCTGGCAGTTTACCTACCGGCTGGGAAGCATGTTTGTCATCTCCGCAGTTCTGGGTGTGATCAGCGCCGGCAGCGGAATCCTGCTTTCCGCCGCGTTCGACCTGCCGGCCGGCGCTTGCGTGGTAATCTGCTCCAGCCTTATATTCGGCCTTTCTCTGGCCCTGTCGCCCAAAAGGAGGTCTGCCGCACATGGCCCGCGGAACTGATACGAACGGCAGCGCGAAAGGGCGTTTTTTCGATCAGCAGGCCGGGAACTGGGATGAAAGCCG
>MFIX01000155.1:0-12808 GCA_001780825.1 Candidatus Glassbacteria bacterium RIFCSPLOWO2_12_FULL_58_11 | reverse complement strand
CGAGGCTGGCTGGTGCTGGAGCCGGGCTGCGGCACCGGGATCATCTCGCGTCACATTCTCCGAAGAATCGGCTCGGAGGGCGGTCTGCTGGGCCTGGACATCTCCAGGGACATGCTGACCGCGGCCGCCGATAAAAAGCTCTCCCCACGGGCCATTTTCTGCCGGGCGGATGCGGCCGCCGTGCCGCTCAGGTCCGCTCTGGCTGATGCGGTGGTTTGCTTCCGCGTTTTCCCGCATCTCGCCGACCGTCAAGCCGCCATGGCTGAATTCAACCGGGTGCTCAAGCGCCGCGGCAGGCTGGATATTGTCCATCCGGCGGGCAGCGAACGGATTAACGCCCTGCATGAGCGCGCCGGCGGAGCCGTGGCTAATGACCGCATACCGCCGGAAGCCGAGATGCGCCGCCTTTTCGCGGATTTCGGCTTCGAAATCGAGCTTCTGGATGACCGCGAGGAGCGTTATCTGCTCCGGGCGGTGAAAAGAAAGTCTTTGGTCCCGGAATGAACCCTGTCAGTCCCGATGCCGGGACTGAATAAAGCTGCAGACTGAATCCGCCCGCTGAAATACTGATTCTGTCCTGCCATTCCACAACCCCGGATCAGCGGGCCGGCCAACTCCAAGCGAACCGCAATACTGCCGTAACTCCAATATCTTTCGGGTGTTTATTCTTTTTCCTCTCCTTTAAAGATACAGTTTCAAGCTGCCGATTAAGATAATGGGTGAATATGGCTTGGACTCGGCCGGATAATTTTTCCGCACCTGAGGAAATAATAAAATTATGATCCGGCAAATTATTCCCCAAAACCCCGCCAATGACCCTGTCGAACGGCCAGGCCGGGGAGGAAAATCAGCAGCTAAAATCTTATCATATAACTGGTAAGCAGTTACAAGCATTTCCACCCTCCGGTGGCATAACTCTTGCCTTCAGACCTCGTGGCCGGCGGGAACATCAGCTTTCCGCCGCTCGATAAATTTCGCCTTTCGCCGGCGCTTTAATCCCGTGGAAGGCCTTGAACGAATAAGGAAATCAATATGACTGCTCCAATCAGTTTTACCGGCCTGGCCAGCGGCATAGACACCAACCAGATCATTTCTCAGCTTCTGTCAATCCAGCAGAAGCCGGTCGATGCCATTAAAGATAAAAACGAGATCCTCGCGGTCCAGCGCCAGGCCTACCAGGATGTGAATACCCAGTTGCTGAGCCTTCAGACCCAGACTCTACCCCTGCGTCTCGAATCCACGTTCACCAGCCGCAGCGCCGTCTCGAGCGATGAAAGCAAGCTCACTGTCTCCGCCGGATACGGCGCGGCAAAGACCTCGCACCGGGTCGAGATAACCCAGCTCGCCCAGGAGGCGATTGTCAACAGCCAGCGCTACCTGAGCCAGGCGCAGCTGCTTGGTACCAACACGGTCGGAATCAACATCCTCGGCGGCACCACCCGGGCCAACGCCCCCGGGGCGGGACGGATCAAAGGCGCGGTGGCGCTTAGCGAAACCACCACCCTGGGAGACCTCGGCCTGTCGGACTTTACTTTGAAAGTCGATCCGGACGGAACCGGCAAGCATGCGGCGGTAAGCATTACCGGGCTAAGCGCCTCGACCACTGTCTCCGATTTGATGACCAAGATCCGCAACCAGGTCGAATCTGTGAAAGCCCAACTGGTATATGATGAGGGGCTCGGAGGTAAGGCCCTGCAATTATCCAGCAACTATGTGGGGATCGATATCAGCCTGAGCGGCGCTGTCGCCGAGGCGGTGTTCGGTATCGACAGCGGAACGACCGCAAATTCCGGCTCCTCCGCCAACCTGGGCAATGCGAGAAACTATGCGGCGGTCATTCCCGAGGACTTGCCGGTCGGCACTTATACGGTAGTCTCTTCAAATGGCAAGGCGGGCAGTGTTACCGGTTCGATCGACCTGGCCGCGGCCGCTGCCGGCGGCAGCATCACTGAGCTGAAGCTGAGCGACCTCGGAGTTACGGATTTCAGCGAACTGCTGATCGACCCGGACGCCTCGGGAGCCTCAGGCGATATCAGCGTGAAAAAGAGCGACGGTTCCGAGCTCGACGGCGACTCCACGGTGGGCGATTTAATAGACGCGGTCAATGCCTCGATGCCGGATGCCACGGCCCAGTTGGTCGAGGGCTCGGGCGGCGCGGTATTCCTGCGGATCAGCGCCAATGAAGGCGGCAGGGATATAACGATCAACCAGGTCGGCGCCAGCCAGGGGATCCTGAAAAAAGTCCTGGGGATCGATGATACGGCGACCAGCTCCAATGCAACCACCAGCAGCTCAGATTTCACCATGACCGCAATATTTTACCCCAGGGGCAGCCTGGACCAGACCTCCCGCCGGGTGGCCAGCGGTGCCGAGAGCGACTATACCAATGTCGGCGTGAGCGACCTGATCGACGGAGTGACCATTGTCGGTTCACCGACCGGCGAGGTGTTCACCCCCGGCTCGGCCCGCGTGCAGATCAATAACGGCAGCAGCCTGACTATCAGCAGCAGCTCCAAAACTCAGATTTTCGGAGTGACCGGAGTGACCGCGGACAGCTATGCAACCGGCCTGGCCTTCGATAAGAACGGCAGCGGAGCGACCGGACTGAACACGGCGATCAAGGACCTGGTCACGGCCGGAGCTTTCTCCCTGGATGGCGGAGAGGGAGTAAAAGCCGGGACTTTCCGGGTCGGCAACTCGACACTTTCCTTATCCCAGGATGAAATTGATGGCGGGATAACAATCTCCAGCGTGCTGGCCCGGATCAACAGCGCGAATGAAGGTATTTCGGTAGCCTATGAGCCGGGGACCGACCGCTTTGTGGTCACCTCCTCGGCTTATGGCCGGCAGGATGCGGTAACTCTCGGCAGCTATACCGGCCAGTCCGGCACCAGCAATATTCTGAAAGTGCTGGGTCTGACCAATGCCCCCACCCAAGTCTCGATCTCGGCCGGAGCGGATGCCGCCACGATCGACCCGGATACCGAGCTGGCCCTGGCCGGCTTCAGCATCACCCCCACCACGGGCTCTTTCAGCATTAACGGGATCGCGATCGAGGTGGACACCAATGCGGACACGCTGACCGATATTATCGATAAGATCAACGCCTCTTCCGCCGGGGTCACCGCCTCGCTGGATACGGTTTCCAACCGGCTCACGCTGGTTCAGAAAGTCGATAAAGACACCACTGCCAAAAATATCAAGGTAAGCTCAGCCTCGGATACCAGCAACCTCCTGCAGGTCCTGCGGATTACCGGCGGGGCGACCAGTGACGGATCGGTGGCCTCGGTCGAGTCCTCCAAGACCCAGAATATTGTCGGCAGCGACCGCAAAACCGCGGAAGTGGTGGTGGATAATGTCCACTACAGCCGCAATACCAATACTATCGACGATATCTCGCCCGCGCTGACTTATAAGCTTCAAGGAGAAACCACCTCCCCGATTACGGTCACGGTTTCGGGCGATTCGGAGAAGGCGCTCGCGGCGATCGCCAACTGGGTGGTGGAATATAATAAAACAATCAAGCTGCTCAACCCCGGCACGCTCCAGGATTCGGATAAACCCAACCTCAAGCCGGTCACCGATGCGGAGCGGACCTCGCTCACCTTCAACGAGCTGGTTGACCGGTTGGATAACTTCACTCAGCTCAACAAAGATGAGACTATCCGCCATGACGGGAACTTCCGGATCCTGGAAACCCAGCTGCGCGACGGCGCCTTCAAAACGGTAAAGATCCCCGGCAGCACGCTGACCAGTCTAGCGGACATCGGCATTACCAGCGGCAGTGTTGGCTCCCCGCTGACCCAGGATTACCAGGGCGTGCTGGTGGCTGACTCCACGGACCACGATACGATCCTCGCTGCCTTGCAGAGCAACCAGGCCCTGCTCGACGCTCTGGCGAATGACGACAGTGCGGTGCAAAAACTTTTCGGCCAGAGTGCCAGCTCCAGTGTTGCGGCCAAGGGCACCACGGCTTTCGATGACACCACACCCCTGGCTAATGATATCACCTTCCAAGTTTATGACGGAAAGGCTACCGCTTCGATAACCCTGCCGGCCGGAACCTCGGATAAAAACGATATTCTGAACATAATCACCACGCAGCTCAGCCGGGCTGGTTTGAGTGGCATCAAAGTTTCATTCGACGCTGGAAGCCACCTGGTATTCGCCAGCCAGACGAATACCGGCCGGGCCTATATCCGCATCCTGGATGCCACCGGCGGCGCGGAAACCGACAGGCTCTCCTCTCGTTTCGGACTATCCGGCGGCTCGTTCCTGGGCGAGCAGGCCTCGGACCGGTCCGGAATGGCCGTGGAGCTTGCCCAGACACTGAAAAACAATTCCGGTATCAACGGATTTATCGGCCAGAAATCCACTTTCGGCGGGATTTACGGCCAGGGATCGATTTACGACGAGATCATCAAAAACTTGCAGGATATCACCGATATGGAAGCCCGGATTGCCCAGCGGGAGGACACTCTGCGCGCGAAATTCACCGCCATGGAAAACGCGATCTCCAGGCTCCAGCAGCAGCAGAACGCACTGGCGCAGTTTATCGGCTCCTCGACTTCCGCGTCGTCTTCTTTGAGCGCCAGTTCCGGCTAGTCCCGCGGGGACCGGCCGGCGAAGAAATATTAATCTTTATTCCGAGGTACCGGGAAAATGAAACTGACTCTTGACGGCAAATCGGTAAGATCAAGCCAGTTCTCCAATGCTGGCACTCTGGCGGAGCTGATCCGCTCTCTGGAGCTGAAAATCGCCCCGGAAAGGGTAATCATCTCGATGACGCTGGACGGAAGAGCGCTGGACCAGCAGTCAGAAAAAGACAAGGCCGGCCTTCCCCTGGGAAAGCTCGGCAGCCTGGAGATTCTGACCGAGAACGTGAGCAGTCTGGCCCGTAACACCCTGGCCACTCTCTGCGATTATCTGCCAGAGCTGAGCGAGGCGGTCGAGGAGAGCGTCCTGCTGCTGCAGGGCAGCGATGAAAGCCAGGGGCACCGCGGTCTCGAGATCCTGATCGACGGTATCCAGATGGCTTCCCAGGCCTGGAAAGGCATCGCCTGTTTTATCAAGATCGAGGGCCGCGGGCCGGATGAAGTCCTTCCGGACATCTCGGCATTCAACGAGGTGTTGATGATGATCGCCGCCGCCCAGGAAAACGGTGATATCGTGCAGATTTGCGACTTGCTCGAATTTGAGCTAAAACCCCTGTTGGAGTCCTGGTCGAAACATGCCGCCGAGCTTCATTCGGAGATGCTTAACCCGGCTGCCTGAACCGGACGAGCGATTGATGACGAACTATCTCAGAACAAATATGGAAGCCCTGGCCCGCGCCAATCCCGATCTCGCCCGCCGTCTGAGCCTCACCCAGCCCGCGGCAGTGGACTTGATCGAGACCCGGTCCGGAGCGCTCTCAATACGCCTTCAGAACGCGGGCGGACGGCCCTTTACGCTTCACAGCACGATTGACCCGCTCGCCGAGGCGCGGCGCATGGTGGAGACCCAGCTCAGGGAAAACAGCAATGCCTGTCTGGTCTATGGCTTCGGGTTGGGCTACCATATGGACGAGCTGCTGAAAAGGATGCCGGAAAATTCGTCTTTCCTGGTCATCGAGCCGCAAATCTCGATCTTCCGCAAGACTCTCGAACTGCGTGACCTTCGGCATCTGTTCAGCCACCCCGGTATTTTCTGGGCGGTTGGGGAAAAAGAACCGGAAGTCCCGGCCCATTTCGGTGAGTTGTTCAGGGTAATCTCTCTCGAAGGAGTGACCGTCATTTCCCATCACCCCTCGGTCAAACTTTGCGGCGAATATTTTCTCGCTGTCGATGAGCTCTGCCGCAAATGGATTATCGCTGTCGGCGGCAATTTTCTGACCAACGTCTCAGCGGTCCGGACTTATCTTTCGAACACTCTGGACAATATCAACGCCATAGTCGATCACCCGCCGATCAAAAAGCTTTTCGGCCGCTTCCGGCAGGTACCCGGCATAGTAATTTCCGCCGGGCCCTCGCTGGACCGCCACATGGGCCTGCTCCGGTTGCTCGAACGTCATGCGGTGCTGATCTGCGTGGACACTACGCTCGGGCCGCTTCATCGCTCCGGCGTCCGGCCGCACCTGGTGCTGGCCGGCGACTCCAGTGAAAATAACTTCCGGCACCTTCAAGGCCTGGGCGACACCGGCGCGGCTCTGGTAGCCGAGCCGATGACCCACCCGCGGATAGTCTCGGAATTTGTCGGCGACAAATTCATCATGAGCTTCGATGAGGTCCTGATGAAAAAGCTCAAGGTTCTGTTGGGCGATTTCGGCATTGTCAGGGCCTGGGGCTCGATCTCGACCGGCGCTTTCGACCTGGCCCGTTGTCTGGGCTGCGACCCGATCGTGTTTGTCGGCCAGGACCTCTCTTTTACCGGCGGCCGTTATTACGCTCACGGCACTTATCAGGAGCTGCGCTGGCTGCGTGATCTCGCGTATCCCCGCACCCTGGACGATGTCCACCGCTGGCGCATGAGCAAGGAAAACGATCTCGATATTGCCGACATCTACGGACAGCCGGGCCGCACCTCAAAAGCTCTCGAAGCCTACCGTCACTATTTCGAGCGTGAAATCTCCCAGACCGCGGCTCGCGTGCTTAACGCCAGCGAGGGCGGAACCGGGTTCCAGGGCGTCGAAAACGTCACGCTCGAAGAGGTCCTCTGGCGCTATGCCCGGAAAGAGATTCCCATACGCTCGATTATCGCCAGGGCCCGCACCGGACGTTCAAAGGGGCAAACCTCGCGCTTATTCGACTTTCTGAAAATAACCGCCGAACAGCTCGAATCTGTACGCGACCTCTGCAACAGGGGCTTTGTCACCGCGCGGGCGATCCATCAGAAAGAAAGCATCGACACGACTGCCGATTATCACCAGATGGAAGAAATCTATGAAAATATCTATAACCGGAAAGAAGTCCTCACCCTTCTGGAGAACGCCAACCAGGGCGGCCTGCTCACCTATCAGCGTGGCGCAGAGAAGCTCGGCGGCAGGCCGCTGGATGAAAAGCTGATCGATGAGGCCACGGCACTGTACGGCGCATTTTTTGTCAGCTTTTACCAGACCGCGGCCATGCTTAAACGGCGCTTCGAACAGGCGGCGCTCTCGGTCGGCTGTAAGTTAAGCGATTCTCAATCTCTGGAAACGGATAAAAACGAAAGGCTGCTTCAGGCCGGCTGACAGTCAGCTTGCCTGGCGATTCTCAACTGTCAAGCCTTCCCGGCCGATAATGATACTCTACAGGATCGGGTAACCATTCATTTTCTGGAGCTGGCGATGCAGAAAAAACCCGGGGTGCACGATTACCGGTCAATGCAGATTCTGAGTTCGAAGCCCGAGAAATTGATCCTTTTGCTCTATGACGGAGCGATACGATTCATCCAGCTGGCGATCAAGTCTATCGAGAGCAATGAAATCGAGCCGGCCCATAAGAACCTGGTCAAAGCCCAGAATATCATGGTCGAGCTGATGGCCTCATTGAACTTCGATAAGGGTGGTGAGCTGGCGGTGAATCTTTTCAGAATATACGAATTCATGCATTTCACCCTGGTCCAGGCCAATATAAAGAAGAATCCCAAGGACCTCGCCCGGATCACCGAACAGTTGAAAAAGCTCAGGCACAGCTGGAACCAGGCCCTGAAGGGACCTTCGGACAAGGCTGGCGGGCTCCCGGAGAACGAGGCCGGCGCGGCGACAGCGGCCGGAGGCAAGAGCGCGAAAAGTATTACTGTCACCGGATAAAATGGAATTGTTCGGGATGGGAATATTATTCCGGAATTCGATTCGTTTCGAGTATTCATTCAGTGAGTGAAGGATGATCCGAGAATTCGATATGCTGTTGCCCGGCAGGCTGATTCGCGAGCTGGTGCTGCTGGTCGAGATCGAGCGCGACCCGGCGATCAGTCAGAGCCGGCTGGCGGACAAGGCCGGCCTGGTTCCCTCGATGGTCAATATCTATATCCGGAGACTGAGCGAGGAGGGGGTGCTTCAGAAAGAGGGCGCCAGCCGGCGCCGCACCACCTACCATCTCACCCCGCTGGGACGCAACCGCTGCGCCGAGCTGATGCGGCGCTACAGCATCGAGACCGTGCGTCTATACAAATACGCCAAGGGCGAGTTCCGCAGGAAACTGGCGGAGCGGTTCAGCAATATCCGTGGCCTCAGGATAGTTCTGTACGGAGCCGCCGAAACCGGCGAGCTGGTTTTCCAGGCCTGCCAGGAAATGGGTTGCGTGGTGGTGGGGGTAGTGGACAGCAACTCCGATCTCCAAGGAAAAAATTTCTTCGGCCTGCCGGTACAGAATCCGTCCAGCCTCGAGTCCTTGAACGCTCAGGTCGTCCTGATTACTTCCCTGGGACACGCCGAGGAGATCGAAAACCATCTCCAGCCTTTGATTCGGCGGGGTATCGAAGTCCATACGGTCGGTGACCGGATCACCGTATAAGAGAGAGTCATGGGAAAAAATAAAAAGAAAAAAGTCCTTTCCAAGACTCCGGTTCCCGCGAGCGGACCCGCGGGGCTGACTCCGCATCTGCCTGGCACGGGGAACCCGGCGGAAGTCCTCGCCGGGTGGTCTAGTGCTCTGGCCGAGGGGTTCTCCCCCGCCGGAGCCCGGGAAAACCTTGAAGCTTTGCGCAAGTCACAGCTTGACGCTCAGCAAAAAAGAGTCCTCGATTCTCTGCTGCGGCTGACCGGCTCCCCGCTGGGCCGGGACATCAAGCTGAAGGAAGCTCCGGAAATCCCGGCCGCCGTCCTGGCCGATGACGCCTGCGGCCGGCTGTTTATCTCGGATGCTGTCGACGGAGGGCTGGTCTGCCTGGAGCGGTCCACCGGAAAGAAAATCTGGCAGTCCGGAAGCGAGCGCAATGCCAAAATCTCGGGCCTGGGGCTGCATAACGGCACGCTGTATGTCTGCGACCGCTGGAACAACCGCCTGTCCGCCCTCTCAGCCGCGACCGGGGTGTAGCTTTGGAGCGCCGTGGATTCCAGCGGAGGCAGGAAGCTCTCCGAACCGATGGACCTGGCCTTGCTCGAGCGCGATGACCGGCTGGAAATCCTGGTTTGCGAGAGAAACAATCACCGGATAACCCGTTTCAGCGCGGAGGGCGTACCGCTTGGTTCTATGGGACAGCGCGGGCTGAGTGAAGAAGAGCTGGTACACAGATATTCGAAACCGGAAGGCAAAAGCGACATAGTATTTCTCGAATTCCCAAGTTCGATAGACCTGGCCGTGGATTTAGACAATGCACTTTCGATATTTGTCTGGGACTGGTGGAACAACCGCCTCCTTTGCCTGGACCTCCAGGGAAAGCTGAAAAGGAAGATATTCCTGGAGCGCTCACCTGGGAAATACATCCGGTTTGCCGGCCAGATCAAGGTACTTTCCGGCCCCTGCGGCCCGGTGATCTTCGAAGTGGATGACCTCGCCGGCTCGCTGACTGTCCGCGGCCCAGAGGGTGATATTCTGCTGAACATCCTCCTGCGCGACGCCCTGTTCGGGGCATCTTCAGTGGCGGAGGTCTTCCGGCTGGCGTCCGCCACCGGTGAGGCCCGGCCTTGCCTGGCGGCCAGCGGCGGCAGAATCATCGAGCTTGCGCCGGGCCTCTTCGAGATCCGCGAGCTGCTGGAACATCTAAGTACGGCCCGGGCGGAATGTGCCCCGCTCGCGCTGAGCCGCTGGGAAATGCCCGGCAGCTATATTCTCGGCGACACGGTCATTTCCCGCTCCTGGGAAGATGTATGCCGGAGCCTGGCGCCCGAGGAGGCTGTTGCCGGCCTGCTCCGCCGCGAGGATGCCCTGAATAGCCGGCTGGAGAGAAATTTCACGCGCCTGCACAAGCTGGCCCTGGACCTCGAGCGCTGCGGCGCAGCCTTTGACTCCCTGCGCCTGCGGGAAGCGCTGACTGCGAGACTGGAAAAGCTGGCCGCCGAGGTGCTGGCTGAGCTGGCCGGCAAAGCCGAACTCGACCGGAGCGAAGCCGACCCCTGGTTCGAGGCCTTGACCGATGTCGATATGTCGCTGTTCAAAAGCAACGGCCGTAACCATTTGACTGAAATAACCCTCGATGCGGTGCTGGACCAGTCCCGCGATCATCCGGCCAGAATCCGCCGCGCGGCCTGGGAATACCGGACGCTTAGCCGCCTGCTTACGGAACGGAGCTCCCCGGCGAAAAACAGCGAACGGCTCCTCGAACTGGCCGGTCACGCCGAGAAGCTGCTCGAAAAGAGGCAGCGGCTGGCCGAACACCTCCAGGCAAACCTGAAGTACGATATTCAGCCCCAGCGGATCCTGCGCGAGGAGCTGATTACCATTCACCGCGGGACGCTGAACATTCAAGTGATCGAGCAGATAGCCGGCGTTCTGGCCCTGGAAATGGCCTGGCTGCTGGGAGCCGGAGCGGACACCCGTCTCCCGGGACTTTCGGACCGGCTGGAGCGCTGCCTTAAAGCCGCGGGGTCCCACCCGCAATGGGACAAGCTGCGCAAAGCTCTGGGCCCGCGGCCGGCCGCCGATCCGGCGCCGAAAGCGATATTGGCCGGCACCCTTGGAAAATTATTCGGCGGCCGGGAGGCCGATCCGCGGTTGAAATCCCTGGTAGAGAAAATGGAATCCTATCTGGCTGAGATCGAATTGAAATCTCCAGCCGGCGAGCCTTTCAGGAAAGTGGTAAGACGCCAGAAAGAAATCTTTGCCCTGAAAGCTTCCCTGCTGGCCGGTTCCCTGCCCGCCAACGGCAAGTCCTCCACCGAGGACCAAAGGTTATTGGAGCGGGCCCGCGAAATTTCGGGCGAGGCCTGGCCGGCCCTGAAAAATCTCAGGCAATTCTCAGCCACGGCAGGAGCGTCCCGATGAAAGCTCTCGTTATCGCCGCCGGCAGAGGCTCTGGTTTCAACGGGCAGGCCCCGCGGAGCCACAAGACGCTAGTCCCGGTCTGGGGGCTGACAGTGATCGAGCGGGTCCTGGCCGCCTTCCCGGAGCTGGAAGAGCTGGTCGTGGTGACCGGCTTCCAGGCCGGGCTGCTGGAAAACCGGCTGAGCAAAATCCTCTCCGGCAGGGTCAAGCTTACCTTTGTGCGCAACCCGGAATGGCAGCGCGCCAATGGGGTCTCGGTCCTGGCCGCGAAAGAAATCCTGAAAAACGAGCGGGCTTTCCTGCTGACCATGAGCGATCATGTCTTCGAGCGCTCCCTGGTCGAAAAGCTTACCGCCGCACCGCCCGCATCCGGCGAATGCCTGCTGGCGGTCGACCGGAACCTGCCTGAAGTTTATGACCTGGCCGATGCAACCAAGGTGAAACGCGGGGCCGATAACCGCATCCGCGCTATCGGCAAGCAGCTCGAGGATTTCGATGCGGTCGATACCGGGGTGTTCTACTGTACCCCGGCCCTGTTCGAGGCCCTCGAGCTGGCAATCGCTCTCGGCGGAGAGAGCCTCTCGGATGGCATCCGTATTCTTTGCAATGCCGGGAAAATGCGCTACCGCGAGGTCAGCGGCAGCCTTTGGCAGGATGTGGACAACCTGGAGAGCCTGGCCGAGGCGAAAAAGCGGGTCTGGCGGGCAACGCAGAAACCGCGGGACGGCGTAGTCAGCCGCCTGCTCAACCGGAGAATCAGCGGTTTTATCACCCGCCGGATCTGTGGCCTGCCGGTGCGGCCGAACCAGGTGACGATTTTCAACCTGCTGCTCGCCGGGCTGGCCGGCTGGCTGATGTTTGCCGGCCACCTGGTCTGGGGCGGACTCCTGGCCCAGCTTTACTCGGTGCTGGACGGCGTGGACGGCGAGCTGTCCCGGCTGAAACACCAGGGTAGCTGGTTCGGCTCCTGGCTGGACAATCTTACCGACCGGCTCTGCGACTGGCTGATAATCTGTGGCGCGGCCTGGTCCGTCACCTGGACCGGCGTGGGAACCCGGACCGCGTGGGGGCTGCTGTTGGCGGCCCTGTTGTCGAATATCGCCTACCGCTCTTCGATGGACTCATTGCTGGTCTCCGGAAGCCTGCGCCAGGCCGGGGAGAGCCCGGACCGTCTGGCCTCCATTGAAAAATGGTTCTATGAGCGGGAGATGGTTTTCGGAGTAACCCACGACAGCTACCTGCTGCTGCTGGCGCTGGTTGTCGCTTTCGGCGCGCCCCTGGCCGGCCTGACAGCCCTCGTGGCTCTCGAAACCCTCTGGTGGATCGCCAAGACTGTTCAAGCCGGTAAAACCCGTCCCAGCGATTCGTATGCGGAATTTCTGGCGGCGGAGACCGGAGAAAAGATAAATGAGAAAAAGTATCGTATCGCCGAACTGGCGGCTCGCTGAGCTGCTGCGAATAATCAAGACCAACGGGCTGAGCGGCCATTGGGCCGGCGGAGCCTTTCCACTCGGCCTGGCGCTGCTCGCCTCCGGTCCGCTCCTGTTTGCCGCCGGCTTTCTCAGCGGCGGGCAAGGCCTGGGATTCATTCTGCCGGGCTGGGTTCTGGTGACAGTCAAACCATCCCGGGCCGGCCGGGGCACCACGGTCTGGAAACCGGTCCTGCGCCACAGTCTCGATACCGCCCTGTTGTTCGGCACCGGGCTGGCCTGCACTTTCGGCCTGGGACTGCCGCAATCGATAATCATTCTGGCGGCCGGCGCGGCCTTGACCTGTTACCTGGCCTATTACAGCGGGGCGGCCTTCCTCAAGTCCGTCCCGGCCGCGGTGCGAATCGCCAACCTCCCGGCCATGGTCGAGCTGGACCACCTGTTCCTGGCCCGGGGCACGCTCTGGGGCGCGGAGCGGCCGCTGGTATTTTTCAC
>MFIX01000154.1 GCA_001780825.1 Candidatus Glassbacteria bacterium RIFCSPLOWO2_12_FULL_58_11 | reverse complement strand
TAAGCGGTAAGATGGGTCCGGGCAAGCTGCTCGATGAGCTGTTCGGCGAGCTGGTCGAACCGCATTTGCAGAACCCCACATTCGTCACCGACTACCCGCTTTAGACCAGCCCCCTGGCCAAGGTTCATCGCGGCAATCCGGAGCTGGTCGAGCGTTTCGAGCTGATAATCGGCGGGATGGAGATCGCCAATGCTTTCTCCGAGCTTAACGATCCCCTGGACCAGCGGCGGCGCTTCGAGGCCCAGGCCCTTCTGCGGGAGGCCGGGGATGAGGAGGCCCAGGTGCTGGATGAAGACTATATCCGCGCCCTGGAGTACGGCCTGCCGCCCACCGGCGGAGTGGGGATCGGGATCGACCGGCTGACCATGCTGCTGACCGGTTCGGAGACGATTAAGGACGTGATCCTTTTTCCGCAATTGAGACCGGAACAACCCGAATGAAGGTCGAGCTATTTATCGGTTGGCGCTATCTGTTCTCCCGGAGGAACTCGCGCTTCGTCTCGATCTTTACCCTGATAGCGATCAGCGGAGTCTGGCTCGGGGTGCTGTCGCTAATAGTCATTCTCGCGGTGCTGAACGGCTTTCACGACGATCTGAAGGAAAAAATACTGGGCAGCATGCCCCATATCACGCTGGAGTCGTTCGACAACCAGCCGATACTGGGGTACGATACACTCGCAGCCAAAATCGCAACCCTGCCGGGCGTGGTCTCGGTCGCACCGCTGATCGAGTCCGAGTGCATGGCGGTCTCGGAGACCCGGGAAAACTCCGGGGCCAAGCTGCGCGGGGTGGATCTGGCCGCAGAGCAGGAAATCACCCGGGTCAAGGACCACATTGTCAGCGGCGCTTTCACCTTCGAGGACCCCCAGCCTGAGGATCAGATGAGCTACCCCGGGGCGGTCATCGGCAGCTACATGGCCCAGGTCCTGCGGGTTGGGGCCGGGGATGTGATTACGGTCTGGGCGCCGCGCAGCATAAAAATCACCCCGTTCGGGCTTTCGGCCTCCTGGCGGAAATTCAGGGTGACCGGGATTTTCGATACCGGCCTTTTCGATGTAGATTCTTATCTGCTGTACATTTCGCTGAAAGAAGCCCAGTCCTTTTTCGGCATGAAAAATGCCATCAGCAATATCGAGGTCCGCATCCGTGAAGTCGAGCGGGCTCCGGAAATGCGCGAAAAGATTGTCGCGGCGCTCGGCGGCTACCCTTATACCGGGACCGACTGGGTGGTAAACAATCAAAACCTTTTCGAGGCGCTGAAACTCGAAAAGGCAGTGATGTTTGTCATTCTGACATTAATTATCCTGGTGGCCGCCTCCAATATTGTCGGCAACCTGACCATGCTGGTGATGGACAAGACCCGGGAGATCGGGATCCTGCGCTCGATGGGACTGAGCGGCCGGGCGGTCGGCCGGGTGTTCGTGTTCCACGGCCTTATTATCGGCGCGGTGGGCACTTTGCTGGGAGCGGTCTCCGGGTATGTCGTAGCGACGCTGCTGGACAAGTACCAGTTGATCTCGATCCCTGGGGATGTCTATTTCATATCGAGCTTCCCGGTCAACATGCAAGCCGGGGACTTTATCCTGGTCATTGCGGCGAGCCTGCTGATCTCCTTTGCGGCGACCATCTACCCGGCCTGGCGGGCCTCGGCCCTGCCGCCGGTGGAGGCGATCCGCTATGAATGAGAGCTGCCTGGCGGCGTCTAAGGTAACAAAAGATTATCCCAGCGGCTCGTCTTCGCTGCACGTGTTGCGCGGGGTGGATCTGAAAGTCGAAAGAGGCCAGTCGGTTTCGATAGTCGGCCGCAGCGGCGCTGGGAAAAGCACGCTGCTGCATATCCTGGGAGCGCTGGAGAGTCCTTCCGCCGGAGAGGTGGAGCTGGAGGGCCGCGCCATTTTCGCCCTCGAGGATCAGCAGCGCAGCCGGCTGCGCAATCGCAAGCTGGGCTTCGTATTCCAGTTCCATTACCTGCTGGCTGAGTTCTCGGCGCTCGAAAATGTGAGCATGCCGCTGCTGGTGCGCGGTGAATCGGCGGCTGTGGCGGCCGCGAAAGCCTCTGCCATTCTGGCCGAGGTCGGACTGGCGGACCGCCTGCACCATCGGCCGGCTCAGCTCTCGGGCGGCGAGCAGCAGAGGGTGGCGGTGGCCCGGGCCCTGGTCCACGAGCCGGATTTCGTACTGGCGGATGAGCCGACCGGTAACCTGGATGCGGAAAACCGCAAAACGGTCACCGAGCTGCTCTTTTCCGGGCTGGAAAGCCGCGGAATGGGTTTCATCCTGGTGACCCATGATGAAACATTGGCTGGAATGACCGAAAAAGTTTATCTTTTAGAAGAGGGTGTTTTGAAAACTATCCGCTGAGCGCGCCGGAGCCGGCGAGCGGTACCGATAGTTTTTTAGATGAAGGGGGGTCGGCATGAAATGTGAAAAATGCAAAAAGAGCGAAGCCTCCATTCATTTTACGCAGGTCAAGGATGGCAAGGTGGTCAGCCTGAACCTGTGTCCGGATTGCGCGGAGAAGTTCGGCATGAAAGGGGCTAAATTCGACAGCAGCCAGCAGCCGGCTTTCGCCCCCGAGGCCAAGAGCGATGTGCTGAGCGAGCTGGTCGAGGGCAAGAGCGAGGCGGGCGAGGAGAAATGCCCCTTCTGCGACAACACGCTGGATGACATAAAAAGGACCGGCCGGCTGGGCTGCGGCCAGTGCTATTATACATTCGAGAAACAGATCGATGTCCTGCTGCGGCGCATCCAGGGCAGCTCGTTCCATGTCGGCCGGCGCTCGAGCAAACCGGACGACCAGATATACAGCGATCAGATTCTGATCCGCGAATTGAAGAAAAAGCTCAATGAGGCCGTCAAATCGGAGGACTACGAAAAAGCCGCCGGCTTGCGGGATGAAATAATGGTGGTGGAGAAGCGCCTCGAAGTTTCCAAGTGATGGGGTGCAACGACTGGTTTTTTGCTCTTTACGCTGACGATTCAAATCTGGTGAACCATGGCGCTGTTGATAAAAGATGAGGTTCCGGCCTGGCTGAAAGGCAGCGGCGAGCACTCGGATGTCGTGCTCAGCTCCAGGGTCCGCCTGGCCCGCAATCTCAAGGGCTACCAGTTCTCGCCGCGGATAAGCGAGAACCAGGAGGAGCAGATCCGCCAGGAGGTGCTTTCAGTCCTGGAGCGGGAAAAGGCCATTCCCGCGATGATCCGCATGGACCTGAAAGACCTCAAGAGCTTTGAATGCAACTACCTGCTCGAGGAGCATCTGATCTCCAACGACCTGCTCACCCGGCGCAAGTCCGCGGCAGTGGTGGTCGGCGAGGCGAGCCGGATCTCGATGATGATCAACGAGGAGGACCACCTGCGGATCCAGAGCATCGCCTCGGGGTTCGATCTGGACAGCTGCTGGCAGGAGGCGGAGAAGCTCGAGAGCGTGATCGGCCGCAACCTTCAGTATGAGTTCCATGCCAAGCTCGGCTATCTGACAAGCTGTCCGACCAATACCGGCACGGGCTTGCGGGCCTCGGTTCTGATCCATTTGCCGGGCCTGGTGCTGACCAAAGAGATCCAGAAAGTGCTGCGGGGGATCACCCAGATCGGGCTTACTTTCCGCGGCCTTTACGGCGAGGGCAGCGAGGTGCTGGGCAATTTCTTTCAGATTTCAAACCAGATCACGATCGGCAAGAGCGAGCGGGAGCTGATCGAGCACCTTTCGAGGATTACCGAACAGATAATCGAACACGAAAAAAATGCCCGGGCGATCCTGTTCAAGGATGCCGGCCATTACATCCAGGACAAGGTCTGGCGAGCCTATGGGATTCTGGAACACTCCAGGACCATTACCGGCGAAGAAGTTATGAATTTGTTGAGCGCCGTCCGGCTCGGGGTGAGCATGAAACTAATAAAAGAGCTCAGTGTATCAACCATAAACCAGATATTGATCTATTCCCAGGACGCACATCTCGATGTGGCCGCCGGAAGGAATCTGGATTCGACCGAAAGGGACATTCACCGGGCCACGGTAGTCCGTTCTTATTTCAACCGGAACTGAAAAAGAGGTTACTGATGAATAACAAATTCACGGAACGAGTGAGGAAGGTGCTCTCTCTGGCCCGGGACGAGGCCGGCCGGCTGCATCATGACTATATCGGCAGCGAGCACATTCTTCTGGGGCTTATTCGCGAGGGGGAGGGAGTGGCCGCCGCCGTGCTCAACCAGATCGGCCTGGACCTGGAAACCATCCGGATCAAGGTCGAGGAAATGGTCAAGCCGGGCGGCAGCACCCTGACTATCGGCGATGTGCCTTATACATCGGTGGCGAAGCGCGTACTTGAATACGCGATCGAGGAGGCCCGGGCAATGAAACACAGTTATGTCGGCACCGAACACCTGCTGCTGGGTCTGCTCCGCGAGGACAGCGGAATGGCCTGCAAAGTGCTTAGCTCGCTGGGCGTAAACGCCGAGATGGTGCGCCAGGAAACCCTGAAGCTTCTGGGCGGTGAGAGTTTCGAAGCCTCATCCGGAGAGTCCGAATCGAGCGGCGGTGGATCGGGCGAGACCGAGTCCAAGATCGGCAAAAAAACCAAGACTCCGGCCCTGGACCATTTCTGCCGCGACCTGACCGACCTGGCCCGCGAGGACAAGCTCGACCCGACAATCGGCCGGGAGAACGAGATCGAGCGGGTGATCGAAATCCTCTCGCGGCGCAAGAAAAACAACCCGGTGCTGATCGGCGAGCCGGGCGTGGGGAAAACCGCGATAGTGGAGGGACTGGCCCAGCGGATCATTCACGACAATATCCCGCCCAGCCTGCGGGATTACCGGGTGCTGGCCCTGGACATGGCGGCGATTATCGCCGGCACCAAGTACCGCGGCCAGTTCGAGGAGCGCCTGAAGGGCGTGATCAACGAGATCCAGAAAAACAAGAGCGTGATCCTGTTCATCGATGAGTTGCATACCCTGATCGGCGCAGGCGCGGCCGAGGGCGCGATCGACGCTTCCAATATGCTCAAGCCCGCTCTGGCCCGCGGAGAACTCCAGTGCGTGGGCGCCACCACCCTGAACGAGTACCGCAAGTACATCGAAAAGGATGGGGCCTTCGAGCGCCGCTTCCAGACCGTGATGGTCGATCCGCCGACAATCGAGGAGACGATCCAGATTATCGAGGGGCTGCGCAGCAGCTATGAAAAGCATCATAAGATAACGATCGGCCGGGAGGCGATGGTGGGGGCGGTGAAACTGAGCGAGCGCTATATCACCGACCGCTTCCTGCCGGACAAGGCGATCGATGTTCTCGACGAGGCGGCCGCGCGCAAGAGCCTGGCCTCCCAGGCTCCGCCCAAAGAGGTGATCAAGATCGAGGAAGACCTGAAAGAGGTGGTCCGCAAGAAAGAGAAAGCGATCAACGAGCAGGAGTACGAGGCCGCGGCCAAGCTGCGCGACCGCGAGCACGAGCTCAGGCACAAGATCGAGGAGGTCACCAACCAGAAGAGCGTATCGGGCGAATACGCGGTGGTCCTCGAAGAGGAGGATGTGGCCTATATCGTCTCGCGCTGGACCGGGATCCCCGTGGTCCGGCTGAGCGAGAACGAGAGTGCCCGCCTGCTGAAAATGGAGGAGGAGCTCTGCAAGCGCATTGTCGGCCAGAACGAGGCGGTCGAGGCGATCAGCCGGGCGATCCGCAGGGCCCGCGCGGGATTGAAAGACCCCAAGCGGCCAATCGGATCGTTCATTTTCTGCGGCCCGACCGGTGTCGGCAAGACCGAGCTGGCCCGCGCGCTGGCCGAATTCCTTTTTGCCGATAAGAACGCCCTGATCCAGGTGGACATGTCGGAATACATGGAGAAGTTCTCCGTCTCCCGTCTGCTCGGCGCTCCTCCCGGCTATGTGGGTTACGAGGACAGCGGCTCGCTGACTAAAGAGGTCCGCCAGAAGCCCTATTCCGTGGTCCTGTTCGATGAAATCGAGAAAGCGCATCCGGAAATATTCAATATCCTGCTGCAGATTCTCGATGACGGGACGCTGACAGATAACTACGGCCGCAAGATTAATTTCAAAAATACCGTGGTGATCATGACCAGCAATATCGGGGCGCGGGAGATCAAGGGCGGCTCGCTGGGCTTCCACCGCACGGATGACGTTCTGGGCGATTACGAGCGCCTGGCCGGCAAGATCAAGGGCGAGATCAACAAGGTCTTTAACCCCGAGTTTCTAAACCGCGTGGATGAAACTATCGTTTTCCACCAGCTTTCGCTCGAAGACATCGTCAAGATCGTCGACATCTTTGTCGCCGAGCTGCAGCATCGTCTCGAGGAGCGGGGCTTCAGGATCGAGCTGGATGAAACCGCGAAAAAATTCCTGGCCGGGAAAGGCTACAGCCAGGAATTCGGGGCCCGGCCGCTCAAGCGGGCGGTCCAGCGCTACCTCGAGGACTCGCTCTCGGAGAAATTCCTCAACAATGAGTTCCGGCCGGGCGACCTGATCCGCGTAACCGCCGGCGCGGAGCGGCTGGAATTCGCGACTGTCGAGGCGAAACAGGAGAAAGAGGAAGTAAAAGCTTCCGAAAGCTGATCTATACGACGGGTCGAACTTTCGCTAGTATCGAGTGGTATAAAAAGTAATCTTGCCACAGATTTGGCCCTGATGTTCCGGGGAATCTTGAGGGAGCATCAGGGCCGTCTGGTAAGGTAATCCGCGTAAGTCGCCGGGATGCCGCTTTCCACGCGACGCTTCCGGCGGCCGGTATCCTCGCGGCCTGGTTTCCCGCAACTACGCTTCAGGCTATCCGGCTCGAGCCGGTTAAGGCTTTTTCGCTGGCAGCTGCTTTTCACTTATCAGTCGACAAAAAAGAAATTTGCCGTTTCGGGGGGTTTTTTGCCGTTATCGACCGCTGATAAATTAATCCCAAACCGGTATTTAAAAAAATTTGAAATCCTGCTTCTTTCCGGCCTGCTTTGTCTTCTTTCCGGCCTGTTCCGGGTCTGTCCGCTGCTGGCCCAGGCCCAGGAGCAGAAAGTCGTCGCCGTAACCGTCGAGGGCAACAACCGGGTAGCGGTACAGAGAATTGTTTCCGCCGCGCAGATCAATGTCGGCGATAATTACACGGTATTCATGATCCGGCGCGCGGTGAAAAGCCTCTGGGAAACCAACCTCTACGAGGATGTCGATATCCTCGCCGAACAGATGCCGGACGGGCTGAAGATCATTATCCGAATCAAGGAAAGCCCGATTATCTCAAAGCTGACCCTTGAAGACGCAAAAAAAATTAAAGAGGCGGATCTCAGGCAGGAGATAACCCTGCGGGTCGGCGGTCTGTATTCTCCCTCCAAAGTGCAGGAGTCGATCAATAAAGTAGTCGAGCTGTACCGAAAAAAAGGCTTTTACAATACTCAGGTAACTCCGAAGATTGAGGATACCAAGGCCCCCGGACGGGCTGAAATTACGCTGAAGATCGAGGAAGGCCGGAAGATCCGCATTACGCGTATCGAGTTCGAAGGAAACGGGAATTTCAGCGCCAAGAAGCTCCAGGGCGTTCTGGCAACCAAGAAAAAAAGTTACCTGCGCTTCTGGCATCGCGGAGGCTACAACGAGGAAAAATTCCAGAAAGACCTCACCGAAAAACTGCCCGAATTCTATTCCAAGAGCGGTTTCGTCAATATCCAGGTCCTCAACCACAGCATGGAATTCAAGAAAGACAGCCGGGATGTCACGGTCCGGATCAATCTCGATGAGGGGCGGCGTTATTATGCAGGAAAGATTTCGGTAACCGGCAACTCGCATTTTCCGGATGAGGCTGTCATGAACTCTATCGAACTGAAAGAGGGTTCCGTATTCAACCGGAAAAAGTTCGATGACAGCATTCAGAAAGTCCGCGAGCTCTACGGCGATGAGGGCTACATCTACATGCAGCCGCAGCCGATGCAGGAGTTCCAGGACAGCCTGATCAATGTTAACCTGGTGATCCGGGAGGGCGAGCCGGCCACGGTCCGCAAGATCATCATCCAGGGCAACGAGAGCACCTTCGAAAATGTAATCCGGCGGCGGATCGGCCTCTATCCGGGCGATCTCTTTCGGCAGCCTCTGGTCAAGTACAGCTATCAGAACCTGGTGAACTCCGGATTTTTCGAGCAGGATATCGGAATCGAGCCCCGGCCGGTCGAGGAAACCGGCGAGGTCGATTTGATTTTCAAGGTGAAAGAGAAGCGGACCGGCAGTGCCAATTTCGGCGCGGGATTCGGCGGCGGCTACGGTTTGACCGGCTTCCTCGATCTTACCCAGTCCAATCTGTTCGGCCGGGGCAAATCGGTGCAGCTCCGGCTCGAGTTCGGGACCCGCCAGAGTAATATCGACCTGAGCTACACTGATCCGTACTTTATGGAAACGCCGATCTCGCTGGACGTCGGGATTTTCAACATGCGCCGCCGTCTGCGCAACGACCCCTTCGAGGACCGCTATAAGGGTTTTTACAGCCGGGTCGGTTTCCCGGTGCCGCACCTGGACTTTACGCGGTTCTACGTGGGTTATTCCCTTGTGTCGATCGATATCCGCGGCGACAGCACCCTGGTCGCACTTTATACCGGGGCTAATATCCGTAACTATCCCCAGACTTCGAGCAAAGTCACATTTACTCTGGCCCGCGAAACCCTGATCAATCTCCAGCATCCGCAGGGCGGCACCCGGAACGAATTCAGCACTGAATTAAGCGGCGGGCCTTTCGGCGGAAACATCGGTTATCAGAAATATGAGATCGAATCCGGTTGGTACACCCCCACCGGAAAGGACAATATCGTGCTTGGACTCAAGCTCAGCGCCGGCATGCTGGGCAGTTTCGGCGGCAGCAGCAGCCCGCTGATCGACCCGCTCGAAACTTATATAATGGGCGGCACCGGCTATGGCCGGGACACAGACCTGCACCTGCGCGGCTACGATGACCGGACGGTTGGAGTGGACGGTCTGTACTACGCCAGGGGCAGAGCGTATTTTATCATGACTGTAGAGGAGGAGATAAAGTTCACTAACCAGGTTTATGGTGTTCTGTTTGCCGAGGCCGGGAATGTCTGGCGCGACTTGCGGGATGTCAATCTGGGCAAGCTGCGTCGAAGCGCCGGGTTCGGGGTTCGTCTGGAAACCCCGATGGGCCCGATCGGGCTGGAGCTGGGTTATGGTTTCGATCAGACGGATAATCTCGGCAACCCGATCAAAGGCAAGTGGGTTCCGCACTTCCGCTTCGGCAGATTCAATTGATAAAAATATTGAATATTAGCACAATTTTATACAAATTATATGCAGTTTCGCAAGCGGCATGGAAGCGAAATTTTCCGCTGGCGCGAAACAGCTAATTTTCCCAAGAGTAATATCAAGCCAAGGAGGTATTATTTTGCGTATTCTAAGTCTTGTACTCGGAGCCATGCTGGGGTTAGCCACGATTGCCGCGGCGCAGACCTATAAGATTGGCTATGTCCAGGTCGATCTCCTGATGCAGAATTTCCCGGAGCACGAGGATGCCAGTAAAACTTACGATAAGGAACTGGAAAGCTGGCAGACCCAGTTGAATGAATACCAGCAGGAAATACAGAGCCTGGAGGAGGAATTCCAGCAGCGGGCCATGCTGTTCAGCCCGGAGAAAAAGCGGGAAAAGCAGGATGAGATCCTCACCAAGCGCCAGGAGGCGGTGAAGTTTTACCAGGATATCTTCGCCCAGGGCGGAAAAGCCGATCAGCGCAAGATGGAGCTCCTGACCCCGATCTACGATAAGATTAACAAAGCGATCGAGGTTCTGGGCAAGCGCGAGAACTATACGATGATTTTCAACGCCCAGGGACTGCTTTACGCCAAGCAGGAAATGGATATAACCGATGAAGTGCTTAAAATTCTCAAAGCGGGCGTTGAGTCTTCATCCACCTCGGGCGGTACCGGTACAGCGGCGCCGAAAAGATAGCATGTCCTCACAAATTTCTTCCCTTCCAGGGAAAATTATAGTATTTTCGTTAATTGCTTTTTTGGCGGTTTCTGCC
Source organism: Candidatus Glassbacteria bacterium RIFCSPLOWO2_12_FULL_58_11 (assembly GCA_001780825.1). GTDB lineage: Bacteria > Gemmatimonadota > Glassbacteria > GWA2-58-10 > GWA2-58-10 > GWA2-58-10. The sequence goes on along the minus strand of MFIX01000154.1, from coordinate 8,464 downwards.
GTAAACGCCCAGGAATTGAAACTGGGCTTCGTCAACGACGCCACGATCCTGGCGAAATTGCCCGAGCGGCAGAGCGTGCAGAAAATCCTGGATAAGGAATCCGCAATCTGGGATCAGCGCTTTAGCGATCGCAGAAAAATAATCAAGGTTTATCTCGATTCGGTTGGCACTGCGGAAGCGGCGCTGAAGGCGGCGAGGACCAAGCTCGAATCCGATTCGGCTAAAGTCTCCGAAACGGCGCCGCTGGCGGAAACCGTTGATTCGGCCGGCGCAAAAGCGGACAGCGCAGCTCCGGCGAAAGATAGCAAGGCCGCGGGAAAGCTCCCGCCGGAGCTCGACGATACACTGAAGCTTCATCGAGAGTACGAGCGCCTGGAGAGAGCCCTGGAAAAAGAAAAGAAAGAATTCGTTACTTATTACCACAAGACTTACGGCAAAGATGGAATACTTAACCGGCGGAACGCCGAGCTGAGCCAGTCGATTTTGGAGAAAGTCGACCGGTCGATTGCCGAAACCAGCCAGACGCTGGGTGTTTCCATGGTGTTTGATTCTTCAGTGTTACTCTACCTTGATCAAAATTTTAATTTTACCGATCAAGTAATGCAAGCGCTCAATATAGAACAAGAGCGGGCACGATAACTTTCAGAGGTACTAAGTTGCCTACATTCAGTTTGGGAGAAATAGCGGAAAAAATCAGCGGCCGGGTTAAAGGCGATCCGACCGTGATGATATCCGGCGTCGCCGGGCTGGAGGAAGCCAGGAACGGCGAGATATCTTTCGTTGCCAACCGCAGGTATTACAGCCGGATCGCCACCACCAAGGCCGTCGCCGTCATAGTCGGCAAGGACAACGGTCTAGTGCCTGATAACAAGAATTATCTGGTGGTAGAGAATCCCTATCTCAGCTTTCTGATGACCGTCGAGCTGTTTCACCCGCAGAACAATAATTTCACCCCGAGCATCCATCCCACCGCCGTGGTCGATCCAAGCGCCAGGCTCGGCGAGCGGATCTATATCGGCGCGCTGGCGGTTATCGGAGCCAAGAGCGTGATCGGCAACGATGTAATCCTGCAGGCCAGGTCTTATGTGGGAGAGCGGTCGGTCATCGGCGACAAGACCCGGGTCATGCCGGGGGCGATCATCCTGAACGATGTGGTTGTCGGCAAAAGATGCCTGCTCCAGAGCGGTTGCGTGATCGGCGGAGACGGGTTCGGGTTTGTCTGCGATAACCGGGGCGTGCAGCAGAAAATACCCCAGGTGAGCGGATTGATTATCGGCGATGATGTCGAGATCGGGGCCAACACTACGATCGACCGCGGCACACTCTCACCGACCCGGATCGGCGATGGAGTCAAGTGCGACAATCTGGTGCATATCGCCCATAATGTCGAGATCGGCGAAAATACGCTGGTCGTGGCGCAGGTTGGAATTTCGGGCTCGACCAAGATCGGCAGCTCAGTGGTCCTGGCCGGTCAAGCCGGGATCGGCGGACATTTGCGCATCGGGGACAAAGTAAAGGTCGGAGCCCAGGCTGGTGTGACCAAATCAGTCTCCTCAGGGAAGGAGATTTCCGGATATCCCGCCCGCCCGCACAGTGAGGCTTTAAAATCCCAGGCCTCTCTCTCCCGTCTGCCTAAACTGCTCAAGCAGATTAAAGAACTAATCCAACGGGTAAGGGCCCTGGAGAATAAAATTTCGTAATACCGGAGCACTTCAACCGCGAGGGCGGGCCGGCCGGTTCGGAACCCTTGAACCGGGAGCGGCCTGCGTTCCGGCCCGGAGCCACCGGCCGGAATTGCGAGGGGATGAAGCTCGTCCAAGCTAATGCATATTAAAGAGAACAAAGGATAGGGAATAACTTATGAAGCAGAGAACCATTATTCGCCCGGTAAGCTGCGCTGGCATTGGACTTCATACCGGCGAAAGCGCGAAGATTACTTTCAAGCCTGCCGAGGAAAATACAGGCGTTGTTTTCGAGCGCGTGGATATCGAGAACCATCCGCAGATCCAGGCAATCGTCGATAATGTGGACAGCGTCATGCGCGGTACCACTATCGGTAAGGATGGCGTTAAGATCCATACCGTGGAGCATCTGCTGGCCGCCCTCTCCGGAACGGGCATTGACAACGTGCTGATCGAGATGGAGGGCAACGAGGTTCCCGCCTGTGACGGGAGCTCGAACGTCTTTGTCAAAGCTCTCGAGGAGGCGGGAATCCAGGAGCAGAGCGCCGAGCGGAAGGTGGCGATCCTTACCAAGCCGCTGAGTTACGAGGAAGACGGCGTGCATTTCCTCGTGCTGCCCAATGACCGGCTGAAGATCAGTTTCCATATCGAGTACCAGAACCCGATGGTCGGCTGCCAGTTCGAATCTCTCGATATCACTAACGAAAGCTTCCGCAAGTTCATCGCCGAGGCGCGCACTTTCACTTTTCTGGATGAGGTGGAAGAGCTGAAGAAATGCGGCCTGATTAAAGGCGGGAGTCTGGAAAATGCAGTGGTTTTCGGCAACGATAAAATCCTCAACCCCAGTCCCTTGCGCTCGAACAAAGAACCTGTGCGCCACAAGATTCTCGATCTGCTGGGCGATATTCATCTGCTCGGCATGCCGATGAAAGCGCATATTATATCCTTCAAGAGCGGCCACCCGTCGAATGTCAATCTGGTGCGCAAGATCCGCGAGCATATTGAGAATGACGGGGGTCATGTGCGGAACCAGGTCTCGACCGGCCGGGAAAAGGCGATAACCGCTCCGCCGCCTGGCAGGCAGATGGTGATGGGCATCAATCATATCATGGATAAGATGCCGCATCGTTACCCGTTCCTGATGGTGGACCGGATCGTCGAATTCGAGGCCGAAAAACGGGTGGTGGGGATCAAAAACGTTTCCATGAACGAGCCGTTCTTTCAGGGACACTTCCCGGGACACCCGATCATGCCCGGCGTGCTGATCGTCGAGGCGATGGGCCAGACCGGCGGCCTCCTGGTGATGAACAGCTTGCCCGACCCGGAACACAAGGTCGTCTATTTCATGAGCCTGGACAAGATCAAGTTCCGCAAGCCGGTGTTTCCAGGCGATCAGCTCAGGATGAAAGTGGAGATGATCAAATTCAGACACAATATCTGTAAGATGAAAGGCTGCGGTTTTGTCGATGATGAGCTGGTGGCGGAGGCCGAGATGACCGCAATGATTGTCGACCGCGAAAAGCTGCCTGAGCAGTACGACTGACACCGCAGGTTTGAAGGCTGTAAATCTCGGCGGATTAATACGACCTGCATCCGATGCAATTTCTCCGTATCAGATTCTTGTTATTAATATTATCAAACACACCACGAGGTTTTATCAATTGGCAATTCATCCCACGGCGGTTATCGACAAGACCGCGGAAATCGAGGATAGTGTCGAAATCGGGCCGTATACGGTAATCGGCCCCAATGTAAAGATCCAGGCCGGGACTGTAATTGGTCCACATGTTTATATTTACAAGAACACGACGATCGGTAAAGAATGCACCATCTGGAAGAGCGCCTCGCTGGGCACGGACAGCCAGGATCTGAAGTTCACCAATCAAACCACCTATCTGGTGGTCGGCGACCGGACGATGATCCGAGAATTCGCCACACTGAGCCGAGCCACCACCGAGGGTGGCACGACCCGGGTCGGCAATGACTGCTTCCTGATGGCTTATACGCACGTGGCCCACGATTGCGTCGTGGGCAATAACGTGATCCTGGTCAATGCCGTGAACATGGCCGGCCATGTCACTATCGGCGATCATGCCGAGGTCAGCGGGATGACCGCCATCCACCAGTTCGTCCAGGTCGGCGTACACAGCTTTATCGGGGGCGGAAGCCGGGTGCCCAAGGATGTGCCGCCTTATGTGATGGCGGTGGGCAACCCGATCATGCTCAACGGGCTCAATACGGTCGGCTTGCAGCGCAGGGGTTTCTCCGAGGAGGTCCGCCAGGAGCTCAAGCGGGCCTACAAGATCTTTTTTCGCAGCCAGTACAATATCTCCCAGGCGCTCGAACATGCCCGCACCGAGCTCAAACAACTGCCGGAAATTAAAATATTCACCGATTTCATTGCCCATAGCGAGCGCGGTATAATAATCTGACAAGGCGGCCTTGCCGATGCTCCGCCTCTATCTTCTTTTCGCCGCGATCTATCTCGTGGAGGGGATCACCGAGGTCTCCTTCATCCTCAACGTTTACCTGAAGAAAATCCTCGCTTTTACCCCGGTCCAGATCGGCCAGATCCTTTTCCTCAGTGGACTCTGGTTCGTGTTCCTCAAGCCGCTGATCGGCTTTATCGCCGATTCCTGGAAAGGCTTCAACAAGCGCTGGGCTTTGCTGTTCGGTCTGCTCTGTTCGGCTGGGGGCTGGCTGCTGATCGCCCGGGCCCAGACCCAGCTCGAGATGACGGCCGGGGTCAGTCTGAAAGTCTTCGCCATTGCCTGCCTGGATGTCCTGATCGACGGGATGATTGTCGAGGTGAGCACGGCCCGGAACCGGAGTTTTATCCAGAGCCTGGTTTACGGGTTCCGTTTCGGCGGTGGCATGCTTTGCGCCAACTGGGCCGGCGGCCGGATCGGCGACAGCGCCCTGGATTTCATCCAGATCTACTACATTTTTTCCCTGCTTTCCCTGGTTGCCCTGGTCCCGGTGCTGATCTACCGGATGAAAGCCGGGAGCGAGGCTGAGGGCGGAGCGGTTCTGGAGAGTCAAGGCCAGAGCAGCGCCACAGACAAGCGGAGCCTGCGGGAAAAGTTCGGCCAGCTCGCCAACCCCGCCTTCGGCTGGTTCCTGATGCTGTTGTTTCTTTACGCCCTGGGCGCGGACACGGCGACTTATTTCGATCCTATCCTGGAGGAGCGCTTCGGCGGCGAATTCCTCGGCCGGATCACCTCATTCTATTACGCGGGGATCATTGCCGGTATATTCACGTTCCCGCTGCTGCGAAAAATACTTTCGATGAAAACCCTGTACATCATATCGCTGGTGGGCTGGTCGCTGGTGGAGATATCCTGCCTGGGGATCGCGGAATGGAACGGCTGGCTGATTTATTTCTTTGGCGGTTTTTTCAACGCTTACAGCGGTATCGCCCTGCTCACCGTGGCGGTGGCGATGTGCAAAATGCGGGGGATCGAAACTTTCGCCTTCGCTTTCGCAGTCTCGGTCAAGAACCTGATGGACCTGGCGAAAGTGCCGATCGGCGGCTATGTCATGGAGGCGGCGGGGCTCACCTGGCTTTTCGTGATTTCCAGCCTCTGCGGCTTCCTGCCTTTCCTGGTGCTGCACAAGCTCGAATTCAAGGATGTCTGAGCAGCCCGGGGATACGATTATCCGCCGGCAGCGGCGCCTGCTGCCGGCTATTTCCACGCCTCGCCCGGCGCTACTTCTTGCCTTTTTTCTCTTCCACCGGATCGTTGGTTCCGAGCGCCGCGTGGTCCCTTCCCAGGTAATAATTCAGCCATGAGGAAGTATCTTTAAGCGCCGCATTGGGAATAATCGGTTTGGCCTCTTTCAGCTTATCCAGCCCGCCCTCTTTGTCCATCCGCTTTACCACCCTGGTCCAGTAGCACTTGCGGTCCTTGCGCTCGCAGATCCCGTCGAATGAGCCGCCGCACGGCCCGTTGCGCATGCCCTTAGGGCAGCCGTCCTCCGGGCAGAGGAAAGTCAGCTCGGCCAGCGAGCAGTCGCCGCAGCCCTGGCAGTTGTTGGTCAGCCACTTGACACCCGTTTCGAATTTCTGAAAGACTTTGGTCGCCTCCGGGCTTTTGTCGATGCAGCGGCAGACCCCCCTGGCGATCCTGAACCAGTTGGTCCCGGGCTCGAAGAACTGCTCGTGGATGAATTTCATCAGCTCGAAAGTGACCCGCGGCCCGGGCCGTTTGTTTTCTCCGGATTTTCCCGGCTGATCCGCGCTGAGCCCGGTGGCCGGGTCCCCGCGGAAATAGTAAAACTCGTCTTTCTGCGGATAGAGAAGGTCTTTTATGAAGGAGCGCCAGTCACTGGCGATTGTCTCCGCCGTATCGATGATCCGTCGCTTGTCTTCGAAGCTCAAGGCGTAGCCGCCGATATGCGCTCCCCGGAAGCCCAGGCCGCGCAGGACAGCCACCTGCTTGGCGGCAAATTCGAGGAAGGCGGACTTGCCCTTGTCATCGGAGGCGGCGTGACGGTTGATGAATTCGAGCAGCTCATCGGTCACGACGCACCCCGGGACCTGGTTCTGGTTCATGATTTTCGAGACGAAGCGATTGAGCACATACACATTGCCCAATACCGGCAGCTGGAGATTAGTCGCGCTCATGTAGCGCAGCAGCTCATCGAACTTGCGCATGTCGTAGCCGAGCTGGGTGATAATGAACGCGGCCCCGTTGGCGGCCTTCTTCTCGAGTTTAAGGTACTGGCCCAGCAGTTCGCTGCGCTGCTTTTTGAACGGGCTGACACTGGCGCCGATAAAAAAATTGGTCGGCTCGAGCTCCTGGAACTTGCCCGGCTTGGGCAGCGGCACTTTGAGCCCACGGTTCATTTCGCGCAGCATGTTGAGCAAGCCCACCGAATCCACATCGAACGAGGGACGGGCCACACCCTGATAGCCATCCACCGGGTAATCGCCTGTCAGGGCCAGGACATTTTCCACGCCCATCCGGTTTAGCTGGAAGGCCCGGCTTTCCAGGCCGTTGCGGTTGAGGTCCTTGCAGGTCAGGTGGACCAGGGGGCTCATGCCCCGGTAGAGGATATCCAGCCCCAGGACGTCCGGGGCCAGGCGCGGGTTTCCGCCTGGGTTGTCGGTCAGGCTGAGAGCGTCGATTTTCCCATACTCGACCGCCGCCTCAGTGAATGAGATCAGCTCTTCGAAGTCCTTGCGCATCAGGCCGCGGGTAGGCACCAGCTCCACCGAGATGACAAAATCAGTGCTGCGGGTCAGCTTTTCTCTAAATCGGTTTTCCATGTCTCAGGCCGGGGAAATAGTCAGTAATCAGGGAAGGGTGTGGACTGAATAAGGAATATCAAACTATAAATTCAATAACGTTTTAAAATTACTAAGGTTACGAGAATAAATCATGCCAGCCTGCCTTAAGCGCCGGGGAAGTTGACAGGCCGGGCGGCGGGGCATATAATAACAAAATCCCGTGGATTTAGAAAGACAATAGTCTTTTTTATGGATAAATCGCCCATGGCCGGGCCTGCATATAAATACGACCTGCACGTTCACACGACTGCCTCGGATGGCGGATACGGGCCCGCAGAAGTAGTCCACCTGGCCGCAGGCCGGGGCCTGCGGGCGATCGCGGTGACCGACCACGACACCACCGCTTCGCTTTCCGCGGCCGCCGAGGCGGGTGCGCTGCAGGACCTCCGGGTCATTCACGGGGTGGAGCTGACCACCCTGGACCGCTATCATATTTTGGGCTATTTCGTGCAGGAAGGCGAGCACGAGCTGAGCCGTTACCTGGCCGGTCTGAAAATACTGTCTCGAGCCCACATGCAGGGCGTACTCTCGCGGCTGCGGCCGAAGGGGCTGAATGTGACAGTCGAGGAGCTCGAGTGCCGCACCGGCGAGGGAATTCCCAATATGTCGCACCTGCTGGATTTAATGCACAAAAATGGAGTCCTGCCCGAGATACAGTTTGACAGCCCCTCGGCGATAGAGTTTTTCGGCGACCCGGATTACCTGGTCAACTTCTTCCGCGAGTTTGCGCGCACCCGGCCGTTTACCGATGTTCCGGGGGCCGTCCGGCTGATTCGCGAAGCGGGCGGAGTGCCGGTCTGGGCGCATCCGGGCCAGGCCGATCCGGCAGAGGTAGAGCGCCTGAAAGGCTGCGGCCTCGAGGGGCTGGAGGTCACCACGCCTAAACACGACAGCGCCACCCGGGAGTATCTGGATCGCCTTTGCCGGGAGCTCGATCTAATCCCCACCGGCGGCACCGACTATCACGGCCGCATGTTCGACTCCATCGAGAAGGGCCGTCAGCTCGGTACCTGCGGTGTCGGGGAACATGTGCTGGACAGGCTGAGAGAGTGCGCCGACCGGATCAGGGAGCGTCCCAAACCCGCCAGGAGAGAAAGTCGCGATGCCGGCTAACCTCACGCCGCAATACCTCGCCGCGGAAAAGGCCTTCAAGGAGGCCCGGACCACCGAGGACAGGATCGCCTGCCTCGAGGAAATGCTCAGGATTATACCCAAGCATAAGGGTACGGATCATCTACAGGGCGACCTGAAGCGCCGTCTCTCCAAACTGCGTGAAGAAAAAGAGAAGGAGGCGCAGAAATCCCACAAGGGGCACTCCTTCAAAGTTGCCCGGGAGGGGGCGGGACAAGTAGCCCTGGCCGGCCTGCCCAACACCGGCAAATCCTCGATAATCGGCCGGCTGACCAATGCCGCGCCGGAAATTGCGGCCTACCCGTTTACCACCCGCGTCCCCCAGGCCGCGATGATGCAGTATAAGGATGTGAAAGTA
>MFIX01000153.1:3872-11645 GCA_001780825.1 Candidatus Glassbacteria bacterium RIFCSPLOWO2_12_FULL_58_11 | reverse complement strand
CCGAGGCATTCATAATCGCATCCAGATCCAGGCCGCCGGAGCTTCCACCGGCCGCGGGCGCACTTTTTTCGGCTTTTTCTTCTTCCACCACACTGCCGGCCTGCCCGCCCGCCGTCTCGCGCAGCAGCTCCTTTTCAAGATCGAAAACCGCCTCTACGGCCTCGGCCTGTTCCTGTCCGGCTGTCCCGGGGCCGCTGTCCGAGGGCGGTGCAATATCTTCAGGCGCAGGCTGCCGTGGCTCGGCGGGCGAGGAGGCGAATAAAGATTCCAGATCGTGGACCGGACTCCCGGCAGTTGCCGGCGGCTGCTCCACAGGCTGCGGCGAAATCCCGGCCTGCGCCTCGATATCCTCCGCTCCGGACTCTTCGCTCACTTCCTGCAAACCGGGCAGCTCGAATGTTTCAACCGTGGCCGGGGCCGCGGCCATTTCCGGCGAGGCTTGCGGTTCCTCTCCTGCCGGGCTTTCGGATTGCAGAACCTGCTCCAGGTTCGCGCCGGCCGCGGGCATTTCTTCCACTGCTTCCGCCTCAGGCAATTGAGGTTCCACGGTCCGGATTTCTTCCACAGGATATTCCGCTATCAGCGCTGCTTCTTCTTTCGCCGGGTTTTCTCCGGGCTCCACGGCAACCGGCGGCACGGCAGCCTCCGGGCCCGCGGTAGCTGATCGGGGTGCGGATTCATCGATCAGGAAAGCCGAGGAGGGCCGGGGCGAATCCTCCTGCTCCGGAATCCCGGAAAATATGCCGGCAGGCTCCGGCTCTACCCCGGGCTCCCGGGCAGGCGCGGCTTCTTCGAGCTGCGGCTCCGCGGCTGCGGGATACTCCTGCTCCGGTTCAGCTTCTGGAACGAATTCTTCCAGCGCTAAATCCTGAGCGCCGGAGCGCTCCTGCTCATCTCCTGAGACTTCAGCGAAAGTATCCGCCATCTCCCGGGCAGCGGCCTGTAACGGCCCGGCCATCCCCTGCTCCGCCTCCGGCTCGGCCGCCGTTACTGTCGCCTCGCCTTCCACCGCCGAATCGGCCCGCGCCGGCGCCGCCGCTTCCTGTTCCAGAGTGGCCCGGAAAGCCGTCAAAGGCTCATCCGCCGCCACGCGTTCCAGGAACTCCTCCAGCCTGCGCTGCTCGCCGCTGTACTTCTCGATGCTATTGGCAAAGCGTTGCATCCTCTCCTTGTGGTCGGTGCAGAGCTTGTCGTACTGCTGCCGCGAGTACTCGCCTAGAGTATGGCGCAGGGCCAGCTCCTGGATTCTCTCGGAGTAGCTTTTCTCCAGCAGCTTGAGCTGGTTTGAAAAGAGTTTGATTTCGGCCAGCTTGATCTCGTATTCGCCCAGGCCCAGGGCCACCTCTCCGTCCACCGCCTCGAGATAAGAGGTGTATTCAAGCCGCAGCTTATCATAGACATAGGCCGAGATGCGCTCCCGGTTCTGTTCGAGATACTCCAGCCGGCGGCGGCACCTGGCCTTGAGCTCAAGCAGCTCGCCCAGGTTGCGGCCCATGAAACTGATGCCGACAGGTATTTTTTCCTTGCTCTTTTCCATGCCTTTTACCGTAATCCCCGTCCCCCGGACTCCACGCGCGGGCGGCTGAAAGAGACTCAGCCGTTTTCCAGTTGCGCCAGCACGCTGTCCAGTCTTTCCATGTTCATTTTATAGCTCTTGATCTTCGAGCGGTAGAAATCGATTTTTTCTTTTTTTCCGGCGGCGATCTTCTTGTATTCCTCCTCGGAATACTCCCCCAGGGCATAACGGACCTTCAGTTCCTCCAGCGAGCGCACTCCCACTTTATCCGAGGCTTCCAGGCGGCCGACCAGGTCCCGGTAATCCTCGAGCGTGTTCTCGAAATTCCGGGCCTGCCGCTTTATCTCACGGTTGAGATTGCCCAGACGGAGCTCGTAGTCTATTTTCACCCGCAAATAGACCTCCTCAGCCACCTCGCCGCGCTTATTCTCGATCAGCGCCAGAAGCTCTTTCGTGCGGGCGCGCTCCTCGAGCAGCGGCACCAGCTTGTCAGCGCCTGAGCCATTGCCGCTTTTTTCCTCACGGGGTTCGGGAATCTTCAACATCTACGCCTGCTTTCGTACTTTCGCCGTGCCGGCTCCCGCGGCTTCCCGGGAGCGATTTAAGTTCTTTCTTTCATAGAGGTTATTAACGCCGGACTACTTTTATCTTAGCATGAATTTTTTAAAAGTGTCAAGCCCTTTTTCCCGCGGGTCATTCAGGATGCCACAAACCACCAGCCCGGCGGAAGAGGCGGGATATTCACGCAACTTTAAACGGATTAAGACATTGGATTGCCATTGACACAATATTATTATTCTAGTAAATTTCTCCCCGTCGCGATTTGAAACTGTCGCTCCGGCAGGTGCAAACCGGTCTTTTGGCGGATTCCGGGCCATCCGGTCCGGGAAAGCCAGTCCGGCGCGCGGCATTTAACTTTTGCCTTCATTTTTCGTTAACTTAAGTGCAGTCAGCCTCTCGAGTCCAGAAACCGTAATTAACATTACAACATCAGGGGATTTCCCCCCGAGGCTCGCCGGACTCATCAGCGCAACACCACGCCAGCAGTAGAACTCGAGGAACCGGATCAGAGCGGTTGCTCCTTCCCGGGCCGGAATGCTCGTAAAGATGGGCGTGCGCCCGGAACCGCAGAAAAAACAATTAAAGTTACTGGCCGCCCGGTCTGTGAAGCGTCGCAAAAGGCGGTCAGCGGAGGAAAGAGATGCAGGAAATCAATCTCAAAGCTCTGCAGGGTGAAATCAAGGCGATCGCCGCCACCGAGGGCAATCAACGGACCCGCCTGATCAACGTGGTGCGCAAGGTACAGGCCGCGTACGGACAGGTTTCGGACCCGATGATCGACCTGATCTCCGAGGCCTTGTCCATGCCGAGGATCGAGGTGGAGGGAGTGGTTTCATTCTATCATTTTCTCTCGAAACGGAAGCTGGGCCGCATGCCGGTCTTCCTGAACAGCTCCGCGGTCGCCGAAATGATGGGGCTGAAGGAGGTGGCCGCGGCTTTCGAGAAAGCGGCGGGCATCAAGTTCGGGGAGGTTACACCGGACGAACTGCTCTCGCTGTCCTGGACTTCCTGTATCGGCATGAGCGACCAGGAGCCCGCGGCGCTGATCGGCGGACTGCCTTTCGTGCGCCTCACTCCGGAAAAGGTCTTTTCAATTATCGAGGGGCTGCGCTCCGGCAAGAGTCCGCAGGAGCTGGTGGAGAAGCTCGGCGTGGGGGATGGCAACAACGCCCATCCCCTGGTGCGCTCGATGGTCAATAACCATCTCCAGCTTTCCGGCCAGGTCCTGTTCAGCAGCTTTACCAATGGCGCGGCACTGCGCAAAGCCGTGTCGCTGACACCCGAGCAGGTGATCGAAGAGGTCAAAAGGAGCCGTCTGCGCGGACGCGGCGGAGCGGGCTTCCCTACCGGGATGAAATGGGATTTCTGCCGCAAGGCGCAGGGCGGCGAGCATTATGTGTTCTGCAACGCCGATGAGGGCGAGCCCGGGACTTTCACCGACCGGGTCCTGCTGACCGAAAAACCCGAGCTGGTTTTCGAGGGCATGACAGTCGCCGGGTACGCTATCGACGCGGAGCACGGCATCCTCTACCTGCGGCAGGAATACCAGTACCTTCTGGCTTATCTGGAAGATGTTCTCGAAAAGCGGCGCACCGCCGGTCTGCTGGGTAAAAACTGCGCCGGCAAGGCGGGTTTTAATTTCGACATCCGCATCCAGATGGGAGCCGGGGCTTATATCTGCGGCGAGGAATCGGCCTTGATCAATTCCACCGAGGGACGCCGGGGCGACCCGCGCGACCGGCCGCCTTTCCCGGTCCAGTCCGGCTACCTGGGCAACCCGACCCTGGTAAATAACGTCGAGACGCTGGCCGCCGCGGCCCGGGTGGTGGAAAACGGGGCTGAATGGTATATCGTTTTCGGCAGCGGCCAGTCCACCGGGACCAAGCTGCTCAGTGTCTCCGGCGACTGCCGACGCCCCGGGGTTTACGAGCTGCCCATGGGCCTGCCGGTCAGGATGATCCTGGCGGTGGTCGGGGCCGAGAACCCCCAGGCGGTCCAGGTCGGCGGGCCGAGCGGGACATTCATCGCCGAAAAGGATTTCGACCGCAAGATCTGTTACGATGACTTGAGCACCGGCGGGGCGCTGATCGTGTTCGGCGCGGACCGGGATATCATGAGCATCGTCTATAATTTCGCCTGTTTCTTTGAAAGCGAGTCTTGCGGCTGGTGCGTCCCCTGCCGGGTCGGCACTCGCCTGCTCAAGGCCAAGCTGGAAAAGATCAACCAGGGCAACGGCACCCTTCGGGACCTGGCCGAGATGGAGCAGTGGGGCAAAATCATGAAATCGACTTCCCGCTGCGGGCTGGGCCAGACCGCGGCCAACCCGGAGCTGACCACCCTGGCTAACTTCCGCAGTATCTATCAGCACCGGATAAAAGAAGATGAATATCTGACCGGCTTCGACCTGAAAACAGCGGTTGCCGAGGCCTGTGAAGCGACCGGCAGATACCTCCAAGACGAATAGAGGAGCCAATGAGCGATAAAATCAAATTTCTCATGGAAGGCAAGGAATGCACCGGTAAACCCGGCCAGTCGATCCTCCAGGCTGCGGATGACAACGGCGTCTATATCCCGCGCCTGTGCTACCATCCGGACCTCAAGCCCGGCGGGAGTTGCCGGGTCTGCACGGTGAATGTCAACGGGCGCAACATGGCCGCCTGCACCACGCCTGTAGCCGATGGGATGGTGATCCTGAACGAGACCGAGGAGCTCCGGGACCTGCGCCGTGCGCTGGTGGAGATGCTGTTCATCGAGGGCAACCACTACTGCCCGTTCTGCGAAAAGAGCGGCAACTGCGAGCTGCAGGCCCTGGCCTACCGCCTGAAGATCATGGCGCCGCGTTTCCCCTATATGTTTCCGGAGCGCAAGCTCGACGCCACTCACCCGGCGATTTTCATCGACGGGAACCGCTGCATCCAGTGCGGCCGCTGCGTGAGGGCCGCGGAGGAGGTCGATCATAAGCCGATTCTCGGCTTCATCGGCCGCGGGGTGGCGATGCGGATCAAGGCCGGCTCCTCCAAGGGTCTCGCCGGGGTGGAGATCGGCCCCGAGGACGCCTGCGTGAAAGTCTGCCCGGTCGGCTCGATTATCGTCAGGGAGACCGCCTATCGCACACCGATCGGCAAACGGACTTACGATCACCAGCCGATAGGCTCGGATATCGAGGCCCGGGCCCCGGAAAGCTGAAGCCTCTTTCAGGTCATTTACCCGGAAACCGGTTAAATTTATGAGGATACCATGGTAAAAGCTAAAATCGCCACAACCTCGCTCGCCGGATGTTTCGGCTGCCACATGTCGATCCTGGACATCGACGAGCGAATCCTGAAACTGGCCGAGCTGGTCGAGTTCGACAAGTCGCCGATCAATGATATCAAGCGTTTCAGCGGCCAGTGCGATGTCGGCCTGATCGAAGGCGGCTGCTGCAATCATGAAAATGTCGAGGTGCTGAGGGCGTTCCGCAAGCGCTGCAATATCCTGGTTTCGGTGGGTGAATGCGCGCTGATGGGCGGCCTGCCTGCCCTGCGCAACGGGATCCCGATGACCGAGTGTCTGAAAGAGGCCTACCTGGATGGACCCTCGGTAGTGGACGGCAGCATCCCCAACGATCCGGAGCTGCCCCTGATCCTGGACAAGGTCTATCCGTGCCACGAAGTGGTCAAGATCGACTACTTCCTGCCCGGCTGCCCGCCCTCCGCCGACCTGATCTGGGAGAGCTTGGTGGGGCTTTTGACCGGGCGCGAGGCCGACCTGCCCTATGAACTGATTAAATATGACTGAGAACGGAGAACCTGACCGATGAACGAATTCGTCAGCCGCATACGGGAAAGAAACATGAAAAAGCTGGTCATCGATCCGGTGACTCGGGTCGAGGGGCACGGGAAGGTGACCATCATCATGGATGACCAGGGCCGCGTCGACCGCACCCGCCTGCATATCGTCGAGTTCCGCGGCTTCGAGAGATTTATCCAGGGCCGGCCTTACTGGGAGGCGCCGGTGGTGGTGCAGCGCCTGTGCGGGATCTGCCCGGTGAGCCATCATCTCGCGGCGGCCAAGGCGATGGACCTGGTGGTCGGGGTAGGGCCGGAGGAGCTAAGCCCGACTGCCGAAAAAATGCGCCGCCTGATGCACTACGGACAGATGCTGCAGTCCCACGCCCTGCACTTTTTCCACCTCTGCTCGCCGGACCTGCTGTTCGGCTTCGATTCGCCAGTGCTCAAGCGCAACGTGCTGGCGGTGGCTCAGGAATTCCCGGAAATCGCCAAACAAGGTATCTTCATGCGGCGTTTCGGCCAGGAGATAATCCGGGCCACCGCGGGCAAGAAGATTCACGGCACCGGGGCGATCCCGGGCGGGATCAACAAGCACCTGGAGACGGCGGACCGGGATGCATTCCGCAAAGATATCGAGCAGATGATCGAGTGGGCCGCGGCGGCGGTCGGACTGGTTAAACAGGTGCACGGCAAGAACCCGACTTATTTCGACAACTTCGGCTCCTTCCCCTCGAACCACCTGAGCCTGGTGGGCAAGGATGGAGCGCTGGATTTCTACCACGGCACCCTGCGCGCGATTGACGACCAGGGGCATAAGATCATCGACCAGGTGGACTATACCGATTACCTGCGGCATATCGGCGAGGAAGTCCGCTCCTGGAGCTATATGAAATTCCCGTTCCTGCGCAAGCTCGGCAAGAAACTCGGCTGGTACCGGGTCGGTCCCCTGGCCCGACTCAACACCTGCGATTTCATCCCCAGCCCGCTGGCCCAGAAGGAGTTCGAGCAGTTCCGGGCCTACACCAACGGGAAACCGAACAATTTCACGCTGCATTATCATTGGGCGCGGATGATCGAGATGCTGCACTCCGCCGAGGTGATCAAGCAGCTGCTGGCTGACAAGGACCTGACCGCCGGCGAGCTTCTGCGGCGGGGCAAGAAGCGCGGCGAAGGCGTGGGAGTGGTCGAAGCTCCCCGGGGGACCCTGATCCATCACTACAAGGTCAACGAAAACGACCAGATCAAGATGTGCAACCTGATCGTCTCGACCACCCACAACAACGAACCGATGAACCAGGCGGTGGCCCGGGTGGCCGGACAATACCTCGACCGCCAGCAGATCACCGAGGGGCTGTTGAACCACATTGAAGTAGGGATCCGGGCCTACGACCCCTGCCTGAGCTGCGCCACCCACGCCTTGGGACAGATGCCGCTCCAGGTGGAGCTGGAGAATTCCCGCGGGGAGGTCATTCAGCGGGCCGAACGGGGAAGCGGGGCTTGAAAGTGGATACCCTGGTGATCGGCATCGGCAACCCAGGCCGCTCGGATGACGGCGTGGGTCCCCGGCTGGCCGAGAAGGTGGAAAGCTGGGGTTTGCCGTCGCTGCGCGCCCTGGCCGATTACCAGCTCAACATCGAACACGCCGCCGAGGTGGCGGACAGCGGCCTGGTGATCTTTATCGACGCCTCGGTCGAGGCAGGCCGGCCGTTCAGCTTTTACCGGCCCGAGCCCGAGAACAGGAACGATTTCAGCACGCACGCCATGCTGCCGGAAACTGTCCTGATCACCTGCCGGGAAGTTTACGGCAAGCTTCCCCCAGCCTACGTGCTGGCAATCCGGGGGGAAAACTTCGCAATCGGCGAGAGCTTCAGCGACCAGGCCGCGGCGAACCTCGTGGAGGCCGAACGGTTCCTGGCCGGCGTTCTC
>MFIX01000153.1:0-3856 GCA_001780825.1 Candidatus Glassbacteria bacterium RIFCSPLOWO2_12_FULL_58_11 | reverse complement strand
TGGCGGCTTGCGCCGGAGCGATCGCCGGGCCGGCCTCCATGAACATGAATTTATCTTGATCTCAACACTTATTTTCAGCGGCGCCAAGGAGAATTAAATATGGAAAGTTCCAGCCGGAAAACTATCCTGGTCATCGATGACGATAAAGACATGATCGAAGCGATCAGAATCATGCTCGAAACCGAGGGCTTTGTCGTCGAAACCGCCTCCACCGGCAGAGAAGGCCTGGAAAAAGTCTCCAAAGCCTGTCCCGATCTCATCCTCGTGGACATGATGATGGAGACTGTGGATGCCGGAGTCAAAGTGGCCGAGCAGATCAAAAACTCCAATTGTGGAGCGCCCATCCTGCTGCTCAGCTCGATCAGCGATGCCACCAGCTACAACCTCGATATCGCCGCTCTCGGGTTGTCCGCTTCGATCCAGAAACCGGTGATGCCCGGAGTGCTGATCCCGCTGATAAGGCAGAAGCTGGGCAGTTGAAACTCCCGGACAGAGACGAAAGTTTTTCCATTCGAATTCTCGCGGGACCGGAAGTTCCGGAATGACCCCCTGGGCGGAAACTAGCCCGGGAACTTAATGTCCCGTCTTGAGAAACCGAGGCCACTCCACCCGGCCTTGAAAGAAACGATAATCCCGGATGGTTTTTTCTCCGGCCGCAATGGGCCGCCGGGATCACTCCCGCAGGATAACAAGTCTTAGCCGGCTGAACTTCAGTTAACTAGAGAAAAATGGCCGCTGGTGCAGTTAACCAGAACGACTGGCAGCGCCGGTCAGGCTGCCTGGCCGCCCGCCCTGAAACCGCCAACAGATTTGCGCTGGTTTTGCTTGCGCCGGAATTGACAGAACCGGAACCGGATGAAAAAGACAATTGAAAAACTCTCTCTCACCTACCGGGATGAGCTGGTCGACCGGGTCGGCTGGCTGGTACGCCTGCGCTGGGCCGCCGCCTTCGGTGTGAGCTCGACCATCCTGCTGGTGACCTCGCTGTTCGATCTGCTGATCGATGGACATCGGCTGCTGCTGATCTCCTCCTCGATTTTCATCTTCAATGCGCTTTACCAGGCATATTTAAAGTGGCTGCTGACCAGGCGGGACATGCCGGGCTGGCATCAGCGGGTCGCCCTTTTCGCGAATTTGCAGATTTCGGTCGACCTGATAATCCTGATCGTCCTGATCTATTATTCTGGGGGAGCCGAAAACCCGTTTTATTTCTATTTCATTTTTCACATGATAATCGCCAGTATCCTGCTTTCGAACGCCGCCAGCTATTTTCAGGCCACCCTGGCCGTGGTCCTGTTCAACCTGATGCTCCTGCTCGAGGGGTACGGACTGATCCCGCACCACCGCCTGTTCCCATTTTTCGAAGAGGCGATTTACGGGCATCCGCTATTTCTGATCGGGCTCTCCACGGTTTTCGTCTCTACCATTTACCTCTCGGTTTACATGGCCACTTCTATCACCAGCCGCCTGCGAATGCGCGAGACGGAACTGCTCAACTTGAAGAACTCACTTGAACTGGCCAATCTGGTACTGCGGGAGGTGCATGAACACCGCAGCCGGTTCATCCTCAAGGTCGAGCACGAGCTCAAAGCGCCACTGGCCGCAATCCAGAGCCTGATTGCGGTAATCCTGACCAGTTTCAGCCGGGAAATATCTCCGAAAGTGAACGAGCTCCTGTCCCGAGCGGAAAAGCGCACCCATATCCTGCTGGAGATGATCCGGGAGTTGCTGGAGCTGTCGCGGCTGCAGATCGCCGGCCACCGTTTCGAAAAGCAGCCGGTCGAGCTGGAGCCTCTGCTGTCCCGGCAGATCGAGATTCTGCGGGCCCAGGCCGAGCATAAGTCCCTTGCCCTGATCAGGAAGATCGCTCCCGGGCTGCCCAAAATCTCCGGCGACCCGCGGGCCATCGAACAGGTAGCCATGAACCTGCTGAGCAACGCGGTAAAATACACGGAGTCCGGCCGGGTCGAGATCGAGGCCGAGGCCGGCGAAAAGTTCGTGCGGCTGACTGTCACCGATACCGGTATCGGGATGTCACCCGAGGAGTTAAACCGGATATTCGAGGAATTCTATAGGACTTCCGGGGCCAAGGAAAAATATGAGGGAACCGGACTGGGCCTCTCGATAGTCAAGGAGATCGTGGAGGGACACGGGGGGAAAATCGAGGTGGATAGTTCTCCCGGGAAGGGCTCCCGGTTCTCGGTGCTCCTGCCGGTCTTCGATTCCAGGGCTTGAGCGCTCCGCCCAAGCCGTCGCCATCCAGTCCCGGGGGTTAAATTGACCGCGCCGGGAAGGCTGGCTTCAAGGACCGCCGCATCAGCTTTCCGTTATTTCTTGCCTTTTATTTTGAAGCCGATCCGGTGGAACGGATTGACCTCGGCCGAGGCGATATTGAAGATGTGCCCCTCGATCCGGCGCAGATAGCGCATGTAAAGAGCCAGCATGGTGCTCTGCGAGGCGCTCAGCCCGATCTTTTCATCGTTGATCAGCCTGGAAATCATCGCCCGGTATTGCCGATCCATCTCGCTGTGGGAGCGGGCCATCTCGCGGGCCTTGGCCGCGGCATCCTCGCCGCTTTCGAATATCCCCTTGAGTATCTGCAGGCGGTCCACCAGCTCGTTCTCGAAATTCTTCAATTCATCTTTGAACTCTCCGGCTTTGAATTTCCCCGGATAATCCGTCGCCAGGTAGCCGATATCCTTCGTGTGGTCCCCGATCCGCTCGATATCCACCGCGATGCTGATCAGCACCAGAGACATATCCAGGCCGGCCGAACCGCTGAAAGCCAGGTGGGTGAGGACTTTCTTGCGCACCTCGCGCACGTGGCGGTTGATCTGGCGGTCGCGCTCCCGGATCTCATTGATCGAGACGCCCGCCTCGGTCCAGAGAAGTCTTATCGCCTCCTTGAATAGACTCAAGTCTTCCTGAAGCATTTCGATAATCTGTTCCTTGGCCTGGGCCAGAAGGTTTTCCGCCTTGAACCACTGTATCAGGCTTCTAAACATAGTCTCACCTCAGCAGGTAGATTAAGGTTAAAGGGATCAGATAAAAGATCAGCAGGAGATAAGCTATCGCATATCCGCGGTTTCTCACTGCCAGCCCGGCGATTTTTTCCGCCAGGCCAATCGGCACGAATTGGATCCACCAGAAAACCGCAATCCCAGAGATGTTGAACAACAGATGGGACATGGCGACTGTCAGTCCGCTGGTATTGCCGATAGCCAGGGCCGCCATCAGCGCGGTTACCGTGGTCCCGACATTGGCCCCCAGAGTGTATGGGAAAACCTGCCTCAGCGTGATCATTCCAGTCCCAGCCAGGGGAACGATCAGGCTGGTCGTGACCGAGGAACTCTGCACCAGAGAGGTCAGCAGCAGCCCGACCAGAAACCCGTGATAGGGGGTTTTGAAAATGGCCTGCTCGAAAACCACCTCGGCCCGCTCGATTACCAGGGCTTTCATGTAGACCACCATGTAACGCAAGGAAATGAAAAGCAGGGCCAGGGAAATTATTGATTGCAGCCAGGCTGAATCACCCAGCATCCAGGCGATAAATTCGGCCGCCGGGTGGGTCAAATATTGCAGCGGGCTGGAAAAAGTCAGGCCCCCGGTACTGACCAGCGCCTTTTCAAAGAGCAGGGAGATTTTCTCCAGGAACCCGAAATAATACTGAAGCGGGAATATGATCGCCACGCTGAGGATATTGAAGATATCGTGCACCAGCGAGGCGGAAAATGCGCGGCGGAACTCCTCTTTACGGTTAATGTGGCCCAGTGAAACAAGGACATTGGTCACCGTGGTGCCGATATTCGCTCCCATGATAATCGGGATGGCATTGTGCAGGGTAAGCACTCCCGCG
>MFIX01000152.1 GCA_001780825.1 Candidatus Glassbacteria bacterium RIFCSPLOWO2_12_FULL_58_11 | reverse complement strand
GATCGACAGCGGCGACGCCCGGGTCCTGGAGCTGCTCGGCCGGCTCGGCATTTCAAAGATCGACTGGGTCCTGTACACCCACTCCCACCGCGACCAGTGCCAGGGCGCGCCGCACCTGGTAAAAGCCGGGGTCAAGGTAGCGGTCCCCAAGGAGGAGGAGCGTTTTTTTACCGATGCCACCGGCTTCTGGGAGGCTTTCCAGCTTTACATCCGCTACTCCTACAAGCCGGACCAGTTCAAGCTGCGGGAGAATATGCCGGTGGACAGGACGCTGAGCGAGGGCGAAACGTTCGAGTGGGAGGGCTTGAAATTCAAGGTCCTGGACACGCCGGGCCATACGCTCGGCTCAGTGAGCTATCTGGCGGAGATCGATGGCAAGCTCCGGGCATTTACCGGAGACATGATCTACGCGCCGGGCCAGCTGGTCAACCTCTGGAGCTTCGACTACAAGTACTGGGACGGCGGGTTCGAGGGGGTGAAAAAGGACCTGGCGGGCCTGGAAAAGGTCTTGGCCGCGGGAGCCGGGGAGCTTCTGCCCTCGCACGGGGTAACTATCGATCAGCCGAAAGAGGCGGTGGCCCTGTTGAAACGGAA
Source organism: Candidatus Glassbacteria bacterium RIFCSPLOWO2_12_FULL_58_11 (assembly GCA_001780825.1). Taxonomy (GTDB): domain Bacteria; phylum Gemmatimonadota; class Glassbacteria; order GWA2-58-10; family GWA2-58-10; genus GWA2-58-10. The sequence goes on along the minus strand of MFIX01000152.1, from coordinate 4,224 downwards.
TATCGAGGAACTCTACGATTTCGGACCCGACCCGGAGTACACGCCTCCGTCAAGAGGACGTAACCGCCCGAGCGTGCCCTGGCAGCAGGTGAGCGAGCACCTCTACCATGTGAACCCGACCTCTTATGCTGTGTTGTCTAAAGACGGCGAGGCCTTGTTTTACGACTGGTACGCGGTGGAGGGCCGGGAGGAGGAGAGCTTCGACAGGATCGAAAAGATCGCTCAGGGACTGGGGTTTAAGCGGGTGGATGTGGTGATCCCGAGCCATTTCCACGAGGACCATATACGCGGCTTCCCGGACCTGAAAAAGCGATACGGGACAAAGTTCTGGGTTTACGAAAACATGGTGGATATCCTGGCCCATCCCTCGTACTACAACCTCCCCTGCCTGGCTCCGGAAGTTATTGTTGCCGACCGGGTGCTTCACGATGAGGAGGTTATCACCTGGAAGGAATACCAGTTCACGATCTATCACTACCCGGGCCAGACCATGTATCACCAGGCGATGGGCGGGGTGATCGACGGGAAGAAAGTGCTGTTTACCGGGGACACCGACACCTACGATCCGGACGACCCGACCCTGGTCCGCCGCAACCTCAAGCTTCACGGGATCAGCACCTATCTCAATTACTACCTGCTCGAGCCGGGGATGGGCTATATCAAGGCGATGAAACGGTTGGCCGATTTCAACCCGGAGCTGTTTCTGAAAGCCCATGGCGGGGCGAAGTCCGGCAATGCGGAGATGTACCGGCTCAACCTGGAGACGATCAGCAAGCGTGAAGCGCTGGTGCGGAAAGTCCTGCCCTACGAGGACCCGAACCTGGGATTCGATCCCAACTGGATTTGTTTTTATCCTTTCCGCACGGTGATCGTCCCCGGCCAGGCGTTCGAGACCCGGGTGAAAATCCGCAACCACCTGGAGCGGGTGATGGAGGCTACAGTGTCGCTGCGCCTGCCGGAGGGCTGGCGGGCCGAGCCGGAGAGCGGCAGCTTGCGGATTGCCGGGAAGGGCAAGAACGAGCTTACTTTTACGGTGCGGGTGCCGGAAGGAGCGCTGACGCGGAAACGCACGGTGATCACCGCCCAGGTGGAGGCGGATGGCCGGAACTGGGGCGAGTTCGCCGAGATGCTGCTGGACCGGGAGTAGTTTTACAAAGCGCCATGCCTGATAAGCGAAACGGGGCCGCCCTTTGTGGGACAGCCCCGTTTTTATCATTAACTTATTGTATTTCATTCGTTTTCGCAGGGGCGCGGCAGGCCGTGCCCCCGAATTGAAGCGCTTACCGGTAAACCAGCAGCGAAAGCCGCCGCGGGTTGCCCTCGCCGGAAACCTTGGCGATCTCGAGCTGGTGGCTCCCGGCTTCGAGATCATAGTTCCAGAGCAGAGGCGTGCGGCGGTTGTGGTAGTTGGCCTCGAGAGTTATCGTCTCCAGCAGCTTGCCATCCACCCGTACCTCGTATCTGGCATCGCCCTTGTCCCCATCCAGGAAACCATTGACCACGAAAGCCCGGCCCTCGAAAGCGACCGAATATTTATCCCTGAGGCTGCTGTCCGGCATGTCGATAAGCACCGAGGGGGTCAGGCCCTCGAAGCCGATCTCGACCTCATCCGGGGCCTCCGGCCTCTGGCGCTGTATGATCCAGCTGCTCTCGCCCACCGAGCCGCCGCCCCGGGCCACCAGCTCGCCGGCCAGACGGTAGTTAACCTCGTAAACATCTTTCAGGCTGTAGTCGCAGTAATCGAACTTCTGGTCCTCGATCTGCTCCAGCCCCACTTTCCATTGCGCAGGGATCTTCTCGAAACCGATCAGCGTGCCCAGCACGCCGCCGGCATTGGAGGGGTTGCAGTCCGAGTCCTGGCCGCAGCGGGTGGCGATCTCGAGCGTTTTGCCGAAATCCATCCCTCCATAGAGCAGGCCGATAGTCACATAGGCCCCGTTCAGCTTGGCGTCGATATTTCCCGGCTGCAGCGTACACTCCGGGCAGCCGACATCCTGGGACCACTTTTTCTGCACCTCGAACCAGCAGCGGTGCCAGTCATCGGGATACTGCCGCCACCAGGCGAGCACATCGCTGATACAGCGGTAATATCCGCTCTCGCGCGGCAAGCTCTGCAGGGCCTTTTCAACAACCGTGGCAATGTCCTGCTCGACATAGGCCTGGCAGTACATGCTGGCGATAAACACTCCGCCATAGACCCCATCGCCGTAGTTCATGATGTGGCCCACTTTTTCACAGTATTCGAGCGCAGTGGCCGGCATGGCCGGGCAAAGCAGGCCGATAAAGTCGGCCTCGATCTGGAAGTCGATGTCATCGGCATGCGGGTTGTTCTTCCAGAAGCCGGAGGCCGGCGGCATGATCCCGTGCAGGATGTTCCAACGGCCGGCCTGGTTGGCGTGCCAGAGGCTGAACCCGGCATTGGCGAACTTGAGCGCCAATGCCTCGCTTGAGGCATCCAGGCCCAAGCTGTCCAGGACCGCCAGAAAAGCGAGGTCCATGTACAGGTCATCGTTGTTAAAATACTTGGTCAGGATATTTTCATTGTAATCGATCGGGACATCATCCTGGATCCAGGAGCCATCCCAGCGGAATTCGGTCGGCCCGCCATAGCAGACCCCCACGGTCTGGCCGACCCAGCCGCCCTTGATCTTGTCCCGCATCAGATCGGCGCTGATCCTCACAGTCTGGGTGCCGCCCGTGCAGGAGGCCAGGGTCAGCAGAATAACGGACAGGTAAGTCAGCCGGATTGGAAGAAGCGGACGGATCATGTGAGGGACTCCTCCTGCAAATAGTTATTATCCTGCTTTTCCGGATGCCGTATGCCGTGGCTCGCACTCAAAAACAAAGCGCAGCCGGAATTGCCGGCGGTAATTCCATTGCCCTTACCAAATTAACGCACACCGGGCGACAAATCAAACATATTCCGGTTTCCCCCCGGCCGGGAACATTGTCAAGAAAAAAATGCCCGCGGGGCTTGTTCCGGATTTAAAGTTAGCGTATCCGGAGGAGACTTTGACGTGACTGGCGGGCCGGCGGCTGTTATATTCAGTCGGCCGTGGCTTGAAATCAGAGACTCGAGGAAGGAGAGGCTCGCATGGCTAAGATCTATTATGTCGGCGACTGGGCCGTGCAGTGCGGGCCGGTCTATGCCGAGACCCCGTTCAACTACGCCTATAAGGGCCTGGAGACAATAAACTATGGCAAATGGCTGAAAGCGGCGCTGGAGTCGGATGGCAGCCACACGGTAGAATCCGTGCCCACCTGGGATTTCTACATGCTCGGGCCGGGCGAGTACGAGATGGTACTGGAACATTACGATGCGCTCATTTTCAGCGATGTCGAGGCCAAAAACTTCCAGCTCGCGCCCTCGTTTTTCAATCACCGTCTGTTCGGCAGCAAAGTACTGACCTTCCCGGACCGCATCCGTCTGACCCTGGAGGCAGTCCAGAGCGGCAAGGCAGCGCTTTTTCTCGGCGGCTGGCTCTCTTTCTCGGGCGAGCTGGGCAAGGGCGGCTGGAACCGGACCCGCTTGAAGGAAATCCTGCCGGTGCGCTGCCTGGAGGTCGAGGACCTGGCGGAAAGCACGGAGGGTTTTACCGCATCACCCACCCCGGAGGGCCGGGCCGCGTTCGGCGGACTGGATTTCGGCTCATTTCCGCCGATCCTGGGCTACAACCGGACCCTGCCCCTGCCGGAGGCCGAATTATACATTCAGGTCGCCCAAACCGGCGACCCGCTGCTGGCACTCCGAAAATGCGGCAAGGGCAAGACCCTGGCCTATATGTCCGATCCGGCCCCGCACTGGGGCTGCAATTTCGTGTTCTGGGAGCGCTACAACGAGTTCTGGCTGAAATGCCTGGAGCTGGCGCTGGGCTGATCGCGGGGGGCGGCGCCTGTGCAAGGTGTGCACAGGCCCGGCCGCCGGGGTACCCGGCGCCCGGGCGCGCATAGTTCATGCGCGCGCCGCCCCCATGCTTTGGGAACTCAGAGGAGCCGACAGTTTGATTAAAATGTCCGGCAGCGTTAAGCCTGACTAAGGGTTTCCCTGACAGCCGGGGTATATTATTTTTCTTCGTTCTTCCAGTCGTTATTCCCTTCAGATCGCTGAACTTGGTATTTAACCTTACTGAACTTGGCCGATGAACAGTTTTGAACGCTATATGGGCCTGCTCGAAGGCCGGAAAGTGGATTTCCTGCCTCGCCTGCCGATCCTGATGCAGTTCG
>MFIX01000151.1:4684-5003 GCA_001780825.1 Candidatus Glassbacteria bacterium RIFCSPLOWO2_12_FULL_58_11 | reverse complement strand
CCAATCAAATGGCCTGGAGTTTTCTTCAAATCTTTGTTGATGCAAAAACCTGACCGGACATTACCTGGGATCGGGGGGCATTTAAAAATGTCATTTCAAATTGCCAGCCTGCCACAGGCCGCTTCTTACTCTCCGCTTTTTTGCAGCAATACCGCCTTACTCATGAATACTTTCGGCCGCTCCACCTCCGCCAGCCCGGCCTGTTGCGCCTTGTCCAAGGTCTCCGCGAAGGCTTTCTTCGAGACATGGATCGGCGGCTCGACCAGCAGCACCCGGCCCTCCGGTTTCAGGAGCGCCGCAATCTCCCTGAAAAACCTCC
>MFIX01000151.1:3800-4507 GCA_001780825.1 Candidatus Glassbacteria bacterium RIFCSPLOWO2_12_FULL_58_11 | reverse complement strand
TGCCGGATTCCCCGGCCAGCCGGGCCATCTCGACCGTGAAAAATCCCGGGCCGCAGCCCAGGTCCAGAACGGTCATTCCCTCGCGGACATAAGGGCCCACAATTTTCCGGGGGTCTTGCAGCCATTTCCGAATACGGTTATCCAGACCGCCCGCATGTTCGACCGGGCAGACACGGGTTTTGGCTTGGCTCATGAAATTATTCTCCCTGCAATCAATTCCCTCGAGGCTGAATACGTAAAGTTAATCTTCCTGCAAATCGCAAAAGCGGGCGGATAAAAAGGTCCGCCCTATAAGCGCCAAATTGCCGGAAAATATCTAAGACGGATTATTTACACCAATTCACAAGTCCTTATGGATACCGAAGTTTTATCTTATCCCAATGCTGAGGAGATATACACACCCCGCTCGCTTCGCGAGCGCCCCTCTCCAGAGGGGACTTTTCCCACTGCTGCCCGGCTTTGCGCAAATGCCCGAATGACGGGCATTTAATTCCACTCTCAAAAGAGGGGTGGCGGCGCAGCCGACGGAGTGTGTCAATCAAGTTGCAGGGGAGACTAAGTGCCAACAAAAGCAAACTACTTACCAGAGTAAAAGCGCACTCTTGCGTGACTGATATCACTCTCCGGGACATTTGGCCCGGCGGTAGGGAAACTCGATGCGCCGAACCCGGCCCTCCCGGCGGCCCTCGATCCAGGCCAGCAGAGAG
>MFIX01000151.1:581-3758 GCA_001780825.1 Candidatus Glassbacteria bacterium RIFCSPLOWO2_12_FULL_58_11 | reverse complement strand
TGCAGCAGGTCCTCGAACTCGATGCTCGAATCGCTGACAGCGGAGGAAAGGAACACAGCGGCGGGCTGGCCCGAGGGGTGCGCCTCATAGGCCAGGCAGCCATCCTGCTCGCGGATAACCACCAGCTCATAGCCTACCAGGCTGTCGCCGCGCACGGTGCGGCTGACACCGAGCATACTGTTTCCGCGGGGGGCGAGCCACAGCTCCTCGATTATCCGCCGGGGCGATACGGCCTCCCAGCAGCCGGCCAGCCAGGCGGCCTGCCGGATAGTGGCCGGTTCCGCGGCGTGGGCGAAATTCGCGGCAAGCGCGAGCCAGGCGAAAAGGAAAAGACGGGTCATCGGGCACACTCCGCGCCGGGGTTAAAAATTCAAGCGGCCAGGTCGTTTTGTTAAAAATTGCATGGGAATTCTTGCCATTTAATTGTAACACCTGCAACCGGAGATGAAAACATCTTCTGGCCCGCCTGATTCATAAAATTTTCCGGTTGCCCTTCGCACAGGGCACAACCACGTGTGCGCCAGGATTCGATCGTGATATTCCTGAACGGTGGGCGGACACGGGGGTCCGCCCCTGCGGGGTTTGTGCTGCGGAGTTTGCGCTATTTTATAAATAAGCCGGGCGGAGTCGTTTTTTGCGGCGGTTCGCTTTCCCGCCGTTGCGCGGGGATGGGGTTAGCCTGTGGAGCGGGTCATTCAGCGGCCGGAGCCGTTGCCGCGGTGGCGGTGGATTTCCCGTGCCAGCTCGTAATAGGCCAGCAGCTTTTCGAACACCTGTTCCCAGGAGTACTTTTCGGCGTCGGCGCGGGTGGCTCGGCCCGGCCCAGCGCGGCGCAAGCCGCAAGGAAACCATTCGCGGCCAGAATTCTCCCAGGACTCAATAAAAGAACTGGTGCTTGTAGATCGCAAAAGTCATATTAGATTTACAGCGGATGTTGTCAGGCTGTTTTTTTCAAATGTTCAGTCCCGGAGAATGCGAACTAAACTTGGGAAGGCGCTGAAACTTTGGAATACAGGAGAATACAATGGGCGGACAGTTGCGGTACTTGCGCGGGCGGGCGGCTCTCGGCGCAGCCTGGCTGCTGCTGCTTTTCATCCAGCCGGCGGGATTTGTATTCTGCCGCGGGGCTCAGGCGATGGACAAGGTAAAAGTGGCAATCGCCCAGATAAGGTGCATCGATTCGGACCTGGAAGGCAATTTCTCAAGGATCGAGGAGATGGTGGTCCGCGCCGCGGCCGACTCGGCAAAAATGGTCTTTTTCCCGGAGACAGTTGACTTGGGCTGGGTCAATCCGGAGGCGCACCGGCTGGCGGCTCCGGTGCCGGGGCCTTTCAGCGACCGGGTTGCCAGTCTCGCCCGGCGGGAGAAAATCTGGATCGGGCTGGGTTTGTGCGAAAAAGAGGGCGAGCTGCTCTATGACAGCGCGATCCTGATTAATCCGCAGGGCGAGATCGTCCTGAAACACCGCAAGCTCAATCTTCTCGCCTGGCTGATGACTCCGCCTTACAGTCCGGGAAAAGTTGAGGACATCCAGGCGGTGGAAACGCCTTTCGGCAGGGTGGGAGTGCTGATCTGCGCCGACAGTTTCGAGGAGGAGCTGCGGGCGGCGATGCGCGCCCGGAAGCCGGACCTGGTATATATACCTTATGGCTGGGCGGCTCCGCGGGAAAAATGGCCGGAGCATTCCTTTACCCTGATCCGGACCGTGCAGAGAGCGGCCTGCGATATCGGCGCTCCGGTGATCGGCCCCAACGTGGTGGGCGAGATCACCCATGGCCCGTGGACCGGCCAGACTTACGAGGGGCTGAGCACGGTGGCGGATGCCAACGGGATGTCGCTGGTCCAGGGCAAATGGAACAAGGAGGACTTGCTGATCCTCGAGATCACACCCGGCCGGCAATGACCAATCTCCGAAAGGTATAAAACATTGAGTAATATCCGCAAAACTTACGAGCACCTGATCGGGATGCGCAGGGAGATCGCCGTTCTAGAATCCTGCGCCTGCCTCCTGCAGTGGGATCAGGAAACCTGCCTGCCCCGGGAAGGCGCGAGCTTCCGTGCGGACCAATTGGCCCTGCTGGCCCGGCTGGCGCATGAAAAATCTGTCTCGCCCCAATTCGGGGAATGCCTGGCCGCCTGCGAAAAGGGCGGGCTGGCCGCCGACCCTCTGTCGGCGGAAGCGGTCAACCTTAGGGAGATACGACACCGCTACGATAAAAAGGTCAAACTGCCCGAGCGGCTGGTCGAGGAGCTGGCGCACACCGCGGCCCTGGCGCATCCTGCCTGGGTCGAGGCACGCCGGCAGCGAAAGTTCGAGCTTTTCCGGCCCTGGCTGGAAAAGCTGGTGAGACTCAAAAGAGAGCAGGCGGCAGCCCTGGGTTTCTCCGGCTCCCTGTACGATGGGCTGCTGGATGATTATGAGCCGGGGGAGACCCAGGCGCATCTCGAAATCCTGTTTCCGGCGCTCCGCGAGGGCCTGGTCAGGCTGCTCGAAAAAATATCCGGCGCGCCGCGCCAACCGGATGATTCGGTGTTGAGAGGCAGTTTTCCGCTGGAGAAGCAGAAAGAATTCGGCCGGATGGCCTCCGCGGCGATCGGGTTTGATTTCGACCGGGGCCGTCTGGATGAGGTCGTGCACCCGTTCTGCCTGCATATCGGCCCGGGGGACACGCGGATCACCACGCGCTATAGCGAGGAGCGGTTCGGGGAGGCTTTTTTTGGGATTCTTCACGAATCCGGCCACGGGTTGTACGAGCAGGGTCTGCCCACGGAGCAATTCGGCACGCCGCTGGGAGAAAGCGTCTACCTGGGCATTCACGAATCGCAATCGACGCTGTGGGAAACGCTTATCGGCCGCGACCTGCCGTTTTGGAAGCATTTCTTCCCGTTGGCGCAGAAGTTTTTCCCCGGAAGCCTGGGACAGGTCGGACTCGAGAGCTTCCTGCGGGCGATTAATTTCGTCCGGCCCTCGTTCATCCGGGTATCCGCCGATGAGGTGAGCTATCACCTGCATATCATTCTGCGCTTCGAGCTGGAGAAAGCCCTGATCGCCGGCGAGCTCGCTCCGGCGGATGTTCCCGCGGCCTGGAACGGCAGGTTCAAGGAGCTGCTCGGACTCGAGGGGCCCGATGATTCCTCCGGCTGCCTTCAGGATGTCCACTGGTCGGCCGGGCTGTT
>MFIX01000151.1:262-516 GCA_001780825.1 Candidatus Glassbacteria bacterium RIFCSPLOWO2_12_FULL_58_11 | reverse complement strand
GTGACTTGCCCGGCCTGGAAGAGGACCTGGCGCGGGGAAAGTTTTCTCCGGTGCGCGAGTGGCTGCGGGAAAAAATTCACTGCCAGGGGATGCGCTACCGTCCGGCCGGGCTTATCCGCAAGGTAACCGGCGAGCCGCTAAGCACCCGGCCGCTGCTGGCCTATCTCGAGAAAAAATTCAGCGAACTCTATGGATTTTGAATCTGTCCGGAGGTGAAGAATGGCTGGAGGCAACTTAAGGTTTCTCCTGGCTGC
>MFIX01000151.1:0-212 GCA_001780825.1 Candidatus Glassbacteria bacterium RIFCSPLOWO2_12_FULL_58_11 | reverse complement strand
CCCGGGCTGCGGGCACTCCGCAAGCGGGAAGCGCGGGAGGCGAGGAGCTTATTCTCTGCGGCTGGGATGAAGTGTTCATTCTCGAGTTGAACGGCCCCACGGACAGCTTGCCCAGGAAAGTCTGGAGCTGGAAAGCCTCGTCCTGCCCGGGCCTGCCGGATTCGATGAAATCCCGTTTCGGTACGACAGATGACTGCAAGCCGGTGGAGGGA
>MFIX01000150.1:1913-5058 GCA_001780825.1 Candidatus Glassbacteria bacterium RIFCSPLOWO2_12_FULL_58_11 | reverse complement strand
AGTTGAAATAACTGGCCGCCAGTCTTTCTTTCTGGCGGGCCGAGAGTTTTTCCCACCCAGCCGCTTCATAGAGACCGACGGCCTGCCGCCAGTCCCCGCTGTTAAAGCGGAGGTCCGCTTCGAGCAAGTCCAGGGTCACCGAATTTTCCCCCTTCGCGCGCGCCTCCTGCGCCGCTTTTAAGGCGCCCGCCAGGTCACCCAGACGAGCGAGCATAGCCGCCAGCGCGGTCCGCATCCCCGCTGATGGCGGTGCCGCATCGATCGAGCCTTCCAACGCCTCGACCGCCTTCTGGACCTGTCCCAGGTTCGCCAGCTTCGAGGCAATCGTCATTATCCGTTCCGGGTAATTCTTGAGGATGCGGCTGTTCTCCACCAGCTGGCCGGCCAGTTTATCTTTCAGGCCCAGGCGCTCGTAAACGGCGGTTATGACATCCCACTGTTGTTCAAGCATTTCATCCTCGTACAGGGCCTCTACTCTCCGGTAGTATTTCTCGGCTTCGACCGAATCGCCTTTCACATCGTAAATCCGGGCAATGTAATAGTCCGCTGAAAAATTTTCTTTGAACATGTTCGTCTTGAGATAGGTTTCCAAGGCCTGGTCCTGCATCCCGGCCTGAGCGTATGAATTCGCCAGGCCATAGTAATTGTATTGATAATTTGGGTAAGTGCGCACCGCGGCGGTCCAAAGAGTAAGGGCATCCTTCCAGTCCCGGCAGCGTACAGCCGAGAGAAACGTCAAAAAGATCAGCGCACCGGCGGCGGCCGTAGCGAAAATCCGCCGCGCTGCCGCCGGCCCGGACCATGTTCCGAAAACCCGGACCAGGACCAGAACCCCGGCGAGAACGAATCCGAAAGAGGACAGATAGAGATAACGGTCCGCCATGAAAATCGCTATCGGGAAAATTCCGGAAACCGGAATCAGATTCAGCAGAAAAAACAGGATTGCGAAGGCCAGGCCCTTCTGTTTTCTTCTCAGCGCAAAGGCCAGTGCGGCCGCTAGGAGCAGATCGATTCCCAGGAACACTGCCAGGTGCCAGTTGTAGCTGCCCGAGAAAAAAGGTGGCGGATAGCTGTTGCAAAGATTGACCGGCAGGAGGAGGTTGAGAACATATTTGGCCAGTACGCTGGACAGAGTGAGCAGGTGGATCCGCAAACTGCCCTGCAGGAGCCGGCCGACAAACGCGCTGGTGTAGAACAAATAATACCCGGCTGCGGCGGCAATGAGGACCAGATAAGGCAATGATCGCAGAATAATATCTCTCGCGCGGGTGTCCGGCTTTCTGCCGAGCAGCTCGAACGCGATCAGCACCAGAGGCAGCGCCGCTACGCTGGGTTTGGACAAGAGGCCCAGCAGCAGGAAAATGAAGCTGAGCAGGTAGAAGCCTGCCCGGAACCCTTCACGGTGAGATTTAACGTAGCAGATCATCGAGAGGAAATAAAACAGACCCGCCAGCAATTCCTTGTTGGCCACCATCCAGGCCACCGACTCGACATGCACCGGATGCACGGCGAACCAGAGAGCCGCCAGGCCGGCCCAGAATGAGGAGGCTCTTCTGTCGAGAGCCGTGAAATAAGGCAGCAGTATGCGGAACAGGTAAAATACGGCCAGCAGGTTGGCCAGATAAAGCAGAACATTGAACAGGTGATAACCGAACGGATTTGTTCCGCTGAAACGGTACACGAGGGCGAAGGCTAAGTCTCTAAGCGGTTGGTAAGTGGCCATCTCATGTGGTAGAAAAATTTTCCAGAGGCCCTGCCAGTCGAGCTGACGGTAAGCGATCCAGCGCTTGTCCAGAATCAGCGCGTCATCATAGTTGACATAGCCAAACCAGAGGCTCTGGCCGTAAATCGCCACGACTGCCAGCAATATCAGAACCGCCGGTATCCAGCCGGTGAAGCCAGAGGCCTTTTCCGCGCTATCGTTATTATTCAAGAGTCTTTCCTGCGTCGATGTTTTCAGCCGGCGTTGAGTTATCTGTTCCGCTTAATGCGCGGTCCCGCTCCGGGCAGCCATTGAATCCAGTTGCCGCAGCCTGGCCACTGCCTTCCGCGCGCCGATTGAATCGCCAAGCGCCAGGCTGGTCCGGGCGAGCAGTTCAACAACCGTCCGGTCGGCGCCGCCGAAGAGGGAATCGGCCAGGCGGTACTGGCCCAGGGCCGCAAGGTTGTCGCCAAGGAGACGAAAAATGTTGCCCCGGTTGAAAACGGCGTCCGGGTAGTCCGGTTGCAGCTCCACGGCTTTACGGTACATCGAGTCTGCCTCTCTGTAACGCTCGAGGCTTTCGTAAACCACGCCGGCATTGTTGTAAGCCCTGGCCATCAGGGAATCCCTTTTTACCATGCGCAGAAAATAATCCAGGGCCTGATCGAGCCTGCCCGCGGCGAAATTCTGCGCGCCCAGGAACTCCAGGGCTTTCAGATCCAGCTCTTCCGGACCGTAATGCGAGTAAATCTCCAGCGCTTCTGTCTCTCTGCCGCTGTTCCGGTAGAGAGCAGCCAAATTGAGGCGGGTCATTTTCGTGTTGATCCCCAGGGAGAGAGCTTTTTCCAGCAGCCTTTCGGCCTCAAGCGTATCATGCGCCTCGACTCGCAGCGCGGCAAGAGAGTTATAGACTTCCGGATAGTTCGGGTAGAGCTGGATCACTTTTTCGAGAGCCTGCACGGCTTCCTCTTTCCTGTTCTGACGGCGACGGAGAGAAGCCAGATTAAGCAGACCGGAGTAAGAATCCGGCTGTCCGGCCAGCCAGCCTGATAGCAGCTCTTCCGCGCTGTCCGCATCCGCCCGGTTCAGGTAGATCCGGAGCAGCCCCTCTACTAAATCCTGGTCCTGCGGGGCGAACCGCAGCCCCAGCCGGAGAAGCTTTACCGCCGTCTCGGTCTGCCCCCGGCGGATCGAGATATCCGCCGCCCCTTTGATTGCCTCGGTGTTGGGGTTTCTTCCCACGAGCAGGGGCTGGTAAGTCCTTAGCGCCATATCGAAATTATCAGCCCTCAGGTAGCTGGCCCCCAGACCGGTACGGGCCAATGTCAGGTCAGGATAAAGATTCAGCGCCCGTGTCCAGGCCGTAATCCCATCACTCCAGTATCCGGACTGGTTATAGGCGATCGCCCCCAGCGACACCAGCAGAGACAGGAAAAGGGCCCG
>MFIX01000150.1:0-1826 GCA_001780825.1 Candidatus Glassbacteria bacterium RIFCSPLOWO2_12_FULL_58_11 | reverse complement strand
GTAATAGTAGCGGTCCGCGCGCTCGATGCTCATCTGGGTCAGGTTGATATTGGGCAGCAGGGCCCGCAATCCCCAGAGAATGAAAAAGGCCCAGGGCTTGTCGCGGCGAAAGGCCCGGTAAGTCCAGTAGATCAATGCCCCGGCCGCCGCGTGGTAGAGGCACAGTCCCGGATCGGCAAGCCCCTCAAATCGAAAGCCGGCATAGCGCAGGCAAAGATTTACTGGAAAAAGCAGCTTGAGGGCACTGAAACAAATTGCCCCGGTTATTTTGCCCAGGCGGAAGTAAAGATCGCTAAAACTGAGATCAAATCCGAGATTAGTAGAGGTAAAGAGAAATAACACGATGGCCGCCAGGGCCGGGAACAGATAGGCCAGGTAAAGCGTCAGCCGCTTTTTGAGGAATCCTTCCGCCAGCCAGGGCCGGCGGAAAGTCCAGTCGTAAAGAGCCAGCGTCAGAGGCAGTGTGACCGCCGTGGGCTTGGAGCCCAGGGCCAGCAAATAGAGGACCAGCGAAAAGATTATCCCGCGCCTGGAGGGAGTCTCGGAGCGGATGTAAAAGTAAAAAGAAGCGAGGTAGAAGAAACCCAGCAGCGCATCTTTCTGGCCCGAGACCCAGCCGGCCACCTCCACATGTCCCGGATGCAGGGCAAAAATCGCCGTGGCCGCCAGCGCACCCCAGCGCCAATACCTCAGCCCACGGAGTCTGTCTATTCGTCCGAGCAAGGAAAGAGCTGTCAGGTAAAAGAAAAAGACCGTGCCGAGATAAAAGGCCAGTGATACCAGATGGTACGGCAGCCAGACGGCCTTCGCCCCCCAGGGAGCCAGCATGGCGGTGACCATCTCCCGGACCGGCTGAGAAGCCGAAAGGACCTGTTTCAGGCCGCCGAGGCTCAATCCCTCTCCAAAAGTATCCGTCCGCGCAAGCTGATTATCCCAATTTACCGGCCCGTAATTCAGGCTGCGGCCATAGATCAGTGCGGTGGATAAAAGTATCAGAAGCGGATAAAGCCATTTCTGGTATTTATTTGATTCCATTCGATTCCCTTCCCGCTCAATGCTCGAATTGAGAAGCTTCGGTATTAGTTCGCATTCAAGTCCGCGAGCAGGCTTTCGATGTGCCGGGCCACCCCGCTCAATGAGGGCTGCTCCCGGCAAAGCCGCAGGGCCAGCTCGAGCTGATCTTTCGCTTTAAGCCGGTCGCCTATCCTGCGGTAGAGCAGTCCCAGGTTGACTCGCGCATCGAGATACTCCGCATTCTCCCGCAAAGCTTCGAGGAATGCCGATTCGGCGCTCGCCAGGCTGTCCTGGCCGGCCAGCGCCTGTCCGAGATTATTCAGGATTTCAGGCCGTTCCGCGGCCCCCAGCCCGAGCGCTTTCCGGTAGGCCCGGGCCGCCAGCGCCTCGTCGCCCGACTGCTGTCCGGCGAACCCCAGCATGACGTAATTCCGGTAATCTCCCGGCGCAAGCCCGGCCGCTCTTTCAAACGACTCCACCCCCTCTCCCGCATTGCCTGACAGTGCCTGGAGATTTCCCAATGTGCGCCAGCACTCGGCATCGAAAGCTGTTTCTTCCCGGCCGAGCATCAGCAGCTCCAGCGCCAGGCCGCTCCGGCCCAGTCTTTCCAGGCTTCGGCCGATGTTGACCCAGACCTCGGCCGTCAGGTGCGCCGGGTCGCTCCTTGCGGCCCGCTCCAGGCCGATAACCGCCCGCAGCGTATCACCCTCCCGCAGGTACAGCATGGCCCGGTTGTAGTGGGCCGACCAGACCATCTCACGGTTCAGATCGATTACGCGCTGAAAGGCCAGGAAGGCAGCGGAATCCTCTCC
>MFIX01000149.1:4346-5020 GCA_001780825.1 Candidatus Glassbacteria bacterium RIFCSPLOWO2_12_FULL_58_11 | reverse complement strand
CCATGTTGCCCGTACCCTTGAACTCCTCGAAAATCACCTCGTCCATCCGGCTGCCGGTCTCGATCAGGGCGGTGGCGATAATGGTCAGGCTGCCGCCCTCCTCGATATTGCGGGCCGCGCCGAAAAAGCGCTTGGGCTTGTCCAGGGCATGGGCATCCACGCCGCCGGAGAGGATCTTGCCGCTGTGCGGCACCACCACGTTATGGGCCCGGGCCAGGCGGGTGATACTGTCCAGCAGGATCACCACGTCCCGCTTGTGCTCCACCAGACGGCGGGCTTTCTCGATCACCATGTCGGCCACCTGGACGTGACGGTCCGCCGGCTCATCGAAAGTTGAGCTGATCACCTCGGCGTTCTTGGTCGAGCGCTCCATGTCGGTGACCTCCTCGGGCCGCTCGTCGATCAGCAGGATGATCAGGAAAACCTCGGGGTGGTTCTCGGTAATGCTGTTGGCGATTTTCTGCAAGAGCACTGTCTTGCCGGTGCGCGGCGGGGCCACGATCAGGCCGCGCTGGCCCTTGCCGATGGGCGTGACCAGGTCGATAATCCGCATCGAGATATCCCGGGCCTTGTTCTCCAGCCGCAGGTGCTCATCCGGGAACAGGGGGGTCAGGTTGTCGAAAAGAATTTTGTGCTTGGCTTTCTCGGGGTCCTCGAAATTGACCGATTCCACT
>MFIX01000149.1:0-4320 GCA_001780825.1 Candidatus Glassbacteria bacterium RIFCSPLOWO2_12_FULL_58_11 | reverse complement strand
CTCTTTCGGGGGCCGCACGCGGCCGTGGATCGTATCGCCGGTGCGCAGGTCGAAGCGCTTGATCTGGCTCGGCGAGACATAGATGTCATCCGGGCCGTAGAAATAATTCCAGTCCTGGGAGCGCAGGAAACCATAGCCCTCGGGCAGGATTTCCAGCACGCCCTCGCCGCGCAGGACAACATTACGCTCCAGCAGGCTCTGCTCGATCATGAAAATCAGGTCCTGCTTGCGCAGGCCGGCGTAATTCTGCAGGGTCAATTCCTCGGCCATCTCGTGAAGCTCGGTGATTGATTTGGACTTCATCTGACCGATGTCAATTACTTCCTCCACCACGACTCACTCCTTAATCTAGAGTTAGGGAACTTCTTACATGAAAATGCATTGAACTTCTATCTTATCCGGCGGCAAAACCGGTATCCGGATAAAAATTGCGCTTGAAATAACGGCTGAATCCGGGGTACAATAAGAGAAAACTGCTGCAACGAACCCATTTGCGGGAAAATTACACTATGCTATAATTGATTTAGGAATCTTCTCGGAGGGAAGGCCTCAAGATTGATTTAAGAACCTGAAACAATGGTTCGGCTTCCGGCTGCCATCCGAGTGGCCGCGGCAGAGGAAACCACGTATAAATTACATTTTCCCAACTATCAGGTAAAACTTGACCAATAAGCCGTCTACGTGATGAAATAAAGTCGAGATAAGACGAGGTAAATTGGTATGCTCGGGATTTTTGAGGACACTGACATTAGAAAGATACAGACATTGATAATAGTTGTCAAGGGTTTCAGCTTGAAAAACGGCATTTGAAAAAAAATTCTCCATTCCGGCTGCCCGTTGCCCAACACCGGCCGGGCAGGTTATAATATTATTATGACGGTATCATTTTTGCATACGGTATGTATAGTGCCGGAACACAGCATTTGTTCCTGAATTCATTCATTTCAGTCCGCAGCCGGCGGAAAAATGGAAAACCAGGCCAGAAAAATCCTGGGACATAATGAGATAACCGCCCTCGCGGTAGTGGGCTCCCTGGCCGCGCTGCACCTTGTATTCTGGGAAAATTTCCGGCAAAAGCCGCTGTATTCCGTGATGTCGACCGGGCTGATCCTGGTGCTCGGCGCCGTGTACTGGCTGTGGCGCAACTACCGGCTGATCAAACCCGCAACCGCTGAACAGCCGGCGAAAGTCCGGGAAAACCTCGAGGGGATCCTTTTCAACCTGTTCCAGCCGAGAGGTTTCGATATCATCGTTCCGGCCTCGATGGATGAGGCGCAGACCGGATGGGCCGAGCTGCGGGACCCCCACGGGATCGGGACGATTGTGCAGTATCTCGAAAGGCCGCTGGACAAGATTGTCGGGGTCGAGGACCTGGCCCGGCTCGATGAAAAGATGAAAGAGGCGATCACCCCGAAAGGGATCTGCCTGAGCACGAGCCTTTTCAGCCAGGATGCCCTGACTTTTGCCCGCAGCAAAAATATCCTGACCCGGGACAGCGACCAGCTGATCCGGATGATCAAGAAAGCCGAGGAGGAATCCCGCGGGCCGTTGGATTACTCCTGCCGCTACTGCGGCACCCAGCTGGTCGAGAGCGAGGATATCACCGGCTACTGGCGCTGTCCCAACAAGGACTGCGGCAAGATGTTTTCTACAGAGCAGCTCAGGGAGGAGGGCCAGCAGAAGCCGGGGGAGACCAATACTTTCGTGATTTCCTGTTACGGGTGCAACCGGCCGGTGGAGCTCAATACCACGATGAGCGGCCTGGTGGAGTGCCCGTACGAGGACTGCTCGTGGATTATCAATGTGGACAATGAGCTGCTGGCGCACAAGGGCGGGCTGGATAAAAAGTCCTCCGAGCGTCTGGCGGAAATCACCTGTCCACGGTGCCAGAAGACAATCAAGGTGCCGGCGGATGCGGAGGGGCTGATGGAGTGCCCCTGCGAGGAAAAATGGATCATCGATGTCGGGGCGGCTCTCGGTGAGCGCGCCCAGGCTCATTTTATCGAGGTCGAAGGCGGACAGCACAAGGCGGCACCGGGAGTGGGGGGGCACGGCGGGGAGAGGGAGGCGGCGGGCCATGAGGCCGCGGAAGTGCTGCTGGATTGCCCGGGATGCGGGGCCGGAGTGCCGGCGTCGCTGGAAAACTGCCCGGTCTGCGGGGCAGCGCTCAACGGCCCGGCGGCGGAGACAGCGCTGGCGGTAGCCGCTCCGGCGGCCGGAGAGCCGCGGCAGGTCACCCACCGTCACGCCTTCATGTCTATCGGCACCGGGGGACTGCTGATATTTTTCTCGGTCAGTATTTCGGCATTCCTGACTTTTGTGTATTTTATCACCCGGTAAGAAGCTTTCCCGGGATCCGGCGGCCCGGGATAAATAATTTCAGGTCCGGTTTCAGGGGAGAGGGTATGTCAGCGCAGAAAAAGATTATCAAGGCCGATGCGGTGAAAATGATGGGTACGAGAGTGGAAACAGTGGAGTTCGGCGGCCGGAGATTCGGCGAGAAGGTTTTCAAAAAAGTATCTGTCGATAATGAGGCCGTGGAAATGGAAGCCGAATTCCCGGAAATACCGGAAGAGGGAACCGGGGAGAAGAAAGCGGGGGAGGTCAAGCTGGAAAAATTCTACGATGAGCAGGGGAACCTTACCGGCCTGAAAATCCACTGCAAATGCGGCGATCTGATCGAACTGGAATTCCCCAGCGACTGATTCCGGATTGCGATATCAACCAGTTGAATTTTGCCGCACTGGGAATTATTTTTCAATTGGAACGGTGTTAGCGCAACATTAGCGGAAATTAAACGTATAAAAAAAAGGAACATCGGCGCCTGCCGGCCGGTATTAAGCAATGAACCATGCCCTTAATACCGGAAAATCCCCCCAGTAAAGGAGCAGGTTATTACCTATCTTTGTGAGGATAATCCTAAATGAATTGCCGCTTATTTAAACGGAATTTTTCCGCTTATTTGGATGGCGAGCTGGACAACAGCCTGCTGGCCTCCTGTGAATCTCACCTCGAGCAGTGCCCCTCCTGCGCCAGGCTACTCGCCGCTTACCGCACGGGTATTGCGAGCCTTTCCGAAAGTACCGGGCTCCAGGCTCCCGAGGGCCTTTTCGAGCGGGTGCTGGCCGGGGTTTCGCCTAAACGGGTGAATCGTGGTGTCCAGTGGCGGACAGCCGGTTTCTGGGTCCCCCTGGCCGCGGCCGCGATGCTGATCCTGGCGCTCAGTTTCTCGATGTACCAGAGCGGCGGCGTGAACCCGGCGGCAAGCCTCGAAGTCGCGGCGCTGGATTCCACCCTGGATGTGGTAACCGGGCAACTGATCGCGGAACAGAACAAGACTCCCCAGGCGCATGCGCGGGCAATCAAAGCTTATCTGACCTCCTATTCGCCGGAAGAGTCGGCCGATGGTGAAGCTTCCCTGAGCTACGGGGTGAGCCATCACCCGGACCTGGTCGAAGGCGGAGTGCACACGCCGCGCGCCGAATAAAATAATCCCTCGACATCTGATCGAATGACAAGCCGGAGCCCCGAAGAAGGGCCTCCGGCTTTTTTTACGGCCAGCCAAGAAACTCGCGAGAGCGCCAGTATCCACCGGGCGGAGGGCGCGGGAATATTTCTTGAGACTCAGGCTCGATTCTCTTTATATTGTATTATAGTAATTGCCATAAGTTCTTGCGCTTAGGATTCGATCTGGAAAGGCTGGCTAGCCTGAAAACTTATCCCGGCAGCCTTTTACAGCCGGAGGCCAATAAAAACCTCTCAAGCGTAATGGATTTCCGAAGAGGCGGGGATGAGACTCAAGGGCAATCCATCTATGTAGTGTTGTATTAGAGCGATTGCCAAAATACCCTGGCTAATCGAAGATTCATTAAACTCAAACGGCAGTTCGAAAAGGAAAATACTTTTGGCAATCACTTTAAGTCAGGGTAATGAGAAAGCGGTGAGTCACCGGACTTTTACCCTCTTGTGGAATAAAAATGGTCAAGCTCGATCTTAAGCGGCTAATCGAACAAACGGCGCAGGGCCGGTTATATCCGGTGTATTTTTTCCACGGGGATGAATCCTATCTTACCCGTCAGGCGGTAGAAACCGTTGCCGCCGCCGCGGTGGAAAAAGCGACTGCGGATTTCAACTACGAGCGGTTCCACGGCGCGGAGATTAGCCCCGAGCGCCTGCTCAACTCGCTTCTCACTCCGCCGATGATGGCCGCGCACCGGGTGGTCCTGGTGCGCGAGCTGGAAAAAGCCGCGCCGAAGGTCAAGGAAATGCTCGCCGATTACGCCGAAAAGCCCAATTCGAGCACGATCCTGATCCTCGCCG
>MFIX01000148.1 GCA_001780825.1 Candidatus Glassbacteria bacterium RIFCSPLOWO2_12_FULL_58_11 | reverse complement strand
AAATACGGCCGGTAAAATTTCACTATTTTCTGGAATGTATTTTGCTAGTTGTTTTATTTTTCAGCGGCGCGCCGGGCGGCTTATTCCGTGGCCGTTCGAATTTAATCTCCTGACAAAATAATGTACAAAAATGAGCATTGGCTTGCGGCGGCAGTAACATTCTGCATAGTCCTGGCCTGTTATCTCCGGACCATGGCCCCGACCTTGACTTTCTGGGATGCCGGGGAATTTATCGCCGCCAGCTACACTCTCGGCGTCCCCCATCCTCCGGGCACCCCCCTATTCGTGATTATCGGCCGGGTTATCTCCTGCCTGCCGCTGGCTGTTCCGGTAGCCTTGCGCCTGAATTTCCTCTCGGTGCTGTTCGGCGCCCTGACCGCATTTTTCGCTTACCTGATCGCGGCTTTCATCCTCGAAAAGCGGTTCGGCAACGACCGTTCGGCCTCAGGCCGGATCGTGGTGCACGGCGGTGCGGTTTCCGCGGCGCTGATCGTGGCCGGTCTGCGGACAGTCTGGTCCAACTGCACGGAATTCGAGGTTTACGCCGCGGCCACGGCCACAATTTTCCTCTGTGCCTGGCTGATGATTCAGCTGGGAAGCTCTACCGACCTGAAAAAGATTAGCCGGGTCCTGCTGCTGGTCATCTACCTGATCTCCCTTTCGATCGCCAACCACCTGATCGTGCTGCTGACCGCCCCGGGAGTGGCGGTTTACGTGCTGCTGCACGACCGCGCGCGCTGGCGCTACTGGGCCTCGGTGCTGGGGTTGTTTATCGGAGTCTACCTGCTGGTGCTCAAAGGGCTGGACATCTCGGATATCGCCGAGCGGCTCAGCGCGGCGGGAGCCGGGAGCGCCGGGACGGCCGGTGCCATCCTGCGGCAATTCGCCGCCGGGGCGGGGATACTGTTCGGCATATCCCGCTACATCGAGAGTGGAACGATGTTGTTCCTTGGGGCGCTGATAACCGCGGCCTGCGCAGTCTGGGCGCGCAGACAACGCTCGCTGCCCTTCTTCGGGGCCGCGCTGGGGCTGTTCCTGCTCGGCTTCAGTATCCACCTCTACCTGCTGATCCGCTCCGGACTCAATCCGTCGATAAACGAGGGGAACCCGAATACCCTGGCCACCCTGTGGTATGTAATCGGCCGCGAGCAGTACGGCAGCAACTATGGCTTGCTGCCGCGCCTGGTCTGGAAACTGGCTACCGGCAAGGCGGCGCTCGCCACGGCGGATGATCTCTGGCAGAACCTGGCCTATTACTTCAAATACAACATGCCGTTTTACACCCGGTATTTCGGCTGGCAGTTCGGCGGCATTTCTCTCACTCTGGGTTTCACTCTCCTCGGCCTGCTGGGGGCGCTGACCCACTACCGCAGCGACAGGAAGAGCTTTTTCTTCTGGCTGACGGTCTTTCTGATCACCGGACCGATCCTGAACACGTACATGAATTTCCGGTTCGGCAACGGCCAGTTTCCCGAGGTCGCGCTGCATTCTTCCATACCGGCCGGGGAAAACCTGCATGAGGTACGGGACCGGGACTATTTCTTTATCGTCTCTTTCGCTTTCTTCGGTCTCTGGTCCGGACTGGGCCTGGCCGCGGTTGTGGCCCGCCTGAAAGCGCTTTTCAGGATGGATTCGGGGATGCCGCGGCTCTCCCAACCGCTTTTCGCCGCGCTCGGCCTGCTGCTTTTCCTGGCCGCACTGATCCCCTTGTATTCAAACTACGCTGAAGTCGACCGCAGCGGCAACTATATCCCGCCGACCTATGCGCGAAACCTGATGAATTCGCTCGAGCCGGACGCCCTGCTTTTCACCAACGGGGACAATGACACCTTTCCCCTGTGGTACATCCAGGAGGTGGAGCACGTGCGCCAGGATTGCCGGGTGGTCAACCTGAGCCTGCTCAATGTCCCCTGGTACATGAAGCAGATGCGGGACCAGGAGCCGAAAGTCCCGATTGACCTGAGCGATGAGCAGCTCGACTCGATCCGCGGAGTGATCTACGACAAAGAGGTGAAATTCAAATTCGACAGCCTGGAGATCACCTATCCCAAAGGGACCCGCTTTCTGCCCCAGGACCAGCTCGTGCTGCATATTCTGCGGGCCAACAACTGGCGGAAACCGGTTTATTTCACCACCTCGGTGTCGATGTCCAACCGCGCCGGGCTGACCCCGTATTTTATCATGCAGGCCGCGGTCTACAAGGTGCTCCCTTTCAAGGCGGCGCAGCTCGCCGGGCGGGACTCGAATTTCGTTCAATTGCCGGAAGAGGGTATCGTAGTAGACCTGGAATCCACGCGCCGGCTCCTTTACCAGGTGTATTCCTACGATTCTTTCGATCACCGGGGGGCCAGCGGGGAGAGCGAAAACCTGAGCATGCGGACCTATTTCACCAATGCCTTCGTGGCCCTGGCCTATGGCTATGAACAGCGCCACCGCCTGGATGAGTCTATCGACAACTATTTGCGGGGCCGCACGTTCCTGACCAATCCCCACGAGTGGGACCATCTGATCGCCAACCTGTATGCGAAAAACAGGCAGTACGATAAGTCCGAGGCGCTGATGGATACGCTGGCGCCATTCCTGGCTCCGCGGACCCAAATGCAGTTGTTCCAGATGCAGGCCCAGGAGGCCGCCAACAACCGGGACAACAAGGCGGCGGCCCATTTCCTCGAACTCGCCCTCGCGGCCAATCCCACCTCCAAAGACCCTTATACCAACCTTTTCCGGCTCTACGATTACCTCGGCAACCGCGAGGCCGCCGCCGGAACAATCGAGCGCTACCTGGCCCGCTTCCCGGAGGATGCCAAGGTTCGGGATGAGCTAGGCAATTATCGCCAGACCGGCCGGTTCGACCTGCAGAAGGCTTTCGGCATCAACGGTTGAGCG
The DNA here is from genome assembly GCA_001780825.1 of Candidatus Glassbacteria bacterium RIFCSPLOWO2_12_FULL_58_11. Lineage (GTDB taxonomy): Bacteria > Gemmatimonadota > Glassbacteria > GWA2-58-10 > GWA2-58-10 > GWA2-58-10. The sequence continues at coordinate 3,383 of MFIX01000148.1, read as the reverse complement.
GCAGGAGAGAGTTTCCGCCGATCGGCGGAATTCCCCGGCTGCGGCGAAAGATCCGGCGCTCCGGACAGGGCCTCCCGCTATAGTATTTTCTTGATCGGCAACCTATAATTGATTAATTTTTCAGCATATTCTCTCCATACGGAAGCTTACCGCTCGACAGGTTTCCCGAGCCGGATTGACCACTTTTTTTAAGGCCTTTGACCACCATGTATAAAAAAGAACATTGGGTAGTAGCGTCGGTTACCTTCCTCTGCGTACTGACCGGTTATTTTATCACCATGGCCCCGAGCGTAACTTTCTGGGATGCCGGGGAATTCGTGGCCTCCAGTTACATCCTGGGGGTCCCGCACCCGCCGGGCACTCCGCTTTTCGTGATCCTCGGCCGGGTGATCGCCGCCCTGCCGCTGCCCCTGCCTATCGCCGCGCGGCTTAATTTCGTCTCGGTGTTTTTCGGCGCGCTGACCGGTTTTCTGATCTACCTGATCGCGGTAAAAATCATCGAGAGCTGGGTGGAGAAAACCGACTCGCTCGCGGGCCGGCTGATCGTGCACGGAGGAGGGTTCTCAGCCGCGGTCATCACCTGTTTCATGCGGACCGCCTGGTCTAATTCGACCGAATTCGAGGTCTATACGGTCGCCACCACCACATTCGTGTTCTGCGCCTGGCTGATGATTTACATGGGAGCCTCGCACGATGAGCGGCGGATCAAGCGGACCCTGCTGCTGGTGATATACCTGATCAGCCTTTCGATCGCCAACCACCTGATCGTGCTGCTGGTCTCGCCCGCGGTAATAGTTTATACCCTGATCCACGACCGCCGGAACTGGCGCTATTGGAGCTCGATACTGGGCCTGTTCTTCGGGTTCTACCTGATGGTTATGAAAGGAGTGGATCTGGAGGCGGTATTCGGGCGCATGCACCTGGCCTCGCTTTCCAATCCCGGCCTCACCGTCGCTATCTTCCGGCACGTGGCCGCCTTCTTCGATGTCCTCTTCGGGATTTACCACTACATCGAGAGTCCTCCGGCCATGTTCTTCGGGGTCCTGATTACGGCGATCTGCCTGTTCTGGGCCTGGCGCCAGAAAGCCCTCCCCTTTTTCGGCGCCGCCCTGGGGCTTTTTCTGCTGGGGTTCAGCATCCATCTCTACCTGCTGATCCGCGCCGGACTCAGCCCAGCGATCAACGAGGGCAACCCGGAAAACCTGAAAGCCCTCTGGGCGGTAATCGGCCGCGAACAGTACGGCAGTTCCTACGGCCTGTTTCCCCGCCAGGTCTGGGCCCTGATCCGCGAACAGTCGGATGTGGTTTCGCTCAGCCAGCTGATGGAAAATGTCAAGTTCTTCTTCAAGTACAATGTACCGTTTTATACCCAGTATTTCGGCTGGCAGTACGGCAACAACCTCCTTTCCCTGGCCTTTTTCTTCATCGGGATATTCGGGGCGATCAAGCATTACCGGAGTGAAAAAAAATCCTTCTATTTCTGGCTGGCCGTGGTGCTGATCACCGGCCCGATCCTGAACACCTACATGAATTTCAAGCTGGGCTACTCGCAGTTCAACGACCAGTTCCCCAACCAGGAATGGCACGAGGTCCGGGAACGCGATTACTTTTTCATGGTTTCATTCGCCTTTTACGGGGTCTGGTCCGGCCTGGGACTGGCGGCTGCCGCCAACCGTCTCCGGGAATTATTCCACCTGGGAACGCCCAAGCCCCTGCTGGGCGGCGCCACTTTCTCCGCCCTCTGCCTGGTGGTTTTCCTGCCCTCGGTCGTGCCTTTCACTTTCAACTACGATGAGGACGACCGGAGCGGCAATTACATCCCGGCCAACTACGCCCGCAATATCATGAACTCGATGGAGCCGGGGGGCATAATTTTTACCAATGGGGACAATGATACCTTTCCCCTCTGGTATATCCAGGAGGTGGAGCACGTGCGCCGGGACTGCCGGGTGGTCAACCTGAGCCTGCTCAACACCACCTGGTATATCAAGCAGATGCGCGATATGGAACCCAAGGTGCCGATCAGCTATGGGGATGAGGCGATCGACCAGATGATACCCATGCGGCTGCCCAAGGATGTGAATTTCAAGTTCGGCGAGATGGATGTCAACTTTCCCCAGGGCGCCGCGATGTATATCAAGGACATTATCCTGCTGGACATCCTGCGGACCAACAAGTGGAACAGGCCGCTTTATTTCACCACCACCGTGCCCTCGAGCAACCGCTCCGGCCTCGACCCATACCTGACCATGCAGGGGGCGGTGTTTAAGATAAATCCACGCAAGGCGGCAGATCTGGCGGCGGCGGACTCCAATCTGGCCCCGCTTCCCGGCCGGACCGATATGTACATGGATATCGCCGCCACCCGAAAGCTGCTCTACGAGGTGTACGATTACGATACGTTTTTCCGTAAAGGCAGCTCGGGTGAGGAGGCCAATGTCCGCCTCTCATCGCATTTTGCCGCGCCCTTTGCCTGGCTGGGCCAGGCCTATCAACAGCGCAACCAGCTCGATAAGGCGCTGGAGGCCAACCTCTGGGCGCGCCGGTTTATCGAAGATCCACACCAGTGGGACTTCCTGCTCGCTCAGCTTTATGCCCGCAACAAGCAGTACAACGAGTCGCAGGCGATGATGGATTCATTCATCAGTTTCAGCGGTCCGGCCAATCCCTCCTTGTATAATCAATTGGCCCAGGAGGCGGCGCGCAACGGAGATCAATTCGAGGCCGAAAAATTCCTCGAGCGCGCTATCGTGGCGGATCCGGCCAACCGCGAGTCCTACGCCAATCTTTTCATGCTCTATAATGCAGCGGGCAACAAGCAATCGGCGGTCGAGATCCTGAAGCGTTATCTGGCTCAGTTCCCGGATGACCAGCCGGCCCGGGAGGAGTTCGCCAAATACGAACAGACCGGCGAATTCGATCTGGCAAAGGTATTCGGGCACAGCAAGTAAAGCGCTACAAATTCCGCCGGTAAGCGTTACTTAAAGGCCCCCGGAGTGCTCATTCACCGGGGGCTTTGTAACTTGAACGCCCGGCGCGCGGGCAGGCACAACAGATTATGCGCTCTTACTGGATCCCCGGCTGGGCTACGGATTGCCGGGTCTTCGAAACTCTTCTCACGGAGCTGGAAGCCGGCCGCGGCGTACGGGCTGTCCCGTTCGACCTTCCCTGGTCCGCAGACTCCGCACCCTCAGCCGAGGGGAAAAATTACAGTGCGGCCCTGCTGGCCCGTCTGGCCGGGGACAAAGAAGCTTCCGGGGGAGCAAACCTGGTCGGCTGGTCCCTGGGGGCAATGCTGGCGCTCGAGGCCGCCGCGGCAAATCCGGAAGCGGTCCGCTCGCTGGTCCTGATCTCAGGCTGCGGAGCCTTTGTCAGGCTTCCTG
>MFIX01000147.1:24089-31038 GCA_001780825.1 Candidatus Glassbacteria bacterium RIFCSPLOWO2_12_FULL_58_11 | reverse complement strand
GGGTATCCGGATGAGGTAATGTTCCAGCGGGCCCGCGAGGCCGGAGCGGATGAATGCCTGGCCAAGCCGGTCGATATCAGTACCCTTATCGCCATGATCCGCAACCTGTTTCAGTCCCACGGGCCGCGTAAAACCAGGGGCCGGAAACCGAAAAAATTATCGATCGGCTGAAAGCGCACACCGGGACTTCTCCGGGTAACAAAATGATCGAGCTGCATGCAGTCCGCCCCGCGCGGGGCGTTGCGCCCTCTGCTATCCGGCGGCCGCCTCCCTTATCCCTGCCGAGAGCTTTTCTCTCTAAATCTCAGGTAAATGGCCGCCCTGAGACCAGGGAGGGACATTCTACCCCCCTCGATACTCTTGAAATGCGATAGCGGCAGGGCGACAGGCTTGCCGGAAGCGAGTGGGCAGTCTTCTGTCAACGCCGGGAAATGTGCTTCCGCGTTGCCCGCAGTCTGGTTACCCGCCGGTGATTTGCATAATAACAATTACGGAATTCCAGCGAATGGAGCGGCCGATGGCCGACAGCCAGGCAAAAATAAGGGAGCTAGAGAAGAAAGTCACCCGCCTGGAGCGTGAAGCTTGCAAAGCGCGGAAGGCGGAAAGCCGGCTGAAAAAGAAGGAAGAGGAATTTCAGGTGTTCCGGAAGATGCTGATCGACCTCTCCCGCAACATAATTTTCCTCCGCTCCCTGATCGATATGCCCGAGCTCTACCTGGATGGGCAGTGGAGAATTGTCGGCTGCTCTGGGAATTTTGTCCGGCTCAGCCCCAAAGCCGCTGAATTCGCCAGGAAGAAAAAACATCTGCGGGAGTTTCTCCGGGAAGGGGATTTCAAAAAGATCGAGAAGTACCTTGACCGCGTGGAAGCCTTGCGCACATTACCTTTCGAGGAGGGGAACGCCTGGCGGCTGCGCTACAAGGGGCCGAACGGCCGGGACCGGATCGGGAAAACCTGGACCGGGTTTGCCAATTCAGCGGGCGGGCATAACTGGAGTATTGTCAGTGAGAATGGGAAAAGAAGATTCAGGCACGCCCCGCATATCGAAGACAATATGGACTGTTACCTGGTTTCGGCGCGGGAATACGGCGGGCCGGATGAAGATCTGAAAATTTCCTGCAAATTCAGGACATCCGCCAATCCCGGCTTTATCCGGGACCTTTCGGTCGTGCTCAGCGCCGCCTCCGGCCTGGAGGAGACCCTGCCGGACCTGGTGGGATACACTGTCTGCACTGGCGCCCGGGACAATACCGAAGCTTCCATCCAGCGCCAGCAGCACGGTCTGATCACGATCGTGGAATCCCTGGAGCCGGATACCGAATACCGGGTGACAGTCGAGCGGACCGGGGGCAGAATCCGGCGCTCGGTCGAGAACCTTTCCTCTGGCGTGCCGCTTGCCGAGCTTGAAATTGTCGACCCCAACGCAATTTACGACAGGCTCAACCATGTCGGTTTCACCACCTTCTCGGGCGAGCTGGAGGTGGAAGACATCGAGATTTACACCCGCAAGACACGCTTTCCCATCGAGCAGTTCAAAATTCCCTTCGAGGTCGAGACGGAAATCCGCTATCCCAAGCTCGAGGGGCGCTTCTACCGGCTCAGGCTGGGCATGGGACAGAGCAACGGGAGGGTCTTGAACACCCTGTTGTTCGAGGATGTCACGGAAGCCCGGATAGCCGAGGAACACCTGAAACGCAGCGAAAAGTACATCCGCACCCTGGTGGAGAAGGCTTATGAGCTGATTGTTATCCTGGAGCCGCATGGCCGGATCCATTATATCAGCCCCTCGGTCGAAAATGTGCTCGGTTTCGACAGCGCCGAGGTGGCCGGCCGGATGATTTTTGATTTTATCCACCGGGAGGACCTACCGCGGGCGAATAAAATTTTCGCCGCGCTTGTCGCTGAAGCCGGCGGTTCGGTCTCGGCCTCGTTCCGCATTATCGACAAAGCCGGCAACTGGCGCAATCTGGAAGGCACGGGCAGAAACCTGATCGCTGAACCTTCCATCCGGGGCATAGTGATAAACGCCCACGATATCACCGAAAACCTCAAGGCGGAAAGAGACCTGCGCGAGAGAGAGGAGTGGTTCCGTCTGGTTTTTGATGGCTCGCGGGATGCTATTTTTATTACCGGGGAGGATTCCGGATTTGTCGAGGTAAATGAGGCGGCGGTTACGCTGACCGGGTATTCCAAGCCGGAGCTGCTGAAGATGAAAATACCCGACCTCCACGATGAATTCGACCGGCAGGCTTACTATAAATTTTTCGACAGGATCATGGCCGGGGAAAACATTATCAGCGAGTCGAAAATCCGCAGAAAAGACGGATCGAAAGTATTTACCGAGTTCAGCAACCGGAGGATCATTATCCGGGGCGTGCCCTACATGCATACAATCGCCCGCGATGTCGCTGACCGCAAAGAGGCCGATCAGGCCCTGCACGAAAGCGGCGAACGCTATCGCCTGCTGATCGAAAACGCCGGCCACCCGATTTATATGATTGACTTCGAGGGCACGATCCTGATGCTGAACAACCTGGCCGCCGGTTATCTGGAGATGTCCCCGGAGCAGGTTACCGGCCGGTCCATCTGGGAGCTGTTTCACCCCCGATTGGCCAGCCGCCACTTGAAGGATGTCTTTCAAGCCCTTTCCGGCGCCGGAGGGGTGGATATCGAGTACCAGGTGAGGCTGCAAGGGAAGAAGATGTGGTTCAAAGTCAACATTCAGCCTTACGGCAAGGTGGACGGCCGGGCGGTGGCCCAGGTGATCGCCCAGGACATCACCGAGCTGAAACAGGCCCAGGGTCAGCTCAGGAAGGAGCGGGACAGCCTCGAAATCCGCCTTTCGGAGGGCACCGCGGCACTGCGGCACTCGGAGCTGAGACTGCAGGAAAGCCTGAAAGAGCTGACCTGCCTGTTCAACATCCGACAGGAGTTCGATCAGGAGCAGTCGATCGAGACAACCCTGACCAGTTGCGCGGCGCACATCCGCAAAACCCTGCACCAGCCGGAGAACAAGATCGTCGGCATCAACCTGGACGGGGTGCAGATGACCACCGAGGGCTGGGACTATCTTACCGAGAATTACGTCGAAAGCCTGCTGCAGATCGGCGGGGTCAAAAGGGGATTCCTGCGGGTCAAGGCCCTGAGGCCGCATGTGGAATTTCTGCCCTTCGAACAGGACCTGATCCGGCATGCCGGCGCAGCTCTGAGCGATTTCATTCATAACCGCGAGCTGCGCGCGCAGCTTATCCAGACCGAAAAGATGGCTGCCGCCGGCCGCCTGGCTGCCGGGGTGGCCCACGAGATCAATAATCCCCTGGGGGCAATCAAGAATTCCCTCTATATTATCAAGCGCTCGATTCCCGGAAATCATCCGGATTATGCCTATTTCGAACTGATGAACAGCGAGATTGACCGGGTGGCTGGAATCATCGCCCAGTTGTACAATTTGTACAAGCCCTCCTCCCAGGAAGTCCAGGCGGTGGATCTCCAGGTTATTGTGGGCAATGTCCTGAAAATGCTGGAATCGCAGGTCCGGCGGCGGAAAATCGTGGTCCAGAACGAAATCGAAGGCTCAGGATTCAGTCCGCGGCTTTCGGTCAACCAGATTACCCAGGTGCTCTACAACCTGATCCTGAACGCGGTCCAGGCCATGCCCCAGGGCGGGCGGCTCACGCTCGGCCTGACCAAGGCCGGAGGCAGCCACGAGCTCTGGATCAGCGACACCGGACCCGGCATCCCGGATGAGGTCCTGCCGCATATCTTCGAGCCCTTTTTTACCACCAAAACCAAAGGCGGCAACCCATCCGAAGGCATGGGTATCGGGCTTTCCCTCTCCCGTTCATTCATGGAAGCCCTGGGCGGAAAAATAACTGTGAATACCAAAGTCGGTTGGGGCACCACTTTCAGCCTCATCTTCCCCGCCAAGATCGCCCGGGGAGAGACGAAACCGCCCGACGCCTCCTGAACGCCTCACGCCCTGTTTTTCTCCGGCGGATTAAATTATTATTAACCGGTCAAGCACCTAAATTCCAGACAGGGGGACTGGCCACGGTGTTCAAGAACCGCTGGCTGCCGATAGGCGCCGCTATCGCTCTGGGCTTCAGCTTAAGCTTCCTGGGCAAACATTTTGCGGGGCCGGACAGGCCCGGTAGAGTCCTGCCGGCCGCCGTAGAGGGCGGGGTGGTGGAAACGCCGCGGCGCATTGTTTCGTTCGCCCCCAGTATCACCGAGACTCTGTTCGCTCTCGGGCTGGGCGGCCGGGTCGCCGGGGACACCCGTTACTGCGATTATCCCCCGGAGGCGGCAGCCAAACCTAAGGTCGGCGGGTATCTGGACCCGAACTACGAGGCGCTGCTGGCGCTGCACCCCGACCTGGTCGTGCTTCTGCAGGAACAGACAGAATCCGCCCGGCTGCTCGGCGAGATGTCGATCGAGAGCCTGAGCGTGGATCACCGCAACCTCAAGGGCATCCTGGACTCGATCCGGCGGATCGGCGCGGCCTGCGGCGCTCAAGATCGGGCCGCCGAGCTGTTGAGCGATATGCGCAAGCGGATGGACCGAATCCGGGAAAGGACCGCCGGACTGCCCCGGCCCGTGATCATGGTGACCCTGGGACGCAACCTGGCCTCCGGGGACCTCAAGGGCACGTTCATCTCCGGCAATGATGGCTATTACAATGACCTGATCGAGCTCGCCGGCGGACGCAACGCCTACACCGGCCGCACGGTCTCTTTGCCCACGGTTTCACCGGAAGGCCTGCACCAGCTCAACCCCCAGGTTATCGTCGAAATGATACCCGGCCTGGATACCACCCGCTTCGACCGGCAGGCTTTCATCCGCTCCTGGGATTTTGCTGCTGGAGTGGAGGCGGTCAGCCGGGGCCGCATCTATGTTTTCACCGAGGAATATGTCGTCCGGCCCGGTCCGCGGTTCATCCTGCTGGCCGAACAGCTGGCGCGGGTCATCCACCCCGAGGCGGACTGGGAGAGCTGAGTGAGCGAGGCGGTAATCGAAATCGAGGATTTTACCTATGCCAGCGGGGCCAAGCGCATCCTTAATCAGGTCTCCTTCCGGGTTGGGGAGGCCGACTACCTGTCGATTATCGGTCCCAACGGCGCGGGCAAGACCACCCTGCTCAAATGCCTGAACCGGATCCTGCCCGGCGGGGAAGGGACCATCAAAATCCGCGGCAGGCGGCTGGAAAGCTACAGCCAGCGCGCTCTGGCCCGGCTGGTCAGCTATGTGCCCCAGCTTGATGGCCGGGCGCTGCCTTTCAGCGTGGATGAGTTCGTCTCCATGGGCCGCTACCCCTACCTCAACCCCTTCTCTCCACTTTCCGCGGAGGACCGCCGGGTCGTGCGGGAAATCCTGGAGCGGACCGGCACGCTGGACTTTGCCGGCCGGCGGCTCGATACGCTTAGCGGCGGCGAGCGCCAGAAAGTGTTTATTGCCGCGGCCCTGGCCCAGGGCGCGGAAATCCTGCTGCTGGATGAACCGACCAGCTTCCTCGATTACCGTCACCAGGTGGAAATCCACCGCCTGCTCCGCGAGCTGAACCGGGAACACGGGAAAACCGTGCTCGCGGTCACCCACGACATCAACAACGCCGTGCTTGCCTGCAACCGGGTCCTCGCGCTCAAGGAGGGCCGGAAAGTCTTCGAGGGGGAGGCGCGGGAGCTGGTACGGAAAGAGACCCTGGAAGGCATTTACGAAACCGCATTCCTTTTTGTCGAGAACCCCTACTCAGCCCTGCCGCTGGTGCGTCCGGCGGAGAGCGGATCATGATTAAAAGCTGGACACTGCCCGCGCTGGTGGCTTTTTCGATCCTGACTGTCGCCGCGGCCCCCCTGGTCGGACCGCACTGGATTCCCCCGGAGGCCATACTTAAGCCGGTAAAAGGGGTCTTCGAGTCCGACCTGTTCTGGAAGATCCGGCTGCCCAGGGTCTGCACCTCTTTCCTGGCTGGCAGCGCCCTGGCCGTGGCCGGCCTGGCCTTCCAGGCCATCTTCCGCAACGCCCTGGCCACGCCCTTTACCCTGGGGGTTTCCAGCGGCGCCTCACTCGGGGCCACTCTCTACGTGGGGCTGGGCTTTACCTTCAGCATTTTAGGCTTTCCGGGAGATGTGCTGGCCTCCTTCGCCGGGGCCCTGCTCTCCGTGGGGCTGGTGTACTATCTCTCGCGCTTGAAAAAGGGCTTCTCGACCTCGAGCATGCTGCTGGCCGGGGTGGCGGTCAGCTTCTTTTTCTCCAGCCTGATCCTGCTGGTCCAGTACATGAGCGATTTCACCAAGTCCTTCCAGATCCTGCGCCGGCTGATCGGCGGCATCCAGGTGGTGGGTTTCGAGGAGGCCCTGAACCTGCTGCCGTTTGTCGTGGCCGGAGTCGCGGTGGTGGCAGGCCTGAGCCACGAGCTTAACCTGTTGACCGTGGGCGAGGATATCGCCACCAGCCGGGGCGTGAATGTCAACCGGACCAAAAAAGTGCTCTTTCTGTTCACCTCGCTGATGGTCGGCGGGGTGGTGGCTTTCTGCGGCCCGATCGGTTTTGTCGGGATGATGGTTCCCCATATCGTCCGTCTTTTCCTCGGCGCGGACCACCGCTATCTGACTCCCGGCACACTGGCTTTCGGCGGCGGCTTTCTGACTCTCTGCGACACCCTCTCGCGCACTGTCCTCTCGCCGGTCGAGCTGCCAGTGGGAGTGATCACCGCCATTCTGGGCGGGCCGTTTTTTATCTGGCTTCTGCTGTCCAACTCCTCGGACAGGTCTTTTTTCTGAAAATAATTCAAAATACAAACAGCCCGGTTACTATTATCCGCTAAAATATAAGGCTTATTATCGCGGCAGATTGAGAACCACGGAGGACACGGATTTAACAAAGATGGCGCTGATCCGCCCTGCTCTCTATCCACGATTTCGAAAGAAGGAAGCCGTGAAATCAAATCTAA
>MFIX01000147.1:186-24059 GCA_001780825.1 Candidatus Glassbacteria bacterium RIFCSPLOWO2_12_FULL_58_11 | reverse complement strand
GGCAACCTGCAGATGAAAGTCCTGCTGATAAACCCCAACCGCTACCATAACCCTCCCGTGCCGCCGCTGTCCCTCGAATATCTGCGGGGCGCGCTGGAGGTCACGGGCCACGAATGCCGGATCCTGGACCTCTGTTTCGCGGAGGATGTCTTTGCGGCCCTGAAAGCGGCCGTGGAGGATTTCGCGCCCGGGGTGGCGGGAATCACTGTGCGCAATATCGACAACGGGATGTTTACCGAAAACCGTTTCTTTCTGGATGAGATCCGGGAACTGACTTTACGGCTCAAAGCGCTCGGGGTGCCGGTAGTGGCCGGAGGCGCGGGGTTTTCTTTCAACCCGCGCGGGGTCCTCGAATATCTGGGCGCCCGCTGGGGGGTCAGCGGGCCCGGAGAAAGGGCTCTGGGCCATCTGCTGGATGCCCTGGAGGATGGGCCGCCGGCCGCGGGGACTATTCTCGACGGCTGGCAATGGGGCGCCGACCCGGAGCTGGCCTTCGCCTCCCGGGGCGAACAGCTCGACTACCGGACGTATCTCGACCAGGGCGGACTTGCCGGGTTCGAGACCCAGAAGGGATGTTATGGGACCTGCTATTACTGCATGGAGAGCACCGGGCGGGTAATATTCCGGAAACCGGAAAGCATCCTCCGGGAGCTGAAAGCCCTGGCCGGCCGGGGTGTGTATCAGTATCACCTCTGCGACTCGGAGTTCAACCAGGACCTGGCCTTCTGCCGCGAGTTCCTTCAGGCCCTGATCGCCAGCGGTCTGAAGATCGAGTGGGCGCTCTACCTGAAAAGCACGCCCTATGATCCGGAGTTCTTCCGTCTGCTGGGCCGCAGCGGCGCCAACCTGGTGACTCTCTCGCTGCCCACCGGCCCGGACGGCTTGCGGCATGCCGCACAGATCAAAAGTCTGGCGAAAAAAAACGGGATCCGTCTGGCGGTCGATTATCTCTGCGGTTTTCCCGGGGATACGCCGGAAAAGGTCCGCCGGGACCTCGAGGAATTGAAAAAAATCCATCCCGATACGGTCGGCCTGAACAGCTACATCCGCCTCTACCGCGGCGCTGTCCCGCTGGAGGCCTGCCCGCCCGAGGAAAGAAAGTTTCTTTTCGGCGCGGTCGAGGACAACCACGGGCTGATCCGGCCGGTATTCTACAGCACGATCGGCGTGGAAACCCTGCGCGAGATCGCCGGCGGTGACCCGTTGTTCAAGTTCGAGGGCTTCGAGCAGACCAGCAACTACCAGAGATTGAATGGCCCCGCTCGCTGAAAGAGATTCAGCTTCGCGGCTCGAGCTTTCAGCCGAGCGCCGGGCTGGGCAGTTTTCTATCCTTTATTGACAATTCTTCCTCAAAGAGTGAAAATTTAACAGGCGGCTTGAATTTCAACTTTTCAGGAGGGCCAAATGCGAGGCTTGATCTTCTCTTTTCCGGAGCGCCTCCGGGATGCGGGCCTGTTGATCATGCGTATCGGTCTGGGCTGTAGCTTCATGGTTCACGGCTGGCCCAAGATTACCGGCGGGATTGAGTTCTGGGGCCAAATCGGCGGAGCGCTGGAGAATTTCGGCATCGGGTTTTTTCCGGTATTCTGGGGCTTCATGGCCTCCTGTTCGGAGTTTATCGGCGGGCTGCTGCTCGTTTTCGGCCTCTTGACCCGGCCCGCCTGCTTGTCCCTCGCCTTCACGATGGCCGTGGCCACCTCTTTCCACCTGTTCAGCGGAGATAATTTCGGCATCTACTCCCATGCGCTCAAGATGTTGGTTGTGTTCCTGGCCCTGGCCCTGATTGGTCCGGGAAGACTCAGCCTGGACTGGAAGATTTTTGGAAAGCCTGAAAAGGCGGAATGACCTGCGGGAAGCCTTGAAAGCAGGGTCGTCATCTGCCGGGGGGGGAGGTTTCTGCGCCCCACTCCATGTATTTAAGGACTCCCTCCTCGCGGATCGCATAGCCCGGAATCTTCTCGTGGCTTTCCGGTTTTACCTGCATCGCGTAGCCATTGCGCGCCGCGATCGCCTCGCCGAGGAGGGTAAGTGCCATACCGATCAAAAGGCCCCCGCCGGCATTTTCCTGCGTAAGCTTGAAGAGCCAGGCGACAATCGCCGAAACGATCAGCACCACGGGCAAGGCGAACATGGCGATCCGCAGCGCATTTTTCACCCGGATGTTGCCGGAAAGCTCCCGCATATACTGTCCGCTCAATCGAGCGGCGCATGCCCGAAGGTTTTTCGAGCTGAAATAATGCATAAAAAAGTCGCGCAGGAAAGCGCCCTTTTCCTTGTCGGTCAGATACTGGCCGAACAAATAATGCTCGCGCTCCTCGACCGGCGAGACCGCCATCAGCAGGTAACCGCCCCCCAGGACATAGCAATGTCCGGAATGTACCGGCTGGCTATGGCTCAGGATCGCCTCCCAACGAAGGAATTTCCGGATAGATTCGCCGCCCGTCTCGGCCTGACTCAGGAGCGCCAGTTTTACACTCTGCAGCGCAGCCTCGGGAGCCTGGGTTTCCAGCTCCCCGGGTAAGGCGAAATTGTGGCGAAGGGCGATTTCCCGCGCGCCCAGCAGCCAGTTCTCCTTGATGTACCGGTATAGAATAGTCATACCCCTCCGCTCAATCTGCTCGACTACGTGCTCCATATGCAGCTCGAGCATGCCTTTCCTGATATTTTCATAGTTCAACGGCTTCGATTCGAAAGTTCCGTAGAGCTTTTGCAGCAAATCAGCCGCGGTCTCCTCGCTCTGCTGCTGCTGGTAGAGGCTCTCTTTGAGCCCCTCCTCGTACTTTAAGCCGCTGGCCTGATCGAAGACGAAATTTTCGACGAGCATTTTCTCATCCAGAATTTCAGCCGGGCCGGATTTCTCCAGGATTTCCTCGAGAGTCAGCCGGGTTTCCGGCAAGGCGTGGAGCTTGCTGAAACGCTCATTGAAATATTCGGTCAAGCCTTTCTCCCACAGGAAAGCGCGCAGCCCCTGCAGGTTCCAGGCCTCAAGATAATATTTCAGCCGGGCTTTCTGGTTCTCCTCGAAACGCGGAGCGCCCAGCACCCGGAAGAGCTCCCGTATCTTGTTCTCCGCCAGGGGCTGAACCAGATTGACCGGCCGCGTTCCCTCTTTTTCTCCGCCGCTTTCGGAAAACAGCATCTCCAGTACGGTATACTCGAAAGCCCGCGGGAGCAGACCGCCGTTCAGCCTTTCGACAGTCCTGGATTCCAAGGCCTGATAAATTGGCTCCAGGTCGATCCCGCCATCCACGGCGGCCCGGATGAGGCCCTCGTAATCGAGCTGCCCGATGCACTCGAACATCCGCCGGATATAATCGATTTCGCCGGCCGCCAGGCTGAGAAGCAGCTCCTTGCGGGTCAGCAGTTCGAGGATCTTTTTCTTGGTGAATACGCTGATCGGGCCTCCACAGCTTTTGCTTTGCCATCCGCCGCGGCGCTTGCCGCGCCGTGCGCACGGCGCAGCGGCTCGGGCAATCTGAAACCGGCGCAGGCGGCGAGGATGATCTTACGGCACTGTTCGAGAGTGATTTTATGGCCGGGAGAAATGAAAACCGGCCGGACATTATCCCTGGTGCGCAGGGCGCAGCCGCTGGCCCGCCCCTCGGGATCCAGCAGCGGCGTCCACGATCCGCGCGCTTTCCCCGGCTCCCCTGCTCGCCCGCATAGTCTATGTTTGGCGCAGCCTATCGCGGGCCGGTCGAGCAGCAGCCCCAGGTGCGAGGCCAGTCCGAATCCCCGTGGATGAGCAACTCCCTGCCCATCGAATATCAGCAGGTCGGGTTCGCTTCCGAGCGCGGAGAAACAGTCGAGCAGCACCGGCCCCTCCCGGAAGCTCAGCAGCCCAGGAATGTAAGGAAAAGAATCTTCCCGGACCGCCAGGCTCTGCTCCAGGATTTCCAGCTCCGGGTACGAAAAAACCACCACTGCCCCATAAGACTTGCCGCCGTCGTAAGCCGCATCCGCCCCGGCGACAGACCTGACCCGCGGCGACGGATTCGCGAATATGAGTTGACTGCGCAGGCGCTCCTGCAAGCGGCGCGCCTTGGCAGGAGTTATGTCCCAGGGATGTAGGCGCCGGTATTCCATCCTTAGAATGCTCCGCCCGGTGGAGGGGGGTACCACCTGCTGACTTATATATAATAATGGCCGGCTGAAAAAGAAACCCGGCCAGGCCTTAGCCCGGCAAGACGTCCGGCCATTGACACACTGTCGAGCAATACGTTAAGATAAGCCTATCTTTTCATTCTGACTACTGACTACTGACTTCTGAATTCTTATTCTTCATTCCTTTTGCTTCCGGCTCGTCCAGTCCGGTTCCACGATTCGGAGAATTCCCGCATGGCACTAATAAAGACCACCCTTGTCGGCAGCTACCCGGTGCCGGACTGGCTGGTTGCCCTCCCGGGTGTGCAAGCCCTCGAGGATGCCACGGCCGTGGTGCTCAAAGTTCAGGAGAACGCCGGGATCGACCTGCTGGTGGATGGCGAGCTGTACCGCTTCGATGTCAACCACCCGGAAACCAACGGGATGATCGACTATTTCGTCCGTCCGCTGGGCAATGTGCGCACCAAGCTTTCCCGGGAGGACCTCGGGCGCTTCCGCGCCCTGGAGGGGATGTCCTTCCGGGCCAGGCCCGCCGCGGTGGTAACCGGCGAGCTGAACGAGGGCAGCCTGGACCTGATCGAGGATTGCCGGCGGGTGCGCGCCCTTACCCGCGGCCCGCTCAAGTTTACGGTTACCGGGCCGCACATGCTTTGCAAAACCCTGCTGGATTTGCATTACGGCTCGACCGAAAAGCTCTGCCGCGCCCTGGCGGGTATCCTGGCCGGCCAGGTTAAGGAGCTCGAGGCGGAGGTGGTGCAGGTCGATGAGGCCAATATCACCGGCCACCCCGGGGAGGCGGAATGGGCCGCCGAGTGCATAAATATTGTGCTCGAGGCGATACCGACAACGCCGGCGGTGCACTTGTGTTTCGGCAATTACGGCGGCCAGACCATCCAGAAAGGCACCTGGGAAGCCCTGACCGCCTTCATGGGCCGCCTGCGCTGCGACCATGTGCTGGTCGAAATGGCTTTCCGCGGGCCGGAGGAGCTGAAATACCTTGCGCAGGTCGATCCGCGGATCGGTTTCGGGGTCGGGGTGATTGATATCAAGAGCAATATCGTGGAGAGCGCGGATCAGGTCGCCCGCCGGATCGGGCAGGCGGTCAAGGCCTTGGGCGCGGAGCGGGTGAAATACGTCAACCCGGACTGCGGCTTCTGGATGCTCAAGCGCAGTGTGGCCGACCGTAAGATTCGCGCCCTGGTTCAAGGAAGGGACCTGTTCGAGGGTGGAAAATAACAGGTTTTAATTGCAAGGGGAATCTATGTAATTCAAGCGTAGATAGCGGAGTGTAGGGGCGACCGACTGGTCGCCCGTCACAAAAAGGCTCATTTCAACAACTTTTTTTTAAGTCATTGCGAAGCCTGCGGCTGAACCCAAAAACTGCTTTTACAAGTTGCTGGCAAGGAGGTTACGATGGCTATATGCAAGTATTGTGGTGAAGATACAGACAATATGAATCATCAACTAATATCTATCATGCCTTTAATATCTGACTCGGGAGAAATGACTTACGAAGAGATTTGGGAATGCATTGTCACGAAAGAAAAATATAAAGGAAAATTGAGCAAGCAGGCTTCTGAAGAATCTAAAAAAAGTTATAAAACTAGGCTTACTCTTTATATAGCTATCTTGCGATTAATATTAAATAAAGAAGATCCGGAGGCTTTGAAAGATAAGGGGATAAGCTATTTAGAATTAGGAAACTTCAAGCTAGCTATTGCCGATTTTAAGCAAGCTAAAAATTTTAATCCTAATGATGATGAATTGGATCTCCTCTTAGGGAAAGCTTATGAGCAAGATGGTAAAAGTGATTTGGCGGACGAAGCTTTTTTAACTGCTGTAAGAAAGGGAAATAAGGAAGCAAAAAACATCCTAGAAAATAAAGAAAGATTAAAAAGTCAATCGGAACAATAACTTTCAGAAAGTATGCTTCCATTATATGCAATCTGAAATAATAAAGCTGGAGCTACCAATATGGCCTGGCAAAAACCCTCAGCGCAACTGAGCGGGCTGCTCGCCGGAGCGCTCGCCGGGCTGGCCTGCGAGATGCGCCTCACCTTTGGCTGTCCCGCCTTCTATACGCCGGGCGGCAACCTGTTCTGCGGCGTGTTTGAGAACAATATTTTCATGCGTCTCTCCGAGCCGGACCGGGAGCAGTTTCTGCAAGCCTTCCCGGGTTCCGCAGCTTTCGAGCCGATGAAAGGCAAACCGATGCGCGAGTATGTCGTCCCGCCGCCGGAGCTGCCGGCCGAACTGGAGAAGCTGGAGCTCTGGCTGAAGCGTTCGCTGGACTACGCCGCCTCCCTGCCCGCAAAAAAGAAGAAGAAATAAGCTTGCAAGCCCCTTCCATTATGGTATGTTAAATGTTGTTTTAAATTGGGTTGCAGAATAAATTTAAATTAGCTGGTTAAATCTTGACAAAAATATACAATAAAAATATTTTGAAAATAATGGATCAATTTAGTGTTTAACAGTATATCCCGGAGGACAGGCAATATGTCGGAGCACGACCCGAAGAGCCAGAGTTCACAGACCATTGATGTGCTGCTCGAAGAAGACCGGACGTTCGAGCCTTCGGCGCAATTCAAGTCCCAGGCGAACATTGCGGACCCGGGAATCTATGAAAAAGCCCGGAAAGACCCCGAGAATTTCTGGGCCTCATTTGCCGAGGAGCTTCACTGGTACCGCAAGTGGGACAAGGTGCTGGAGTGGAATCCGCCCTATGCCAAGTGGTTTGTCGGCGGCAAGATAAACGCCTGCTACAACTGCGTGGACCGTCATGTGAAAAACGGCCTGCGCAACAAGGCGGCCCTGATCTGGCAGGGCGAGCCGGGCGAGAAACGCACGCTCACCTACTGGGATCTCTACCGTGAGGTGAATAAGTTCGCCAATGCTTTGAAAGGCCTGGGCGTGGTGAAAGGCGACCGGGTGGCGATCTACCTGCCGATGATCCCCGAACTGGTGATCTCCTTGCTGGCCTGCGCCAGGATCGGCGCGGTGCACTCGGTGGTTTTCGCCGGGTTCAGCCCGGAGGCGCTGGCCGACCGGATCAAGGACGCCAAGGCCAAGGTGCTGATCACCGCCGATGGCGGCTACCGCCGCGGCTCGATCATCCCGCTCAAGCACGATGCCGATTACGCCCTGATGGACACCCCGTCGATCGAGCACGTGGTGATTGTCAAGCGGGGTGAATTCATGCTGCGAGTCAAGGAGGGCCGGGACCACTGGTATCACCGCCTGATGCAGGAGGCGGCCAACTATTGCGAGCCCGAGCCGATGGACGCCGAGGACATGCTTTATATCCTCTACACCTCGGGAACCACCGGCAAACCTAAAGGAATTATCCACACCACCGGCGGCTACCTGGTGGGGACCTATGCCACCAGCAAATGGGTCTTCGACCTCAAGCCGCAGGATGTTTTCTGGTGCACCGCCGATATCGGCTGGGTGACCGGCCACAGCTATCTGGTCTATGGTCCCCTGGCCAATGGCGCAACCCAGGTGATGTACGAGGGGGCGCCTGACTGGCCGGATCGCGACCGTTTCTGGTCGATTATCGAAGAATATGGCGTCACCGTTTTCTACACCGCACCGACCGCGATCCGCGCTTTCATGCGCTGGGGCGACAAAGAGCCGGCGAAACACGATCTCTCGAGCCTCCGGCTGCTCGGCACGGTCGGCGAGCCGATCAACCCCGAGGCCTGGATGTGGTATCACCGGAATATCGGCCGCGAGAAATGCCCGATCGTCGACACCTGGTGGCAGACCGAAACCGGCTCGATCCTGATCACGCCCCTGCCCGGGATCACCAAAACCAAGCCCGGTTCGGCCACCGTGCCTTTCCCGGGGATCGAGGCGGAAATTTTCACCGATAAGGGAGAGAGAGTGGAAGTGGGCGGCGGCTACCTGGCGCTCACCCGGCCCTGGCCCGCTATGCTGCGCGGGATTTACGGCGATCCGGAGCGTTACAAGGCCCAGTACTGGACCAAGTGGAAAGGCGATCTCTATTTTACCGGTGATGGCGCGAAACGCGATACGGAGGGTTACTTCTGGATCCTGGGAAGGGTGGATGATGTGATCAATATCGCCGGGCACCGGGTGAGTACGATGGAGGTGGAAAGCGCCTTCGTTGACCATCCGGATGTGGTCGAAACCGCGGTGGTGGGCATTGCCGATGAGCTGAAAGGCCAGGCGATCGCCGCTTTTGTCACCCTGCGCGAGGGCGTGGAGTTGGACCACGGCCTGGAGAACCGGCTCAAGGACCACGTGGTGCGCAAGATCGGCGCCCTGGCCCGGCCGAAACAGATCCTGTTCACGGCCGAGCTGCCAAAAACCAGGAGCGGCAAGATCATGCGCCGCCTGCTGCGGGATATCGCCTCGGGACAGGTCCCGGGCGATACCAGCACCCTGGCCGATCCCTCGGTGGTCGAACAGCTCAAGCGCCGGTACGAGGAGGATTAGCCGGGAAGAAAAATTCCCGACCCTGTCTAAAGCCCGGAAACCGCGCGGTCGAAACCGAGGGTTCCCGGGCTTTTTATCGATAATACTGCTTCAAAGCTCATTTGACGGCTCAGGAGGCGGGAAGACGAAATCGCGCTCCTGGCTGCAGTCCTGCCGCGCTGACAATTCAATTGTCTTTCCGGTCCTGTGCTGATATTTTCTGCACTATCCTTTCACCCGGCTGACGTTAGCATTTCGGGCCGGCTGGCAGCGGTTACCTGTCCCGGAGCTCGCGGTCCCTATGCGAAAGTCAGTTGCGGCCATGCTTCTCAGCTTTATCGCAGTATATCACCCCGCCGTGACCGCCGGCCAGAACCAGATGATTCAGCGCCTGGAGCAGAAGCTTTACTGGCAGGCCTCGGAAAGGTTCGAGCTGCGTGGATTCCTCCAGTCCCGCTTCCAGGACATGCTCAGCGACTTCTACTATTTCAACTGGGATGCCGGTGTCTCCACTTATGTCAACGACCGATTCAAGGTCCCGGTCTGTTTCCGTCAGACCCGCCGCGAATTCGGGACGGACTGGCAGACCACCAACTACCTTCTTTTCGATCCGACAGTCCTGCTTGTCAGCGCCGGCGGCTGGCAACTCGACCTGCGCGGCAGGTGTACTTATATGCTCACCGGGACCGCGGTGGAAAATATCCGCCTCAGGCCCCAGGCCAGCTACGTCTTCCTGCGCCGGAACCGGGAGGTGGGCTGGTACATTTACAATGATTTTTACTTCCAGGTCCTGCGTCAGGAGCGGCTCGATCACGCCCGCTTCAATCTGTTCGCCGCCGGCCTGCGCTATCCGCTTAATCCGGTTGCTGGCCTGGACCTGCGCTACATGCTCTTTTCGGCGAAGTACCATCAGGGCGCGCCCTGGTCCCACCTACACGAGACCTGCGTGGTCCTGGAATTCAGGATCTGACTTCCAGTCCGGTCCCGGAACTGCTGTCCAGGTAATCCGCGGACACGTTTCCGGGCACAGATCGGCAAAATGAATCCGATGTCGAGTTCGGGAGGAGAGCAAATATGATCGTCTATGGCGTGGCGCTCTTCTCCGCCTGCCTGTTGATCGGTCTGATAGCGGGAGATGCCCTGGGCGCGCTGATCGGCGTGAAAGCCAATGTCGGGGGAGTCGGTATCTCCATGCTCCTGTTGATAGTCCTGGCGGAGCGCTTTAAGAACGAGCTGAATCTGGAGTCGGCGT
Organism: Candidatus Glassbacteria bacterium RIFCSPLOWO2_12_FULL_58_11; assembly: GCA_001780825.1. Lineage (GTDB taxonomy): Bacteria > Gemmatimonadota > Glassbacteria > GWA2-58-10 > GWA2-58-10 > GWA2-58-10. The sequence continues at coordinate 14,263 of MFIX01000147.1, read as the reverse complement.
CCGGGAGAGGGATCGGGTTTTGGAGCGCGATGTATATCCCGGTCGTTGTCGCCATGGCGGCCCAGCAGAATGTCCTGGCCGCCGTGTCCAGCGGCGCGGTGGCGATTCTTGCCGGTTCCGGCGCCGTGATATTGAGCTTCGCCCTGATCCCGCTGATCAATAAAATGAATAAAAAAAGCTGAGTTCATTATGGATAATTTTCTGGAAATAAGCGGCCAGGTATTCGCCAAAAACGGGCTGATCACCGCTTTTACTCTGGTAGGATTAATAATCTGCCTGTCTTACTATTTATCCAACCGGTTTACAAAAGGGAGATTGCACGGTTCCGCCATAGCGATTTCCATCGGCTTGCTGCTGGCTTACCTGGGTGGAGTAAAAACCGGGGGCCAGAAAGGCCTGGCGGATATCCCGCTCTTTGCGGGTATCGGCTTGATGGGCGGCTCGATGTTAATCAACCTGGCAATCGTCTCGACTGCTTTCGGGGCCGGTCTGGACGAGTTCAGAAAATCAGGCCTGGCCGGAATTCTGTCTTTGTCTCTCGGCGTGCCGATTTCTTTTGTTGTCGGCGCTTTAATTGCTTTCTCCTTTGGTTATTCCGACCCGGTCGATATTACCACCATTGGAGCGGGAGCGGTCACTTATATCGTCGGCCCGGTTACCGGTATTGCTTTAGGCGCCAATTCCGAGATTATAACTTTAAGCATTGCCGCCGGACTGGTTAAAGCGATCCTGGTTATGCTCAGCACGCCGCTTATAGCCCCGTATATCGGCCTGAACAACCCGCAGACGGCGATAATCTTCGGCGGGATGATGGGAACCAACAGCGGAGTGGCCGCAGGGCTGGGAGCCGTGGATCCCAAGCTTGTCCCTTACGGTGCGATGCCGGCCACTTTCTATACCGGTCTAGGCTGTCTGGTCGCTCCCTCGGTGTTCTTCCTGATAGTCAAGTGGCTGATGCTCTAGATGTTTTCCCCTGATAAGAAAAATGCCTGATATCCCTCTCATTCAAGCCGCGCGGCAGAACCTCGACCGACCGGCGGTTATCGCCTCCGAGGGCCGGTTTTCCTACCGGGACCTGCTGGAATCTTCCGCTAAGGTGGCTGCCTGCCTGCTGAACGGTTCCGCAGACCTGGAAGAGCGGCGCATGGCCTTTCTCGTTCCTCCGGGGTTCCAGTACACGGCGGTCCAGTGGGGCATCTGGCGGGCCGGCGGAATCGCGGTGCCCCTCTGCGTCTCTCATCCGTGGCCGGAGCTGGAGTATGTGATCGATGACTCGGATGCGGCGGTTGTGGTCGCGCATCCCGAGTTGGCCGATAAGCTTAAGCCGATCCTGGAGCAGAAAAACCGGCGCTTTTTAATGACGGCTGAGGCACTCGGCGCGGGCCCCGCTTCGCTTCCCGATATCAGTGTGAATCGCCGGGCGCTGATCCTGTACACCAGCGGCTCGACAGGCAAGCCCAAGGGTGTGGTCACCACCCACCGGAATATCGAGGCCCAGGCAATGTCCCTGATCGCCGCCTGGGAATGGACCGCGGAGGATCACATCCTGAATATCCTGCCGCTGCACCATATTCATGGGATAATCAATGTACTGACCTGTGCTTTGCGGGCCGGGGCGGTTTGCGAGATTTTGCCGAGGTTCGAGGCCGGGGCGGTCTGGGAGCGTATCACCAGGGGCGGCTTGACCCTGTTCATGGCGGTTCCGACTATCTATGCAAAACTTATCGCCTTTTGGGAAGCCGCCTCCGCCGAGCGGCAAAATGCGATGACAGCCGCATGCTCGAAAATGCGCCTTATGGTTTCCGGTTCCGCGGCCTCGCCGGTCAGCGTGATAGAAAAGTGGCAGACCGTGAGCGGGCACGTGCTTCTGGAGCGCTACGGCATGACCGAGATCGGCATGGCCTTATCCAATCCCTTGCATGGAGAAAGGCGGCCCGGTTATGTGGGCACTCCGCTGCCCGGGATGAAAGTCAGGCTGGTGGATGAAAACGGCGAGACAGTGAAACCGGGGACCCAGGGAGAGATTCAGGTTAAGGGATCGGCGGTCTTTGCGGAATACTGGGGAAAACCCGGAGCCACGAAAGAGAGCTTTCGTGAGGGCTGGTTTTGCACCGGGGATGTTGCGGTTGTGGAAAAAGGCGGCTACCGCATTCTCGGCCGGAAATCCGTGGATATAATCAAGACCGGCGGCTACAAAGTATCCGCTCTGGAGATCGAGGAAGTGCTCCGTACGCACCCCTGCATAAAAGACTGCGCGGTAGTCGGGGTCGAAGACCCGGAATGGGGCGAGCGGGTGAGCGCCGCTCTGGTGCTTAATGAGAGAAACGTCCTGACTCTGCCGGAACTGCGCGCCTGGGCCAGGGAAAAGCTCGCCGCGTACAAGGTTCCGACCCGGATGTGCGTGTTAGAGGACTTGCCACGCAACCAGGTGGGCAAGGTCACCAAGCCGGCAATAGTAAATCTCTTCAAGGCCGGCAAAGGGATTGAAAGCTGCTGAAAGCCGCGATAAATCCTTCCTTCAGTAAAAGTGAGATTAAACGCAGTATTGTCCGCTCAAGTTTTTGCCCGGAGCACCAACCATTGTGATTAATTGGAATAGCCTCGGGAACCGGCCTTTCCGGGAGCCGCGCCTGTCTGAGCCAGCACAGAGGCAGCGTGCAAAAGTCGCGTGGACACCGGAGCATCCAGGAGCTCCGTGGTGCGGAGCGCAATTCGCTCGTCAGAGCGTGCCCCGCAACGCGGGAGCGGAGTAATTTTGCCGGAAACACTGCGGTAGGAAATGGCAGCAAGGCTCATGCGAGTTCGCGGCTCCCACTGGTTTTTCTGCTTTTGCCGAAACAAAAGCAGAAAAAGTTTTTTTATAGACGGGTCAGCAAGTGGCTGATCGAGCATAGCTGGGTCTGAAAGAAACTAATATTGAAATCTCCCCTGGCAATTCTCCCTACACCGCCGCGCGGTAATCTATTTTCGAGATCTCGATCTTTCCCTCTTTCGCCTCCACGAACGGCTTTCCGCCTCTCACCCCGGCCAGGCCGTAGCCCGTGGCCGTGGAAATAAAACAGGCGAAATCCCCCCCCAGGGTGGGGTGAAGGTAAAGCACCTTGTCCCGGGCATCGTAGAGGATGCCGCTCAGGCCCTGCAGTAGGCCGTAGGAGGCCATCGCCCTGGCGTACCAGTGGCCGCACTCGTACTCGTTGAACGGGTTGCGCAGCCGGCCGTCGTAGCGCTCCCGTGCCGCGCGCACGATCTCCAGGCCCTGATCGGTCAGCCCAACCAGCATCAGGTGGCTCGCCACCTGGTACTCGATCCCGGTCCAGACCTCGTCCGAATAGACAAAAGGCAGCGAGGGCTTGCCGCCGCGCGGCCAGGAGCAGAGCAGCAGACCACCGTCTTTCCCCAGAGCGTAGGAGGGCCGCTGAGGGTTGGCGTGCTCCGAAAGGTCTTTCTTGAAATTGTACTTATGCACCGTGGCCAGGTGGCTTTTCACTTTCTCCAGGTCGAGGATCTCACCCACTCCGCAGACCGCGGCGATCCAGACCCCTAGCACGCCATCGGAAAGGCAGCCCGTGCCGTACTGGTACTTGGGCCCCTCTTTCTTGAGCAGTTCCTGCGCCTCCGGTGAGTATTCGATATTCCAGGCTTCCGACTCACTCAGCGGCTTGGCGTCCAGCCCCTCGAGCTGGACTTTCTGATAAAAATATTCGCCGTTGAACAACTCCGTCTCCATGAACTTCCGACCCTTTTCATACAGGGTGCGGTAGAGCGGAGCTTTCTCTCCCACCGCCGCAGCCATCAGCCCGGCCGCCTTGAGCGCTCCCAGGTAGAAGCTGGTGCACATGGCGTCCGGCCCCCAGAACTCGATATCATAGGTGTTGTGGTGCGGCTCCTCGAGGGTTCCATGGTGACGGGGGTCCCAGGTGAGTATACAGTAGTCGAGCGAGGCTTTTATCCTGGGCCAGTACTTTTTCAGCCAGTCGCTGTCGCCGCTGATCCGCCATTCACGGAAGGCTTTCATGATCCCCCCGAGCTGACCGTCCGCAGCGGCGTGGAACTCATGGGCCGGGTGGCGGATGGGCAGCGAGGCGCGGAAAGCCTGGTGGCCCCGCTTGTCCTGGTCCACGAAAAATTCGGTGTGCCGAAGGCTGCGCTCGAGCGTGGGGAACAGGTGGGGCAGTGCCTGCGCATAGTTCCAGACATGGGTGCAGGAACCCTGGCAGCAGCCGGAGTCATCACTGCAGCCTTCCCAGCACCAGAGGGACCCGTCGATCTGGCGCAGCACGGTGGGTGATTTGAGGATGGTCAGGTTGGCCGCCACCGCCTCGAGAGCCTCGGGCGGCACCGCGGAGGCGTAAAAGGTTTCGCTGAAGGCGGCGCTCCGCTCACGGAGCGTGGAGTAGTTCTGCTTCCAGTAGTCCGCCACCTCCTCGATCCCTTTGAACTTTTTTGCATACCAGGGGCTGAAAGTGCGTCCGACATCCTCAGCGGAGCAGCAGTCACCGCCGCTGCATTCCACCTCGGGGCCCTCGCGCATATCGGATTTCGGCACATACCAGCAGAGCAGGAGGTTTATTTTCTTCTCCTCGCCCGGGGCGAGGCTGAACGGCACGTAAAGGCTGCCGCCCGGGCTGGGATGGCCCTCGGTCAGCGGGGAGCGCTCCGGCGCGGCGCCTGCCTCGACATCTTTCCAGGCGATAGTGAGCGGGTCCCACCAGCCGCCCCTGAACCAGCGGCAGTTGACAGCGGTCCCCGGCTGGTCTGTCAGCGCGCAGAATGAGCCTTCCTGCCAGGGCTCTTTCTCGGAGCCGGCTTCCTGGAGGATAAACCCGCCATCTGTCCGGCCGACGCGGCTGGTGTCCGCGGCTGTCCTGGCCGCTCCACGACGGCTGCGGGCCATGAAATTTCTGGCGTTGAAAGAATACACCGCCTCGACCGGCCGGGCCGAGACGTTTTTAAATGTAAATTCCAGGGCGGCCGCCGGCAGGCTCGAGTTGTCCGGGTCCAGTGGGATGAAAGGGCTCCAGCCGGTAATCCGCACTTTGAGCGGGATTTTATCCTCTTCGAGCTCCAGCTCTGCGAAAGGGAAGCGGGTGCTGAACGAGGCCCGGTCGAAGCGCGGCAAGCCATAGGTCTTTCCCCCGGCGCCGTTGCCGGCATCACTGTAGCCAAAAGCTTTCCAGCCCGGCAGGGGACCTTCCAGCACCCGGGCGATATTCGGCATCCCCTTGATATAGAGCGCCGAAAAGATCAGCGGCTCATTGAAGACATCCGGGTGGTTGCGCAGAGAGACATGAGAAAGCGCGCCGCAGCCCTCGAGGCAGACCATACCGGCCCCGATCCCGCCCAGCGGGAAGGCCACCCGGTCTAGGTGGCTGCCGGTATAGGCCGCGTTGAACATCCGGGCCATCGATTCGTTTCCGGGAGACTCCGCTGTGGCGGCGGACAGCGGATGAGGTTCGACTGCCGAAAAGGCGTTAAACCCGGCGGCGGCTATCGCAGCCCCTGAGGCGGTGTTCTTGACAAAATTCCGGCGTTTCATTTTCGGCCAGCTCCTGGATTCGGGGAAGAGTGAAAAGGATGTAGCGAGCCAAGACGGTACTTCAATCTTTTAATCAGGGGAGGAAAATTTGTCAATCTTGATCCTGCCGCCTTTGGCTGAAGAGCTAGTTCACTGCGGGCACGTGAATTGCCTCTGAAAGACTTGAAGCCGGAGCGAAAAGTCCCCTCTCGGGGGAAGATAGGAAAACCGGAAAGTCTTGATCTGCCCTCCGGCACTTGTTAAGTTTTTCCTGAATCCAGCCATACATGGAACATTAATTCAAAGCTAACCTTAACGATTCAAGAGGTTTCAATGACCATACCCTTCATGAACCTGGCCCGGCAGAACCAGGCCCTGAAAGCGGAATACACGGCGGCTTTCGAGCGGGTCCTGCAGAGCGGAGGTTTTATCCTCGGCAAAGAGGTCTCGGCCTTCGAGGAGGAATTTGCCGCCTACCAGGGCGTGGCCCACTGCCTGGGAACTTCCAGCGGCACCACCGCCCTGCACCTGGCCCTGGTCGCCCTGGGTATCGGGCCGGGCGATGAGGTGATCACCGTGCCGAATTCCTTTGTCGCCACCGCCGAGGCGATCGCCCACAGCGGGGCGCAACCCGTGTTCGTGGATATCGATCCGGACACCTACCAGATGGATGCCGGATTGATCGAAAAGGCCCTGACCAGGCGGACAAAAGCCATAATGCCGGTCCACCTCTACGGAGCGCCGGCGCCGATGGAGCGGATAGTGAAAATCGCTCATAAGCACGGGCTCGAAATAATCGAAGATGCGGCCCAGGCCCATGGGACCGGGCTGAATGGCAAGCGGGTCGGGGGCTTCGGCAGGGCGGCGGCCTTCAGTTTTTATCCGGGCAAGAATCTCGGCGCGCTCGGGGATGGCGGCGCGGTGGTGACCAATGACAGCGCGCTCCACGAAAAAATGCGCCTGTTGCGCGACCACGGTTCGGCCAGAAAATATTATCACGAGTATATCGGCTATAATTACCGGATGGATGCGCTCAAAGGCGCGCTGCTGAGTATCAAGCTGCGCCACCTCGACAACTGGACCGCGATCCGCAACCAGCGGGTGGCGCTCTACCGTGAGCTGCTGGCCGGGACGACGCTGAAGCTGCCGGTCGAGCCGCACGGAGCCCGTTGTGTTTACCATCTTTTCGTGGTGCAGGTTGAAGCCCGCGGGAAAATGATCGAGTTCCTGAACGGCCGGGGCGTCTCGACCGGCATCCACTATCCGGTCCCGATCCACCTGCAGAAAGCATTTTCCGGGCTGGGGTACAAGGCCGGTGATTTTCCGGTTACTGAGCGGGCAGCGGAAAGGATTCTCTCCCTGCCTCTCTGCGCCGATATCACCGAGGATGAGGTGCGCCAGGTCTGCCAGGCGGTAATCGAGGGGCTGCAATAGACGGGCTGGAGCCGGGCACAAGGCCGGAACGAAAGAGGAGGCAGCGGCGGATGCCGGGCAAGAAAATTTTCGATTCCCTGCTGGATAGTGTCCGTGTATTTTCCGCAAGCGGGCTTTCACCGGATGAGGCGCTCGACCGGGTCTGCCGCCTGCTGAAAGAGGCCGTGCCCTATTATGACTGGGTCGGATTTTACCGGGTAGCGGCGGAGCGGGAACTGGTTCTGGGACCGTACGCCGGGGAGCCGACAGAACACACGCGGATCTCTTTCGGCAATGGTATCTGCGGGCAGGCCGCCGACCGGGCTGAGACATTCGTGGTGCAGGATGTCCGCCGGGAAACGAACTACCTCTCCTGCTCGCCCTCTGTCCGCTCGGAGATAGTCGTGCCGGTTTTCGCCGGGAACCGCCTGGTGGGAGAGCTGGACATAGACTCGCACAAGCTGGCTCCTTTTCGCCCGGAGGACCGGGAGTTTCTGGAGGAGGTGGCGCGGCTGGTGGCCCCGCTTTTACAGCATAAAATTCCCGAATAAGCTGTCTTTTGCAAGAGGAAGCACTCCGGTTATTGGTGATGCAATATTTTCCTTCCGGTTCGATCCATGCTAAATAATGACACGGCTGGCGCAGGCAGGCGAAAGGTCATCCTGGAAATTTTCCTGGCGGGCCTTTTTATCCGTTTTTTGATCATGCCTTTCACCCTGCATTTCGATTTTTTCGTGATCGAGTATATGGCGGACCTTTTTGCCTGGTATGGCCGCCTGGCTTTCGATCCGCAGGTCATGCCTTTCTATTTTCCTCCCGTGGTCTATCTCATAAAAGCGCCGTTCATGTGGCTCGCCTGTATTTTTTCAGCGGATCTCAGCCACTGGCTCGAGGCCGGCAAGGTGTTTATCGCCAATTTGAACCAGAGCGACAACTGGCTGACTGTCCTGCTCGACGTGAACAGCGGTTATCCGCTATTCCGCAACATTTTTCTGCTGAAACTCTGCCAGCTCTCCTGCGATCTGCTTATCGGCTGGCTGCTTTTACGGATAGCCAAAGGCCGTGGTACAGAGATCATCGTACTGCTGCTCTGGGCTTTCAATCCGGTGGCGCTGCACTCGGCTTTCGCCCATGGCGGAATTGACATAATTCCGGCCCTGCTTCTTACCGCCGCCTTCTACGCCGCGGTCCGGGAAAAGAAAGTTCTGGTACTTTTTCTGCTTATTTTGGGCGCCTGGGCCAAGATATTTCCGGCGCTGGTATTCATCCCCTTCGTACTCGCGGCGGAATCCGATACTTCCGCTCGCCTGCGGCTGCTCTTGATTGGCGGGGCGATTGCCGCGGTTATTTCATTTCTGATCGTTTATCTGACGGGCGTGACCTTTGCCGGTCTGGCCGAGGGTCCGGGCGAGATGGTGGCGAATTTCAGCGCGGCCTGGAAAAATACTCTCAGGAAAGGCGGATTTGGCATCTCATACGCGCTTTACCTTTTCTTTCTCTTTCGGCGAAAGCGAAAGGCGGTCACGGTCCGGGAGCATCTCGAGGTATTCCTGGTCCCGCTGTTGCTGCTTTTCACCTTTAACCCGGTCGGGTTTCGCTACTGGGTCTGGATCAGTCCGCTGATTATTCTCTATCTCGCCGAGCAGCCGAAAGTCTGGCCCGTGGTGGGAGTGAATTTCATTTCCCTGTTCGCCCTGCGCGTCCTGGCCCAGCGAACTCTTCAGGCCGGGCTTTTCAGGCCCCTCTACCCGGAATTTTTCGATCTGACACCCGGGTATCTGGCCGTGGTCGAGAGCGTGGTCCCGAAAGCCGTCTTTCTACAGGTGGGTCATGGCATTTTCCTTATCTCCTCTATGATCCTCGCCGCACTGGTCTGGAGCAGGGCGTACCCTCCAGCCGAGAACTTTCGAATCAAGGCGCAGGCTATTTCACGTTATTTCTTTGCAGGATTTACGGTGGCGCTGATAATCTTATTTGTTCTGGGAATCTCCAGCCGGCAGGCCGGAACGGAGGAGCGTACGCTGAAGAGCAGGAGGGAATTCCCGTTGAGCGGTATTTTTACCCGTCCGGACAGTTTTGCCATTGTGAAAGCCGGCAGTGGAGGGCTATTCCAGGGCCTCAAGAGCCCGGGTTTCGCCTTTACATCGCTGGCTTTCTGGCTCGAGGCGGATAGCCTCCAAGCCCATTCCGATACTCTTTTCGCCGAGCTTTCCTGGCGTGACAACGGCCGGGCCGGCCAGTTACAGGCGGCAGTCGTGGACATGGCAGCCGGCGAAAGCGAGCACCTCCCGCTTTATTTCGGCAAGGTTCCCGCAGAGGCGAAACAACTGCAAATTCGCTTTTTTACGCTGGATTCTACAGGTAGCGCCTTCCGGGTGGGTCTCTTTCCCAGGCAGGTAAGTCAGCAGATTTCTTATCCGGGACTTAAAAATCCGCGGCGGGATGCCAAAGGCGCGGTCGAGCTGGAAGCTATCCGGGTAGAGCCGGTAGATTACCGGCTGGGGCCCGCCTCTTTGGATCCACGCTGGCAACTGGCGTTGGTCTATTACCGGCGGGTGCCTGAGGGCTGGGCTGAGGCGTGGCGGGTAATCGGCTCACGCTTGACCAGCGACCCGCCTTTCCTGTGGGTCTATGTATCGATCATGGCCTTGCTTCTTCTAGGGATAGCCGGGCTGGAGATTAGCCGGCGCCGGGGATGAAAAAATTATTGCCAGTTTTTACCGGTGTCCGCTGCGTACCACTCACCAAGCTTATTCTCATTTTCCCGAAACCAGCCGATAACTCGGGCCAGCCCCTGCTCGAAGGAAACCTGCGGGGTGAAACCGAGCTTTTTTTTCAGCAGCCCGGTATCGCAGAGCAGCCGCTGTACATCCCCGGGCCGGGCCTCGGTATATTCGATGCCGGCATTGGTTCCCGGTGTCAGGCTGATAATTTTCTCGGCGATCTCCCGGATTGTCACCGCCCGTCCGCTGCCGATATTGACCGTCTCGCCGGTGAAAAGCATGGAGGCAGTTATCTCGACAATCGCCCGCGCCGTGTCGGTGACATAGGTGAAATCGCGCTCCTGGCTCCCCTCCCCGAATACCAGAACCGGATGGCCGGTCAGGGCCCGCAGCAGGCTTTTGGGTATCATCTCGCCGGCATCTCCCTCAAAATGGCTGCGCGGCCCGAAAACATTGAAAGGCCGGATCACCGCGACCGGCATCCTGTAAGTCAGGTAAAAAGCCCGCGCATAAGCCTCCCCGGCCAGCTTGCCCGCCCCGTAAACTGTATGCGGGAAAGTCGGGTGCTCCTCATCCATGGCCGCCTGGCGCGAGGTGCCGTACACCTCGCTCGAAGATACATGCGTAAAATACCGGACACTCTCGGTTGCCCGGACGGCCTGCAGCAGTTTCAGCGTGCCGTGAGCGTTTACCAGGTGGTTTTCCTCGGGGTATTTTATAGAGTGGCGGACACCGCGGCAGACCAGGTGGAAGATCAGCTCGATCCCCTGAAGGGCGCGCTGGATGTCGCGGGGCTCGAGAATCGAGCCCTCCAGGAATTCAAATTCCGCTTTGCCGAAATGTTGCGCGAGGTTTTCCTTTTTTCCGGTGGCCAGGTTGTCCAGTACCCTTACCTGCGCGCCTTCTTCGATCAGCAGGTCAACCAGGTGAGAGCCGATAAATCCGGCTCCCCCGGTGACCAGGCATTTTTTCCCGGCCAGCTTTTCCACAGCTTGCTGCATAGAAAACCTTTCAGGAGGGCCTGGAGCCAAGTTCGGTCTATCTTTTGATAGCTATCGGGAGCTGCAATCTTTAGAACTCGATTGTTTTTCCACCCTGGGCCAGGGACCAGCTGGAAGCCTCGAGAAGTTTCACCACGCGGAGCCCGGCCTGCCCATCATTATGCGGCCTTTTCCCCTCTTCCAGGCAAACCCTGAGATAGCTCAGCTCCTGCTGCAGGGCCTCGGCGTTGGAAATTCGCGGAGCCCACATGTCGCCCCAGCGGTAGCTGTAAAGCATCTGGTAGACCCCCTCCTGATCCTGGATATCCACGCCCTTGTCGTAAATCCGGATCTTGTTCTCCGGGTCCATGTCATCCCAGAGCAGCATTTTCTTTTCACCGCCGATTATGGTGCTGCGGATTTTCGAAGGGCTGAGCCAGTTAAGGTGGAAGTGGGCGATCAGGCTATCCTCGAAATGCAGGATCAGGTAGGCTACATCCTCCAGGGCCTTGTTGAAATGGCAGGCGCCGTGGGCGCTGAGAGCGGAGGGCGATTTTTCAAGGAGATAATCCATGATCGACAGATCGTGCGGAGCGAGGTCCCAGATCACGTTGATATCATGCTGAAACAGCCCGAGGTTGATCCTGACCGAATCGTAATAGTACAGGCGGCCCAGCTCCCTGGCGCTGAGCATTTCTTTCATTTTGTTCACCGCCCCGGTGAACAAAAAGGTGTGGTCAACCATGATTGTCAGCTTTTTCTTTTCCGCCAGCTCGATCAGCTCTTCGGCCTGACTGGTATTCAGGGTGAACGGTTTCTCCACGAACACGTGTTTTCCGGACTCCAGGGCTTTTCTGGCGAGATCGTAATGGGTGGAAACCGGGGTGACCACGGCGATAAGGTCAATCTCCTTGTCCCGAATCAGCTCCGCGGCATCCGCGGTGACTTTCGCGGTTTTGTATGTGCTTTCGGCTTTGCGTCGGGCCTCCGGGCGAGTGTCGCAGATAGCTTTCAGTTTGAGGCACTCGAGATTGCTGACATTCCGGGCGATAAACGGTCCCCAGTAACCATAACCGATTATACCAATATTGATCATGGCAATTCCTTCTGTTGGTCATCAGTAACTTCCGACTTATCAGTTCGATCATCGAAGCCGATCAGGCGGTCGATCACCAGAAACGGTCTGGTGCTGACCTGGTCCACGGCCCGCCAGAGGTACTCTCCGAGCACTCCGAGCATCAATAGCTGGATTCCGGAGAGCACGAGAATTAGAACTACCAATAAAGTCCAGCCCTGCGGAATCTGGGTGCCGGCCAGCTTCTGATAAACCTGTATCCCCGCGAAAATGAACCCGGCCAGGCTGATCAGGATTCCCAGGACCGAGATGAAACGGATCGGCAGGTAGGAAAAAGCCAACAGGCTGTCCAGCATCAGCTTGAACCTGCGGCCCAGGGTCCAGCCGGAGCGGCCGGCGCGGCGCTCCCGGCGCTCGATAGTGATAAAGCCCTGCTTGAAACCGAGACTGGAGATCAGCAACAGTATGTTGGTATTCTTTTCCTGCATATTCTTGAGATGGTTGATGATTTTCCGGTCGAACAGGCAGGTTTCGATATCCGCAAAAGGGAAATCCTGCTTGACCAGCATTTTGAGCAAGCGGTAATAAATCTTGGAAAAAAGTACGGTTAACAGGGGGTCTTGTCTTTTGACGCGCTTGCCCCAGACAATCGGGAATCCCTCCCGGTGTTTGGCGGCCAGAGCCGGAATGGCCTCGAGCGGGCATTGCAGGTCGGCGGCCATGTCCAGGGCCGCATCCCCGCGGCAGTACCGGATGCCCGCCAGTACGGCGAGATGGCTCCCGCTGTTCCGGGCCAGCCGGATCACGCGCACCGGAAAGCGGGATTCCTTCCGGCTTAACTCCTGCAAGATCGAAAAAGAATTGTCGTTCGAGCAGTCATCGACAAAGATAACCTCGTAAGTCGAAGTGGTGTCGCCGTTCAACACTGAGGTCAGTTGGTCGAACAGCGGCGCGAGGTTTTCCTGCTCGTTATATACCGGGATGATGACAGAAACCAGCATCAGCCGTTCCGCCTCTTAAGTGATATTTGGACTACGCAATTTCTCCTGGTTTTTTCACCCAGCGCAGGAAACGGGCGGGGACCCCGGCCACGACTGCGCCGTCCTCTACATCCCGGGTCACCACGCTGCCTGCGCCGACAACCGCGCCGGCCCCTACGGTTACTCCGCAGAGGATGGTCGAGCTGGTCCCGATCGAGGCCCCGCGGCGGATCAGGGTTGGCACGACCTTCCAGTCCTGCTCGGTCTGCAGAGCGCCGCTCTCGCCAGTGCTCCGGGGATATTTATCGTTGATAAACGAGACATTGTGCCCGACAAACACCTCATCCTCGATAGTCACTCCCTCGCAGATGAAAGTATGCGAGGATATTTTGCAGTTGCTGCCGATAAATGAGTTCTTCTGGATCTCGACAAATGAGCCGATTTTGCTGTTGTCGCCGATAGTGCAGCCGTAAAGATTGACAAAATTGAAAATCTGGACACCCACTCCCAGGACTACGCTGTCGGCGATTATCTGATACTGTCCCGGCTTGACCTGTCTCATATCATTTCCCGCCTGCAATTTCAATGATTTTCTCTATAACGTAGTCCTGTTCGCTGTCAGTCATCCCGGGATACAACGGGATGACCAGGGTTTCCTGAACGGCTTTCTCTGAATGTTCGAGATTTGTCCGGCGCCCCAGGCTCGCATAACAGGGCTCCTGGTGGCTGCACATGATCCCCCGGCGCGTGGAAATCCCGCGGTCCAGCAGCTCCTGCATCAGCCTGTCGCGGCTGACCGGGCAACCGGGTCCGAGCCGCAGGATATATGATTGAAAGGAGTGTCCCGAATAATCCGGTACATACGGGGTAATCAGATACGGGACTGCGCTGAATGCCCTGGTGTATCGCTCCGCAAGCCTGGCCCGCGCGCCGAGCAGGGTCTCCAGCCTTCCGAGCTGGGCAATCCCCAGCGCGGCCTGAAGGTCGGTCATCCGGAAATTATAACCCACCACCGGGTACTGCTCGAAAATGATTTGGGTACTCTTGTGACGGGCCAGGTCGGAGACACTCATGCCCTGGTGGCGCAGCATTTTCAGCTTTTCCGCGGTCTCCGCGCTGCTCGTGGTGATCATCCCACCCTCGCCGGTGCTCAGAATTTTGCGCGGGTGGAAGCTGAAACAGGCAAAAGCAGCCCCCGCCCCGACCGGCTTTCCTTTATAGCGCGTACCGATAGCGCAGGCCGCATCCTCGATCACCGCGATGCCTTTGCGGTCCGCCAGCTCATAAATCGGGTCCAGGTCGGCGGCCTGGCCTACCTGGTGCACCGGGACAATCGCGGCGGTCTTTTTGCTCAGCGCGCTCCGGACCGCCGCGGGATCGATATTGTAGGT
>MFIX01000147.1:0-148 GCA_001780825.1 Candidatus Glassbacteria bacterium RIFCSPLOWO2_12_FULL_58_11 | reverse complement strand
AGTGGACGACTGCATTGGCCGTGGCAATGAACGAATATGAGGGGACGATGACCTCATCCCCGGGACCCACTCCCAGCAGGTGCAGGCTCAGGAAAAGCCCTGCGGTGCAGGAGGATACCGCTACCCCGTGCTCTGCACCTACCGCCTG
>MFIX01000146.1 GCA_001780825.1 Candidatus Glassbacteria bacterium RIFCSPLOWO2_12_FULL_58_11 | reverse complement strand
TTACGGTCAAGAAAGCCCTGGCCCTGTTGAAAGATGAATACCGGGTCATCGAGATGTCCGCAGGCCGGGAAGCCGAGGTGGTGCGCAAGAGGCGGATCGAGGAGGTCCAGCGGATCACCAGTTTCACCCGCGAAATGGAGCTGTTGGGCTATGCGATCGACAGCACTCTGCTGGAGCCGGTGAGAGAAATCAGCGGCAGCGATCCGCTGCTCGACTCTCTCGACGGCCTCAGCCCGAAAAAGATGAGCGCCACCCGGATTGTCCGCCTGCGCCGGATCGGCCGCTCCGGGGCGCCGAAAAGGGAATGGCGGGACTTTTCGGTCCAGTTCTCGGCCGTCTTCGCCCGCCCGGGCCGGATCGATTTCAACTCCGCCGACCTTTCCGGCTCGCTTACCGGATTTTTCCATAAACACGAGATAACTTTCGATTTTGCGGAGCAGCACGCCACGGTTTCGACTCTGGCCGGGGAGCCGTTGCTCGCCGGTGAACAGTTCCGCAAGATCGGCTTCCTTAAAAATCCGGCCTCTCCGCTGTTCAAGCTGGAGCGTAACAGTTTTGACTGCAACCACATCCTTAGGGAAAGACTGGTGAATTTTATCTCTCCGGCGGTCAATTTCCGGGACCACCGGTTCGTTTACAGTATCGACACCCGGTTACTTTACGGTAAATAAAGCGCTAATTAAAAAGTTGACGGAAAGGGGCCCACCATGACCAGTGAGCTGCTGCAGGGCCAGTTGGAGAGTCTGCGGGAAAATTTTCGCAGCCTTTCGGAAGACGAGCTGTTCCGGATGTACCTGCACTATATGGTTGAATGCCGGCCCGAGGTCTTCGACCGGATAATCGATTCGGCGGCCTGCCAGACGCGGTAAACGTGAAGGGCAATCAGCGAAAACCTTCACATTCCGCACCGCTTTTCCGGCTTCCGCTCATTTAGTCTTGGGTAGCCGTTCAAGATCAATTCCGCTTCCTCCAGGCTTTCACGCTTGCCACGCTCCCGCCAAAAAAATTTCCCGGCTAGTTGAAAACAATTCTCCAACTCGTTATATTGAGTTTATTAATATAATCCCGTTTCTCACCGTGGTAAGCCAACTGAACGAAAAGAAAAGGTCAGGCTATGGCCGAACAATTTTTCCCTGTGCCGTTGCGCAGGATCGTGGTCGATACAGTGCCTAATTTCGACCTCTTTATCAGGCAAAAAGACCGTTATGTGCTCTACCGCAAGGCGAATATCAAATTTGAGAGGACTTTTCTCAATAACCTGATAGAAAATAAGATCGAATCGCTCTATGTTTCGAAAGCCGACCTGAAGCTTTACGAGAAATACCGCGAGGACATCCGGGTCGAACAGGAAAGGACCGCCAAAAGCAAGGGTTTCAGCGGCATTTTTATCGATCCGGGCGAGATTACCCGCTATCATGAAATCCTGGATAATTACCACGTGGTGGACCGTCACCTTTTCGAGCCCGGCCAGTCCCTGACCTTCCCGGTCTTTTACCATGAGAACAATGATATTTACCTGGCGGAGGATTTCGAGGGAAGGCCCGAGGGGCCCTGGGAACTGACCCTGGAGTCCTTTTCCAAGGACCTGGAGCTGCTGATCCGCAATGAGGATAAGCCGGCTTACCGGATGTTCGTGCAGGGCCTGATGACCGATCTTAAGGCCGGACCGGTGGAGCACCAGGCTACCGCGCTGCGCGAGATGAGCAAGATGGTGGTCAAGGATGTGCTCGATGACCCGCGCAGCGGGGAGAGCATCAAATCCGCCAACACCTCAGTCCAGGGCCTGGTGGAATTCATCATGGAGAACGATGCCTCATTTTACTCCCTGATGAAAATCAGCGGGCACGACTATTATACTTATGTCCATTCGATGAATGTCTGCACTTTCTGCATCGGCCTGGGTACGGCGATAGGCCTGCCGAAGAGCCCGGACCTCGAGCTGCTGGGCCTCGGAGCGATGCTCCACGATGTCGGCAAAAGCCTGGTCGATCCGCTGTTGATCAATAAGCCGGGACGTCTGACCGATGAAGAGTTCCAAAAGATGAAAGACCATGTGCTGCTGGGGGTGAATATCCTCAAGGAAAACCACGAGCTGCCGGACAGGGTCTATGAGCCGGTGGCCCAGCATCACGAAAAAATGACCGGTATCGGATATCCCTATGGCCTGAAAGATGATCAAATTACTCAGTTCGGCCGCATTTCCTCGATCGTGGACATCTATGATGCCCTGACCACCGAGCGCTCCTACAAAAAAGCGCTCTCGCCCTTCGAGGCCCTGTCTTTCCTCTCCAAAACCCAGAAGGATTACGACAATAACCTGCTGACCCAGTTTATTCTCATGCTGGGAAAGCAGATCGAGCAGAAAGCCAAAACTTATTGAGCTCAATTCAACTCGCAAAAGAGATTGTACGGTAAGTCAGTATTCAGCCGGCTCCAGTAAGTTGACAGTCATTCCGGACTTGATAAAGAAGGCATTTTGTTTATCGGCCACTTTGCGGTTGGATTCGCTCTCAAGCGGCCCGCCCCGCGAGTTTCCCTCGGCTTGCTCTTCCTTGCCGTTCAACTGGTCGATCTGGTCTGGCCGATCTTTCTAGGCCTCGGGCACGCGCGGGTGCGTGCCTTCCTTGGAATTCCACCTTCAGTTTCCAGTGATCTTTATTATGGTCAGCTCACACACAGCCTGGCCGCCACTCTGGGCTGGGCGGCACTCCTTGCTGTAGTGTACTATTCCAGCAGCCGATACCGGGCGGGCGCTCTGGCGCTGGCCGCGGGAGTACTGAGCCATTGGTTTCTCGACCTGCTTGTGCACCAGCCGGATCTTACTTTATGGCCGGGCGCGGACTTGAAATTGGGTCTAGGCTCCTGGCTTTATGTCCGGTTCGGGTGGCTGCATTTCGAATACCTGCTGTATGTCTGCGGAGTGTTGATTTATATCTATTCCACCAGGGCTTTGAACCGGGCCGGGAGCTGGGGATTATGGCTGATAGTCTTGTTGCTGCCGCCCGTGCAGGAGAAAGTGCAATGGGAATGGATCGGCAATTTTCTCTGGATTCTGGTTCCCTGGGCCTGGTGGGTTGACAGGAACCGGCATCCGGCGGCAGTGCCGAGTTCCGGAATAGCCGATTAAACAGACCCAGGCAATCGTACTTCCACCGAAAGGCAAGGATCGATGCTGAGGATAGCGGATGTGTTCAATGCCGGCATAAAAGGCGTGCCGGGAATTTTACTGCTGGTACTGACTTTTTGCACCCTCGCGGGGAGAGAAGAAATCCCCTGGCTTTACGAGGCTGACCTGGACAGGGATGGAGCGCTCGAAACAGTTAAGGTCCTGGATTTAAATGGCAACCAGGCGCCGGACAGGCTGGGCGATCTTCACCTTACCGCGCATGGCGATTCCCTGTTTGCCAGGCTTTGGGACGAATTCGATTATGACCTGGATGGCGAGCCTGACCAGATGAAGATTTACCTCGACCGCAACGGCGATGGGCAAGTTGACACTACCGAGGGATGGCTTTGGCGCTGCCTGGACCTTGATGATGACGGAATCTGCGATGACCTTGATTCAGACCTGCACGAGCTGGACCTGGTCGGGAGGGGGTTTATCCAGCAGAGGATTAGATATCAGGATTTCGACAGGGATGGAGATCCTGACCTCCGCGCCGATTACCCCAATTTCAGCCTCTACGATCCAACTGAATATTACCGGGACCTGCTTGGCAACCGGTGCATGAGAGAGACCTGGCGCGGGATGTTAAGCGGATTCGGCGCCTGGGTTGAGCTGGATGAAGATGACGATAATCATTTTCCGCCGAACCTGCCTTCTTTTTCGGTCTGGGAGTACCTGGACGCTGATGGGTCGGGAACATTTCAGATGCGCGTACGCCGTCCTCCGGAATCGACGGGAATGGGGCTGGAGGGACGCCGCACCACAGGGGAAGTGCACCGCTGGTACGATTTGAATCACGACGGATTTACCGACATGCACCTGCGGGATTACGGGCCCGGCCTGATGCGCTGGAGCTTCGATTGGGATGGTGATGCGGCGGCCAGGTACAAATTGGAATATCCGCGCCCAGACTTGGATGCCTATGTCGACTATGATCTCGCCTTCCATGCTCTCGCCGAAAAGCCGATGAACTGGGGCTCGGGGGATCAGTTGAAGTTATGGGATTTTCTGGCCGGTTTTGGCGTGTCGAGCCTGTGGAGCGGGCCGGGATCGGCCTACGAATTCGGCAGCTTTGATTTCGTTCCTTCCTCCTCCGCGGTTTATTACACCCTGCATGCTCCCTGGCGGGCAATCTCACTCAACTGGCTTGAAAACCAGCAGGACTCCGCCGGAACCAAAGACGTCGCCTCCCACCGGCTCGAAGGGATCTGGGGTTATTACTTCAAGTTCGAACCCGGGATGGCTTTCATCGGCTCGCGCCGGGAGTTCGACCGGGATGCCGACTCCGGCTTCCGCCTCTACTTTTCGGCCATCGACAGCCTTTACCATCTTTACGAAGCGGAGGATGGAATATTTTACCGCGACCCGGACTGCCGCAGGAACAATTTTTATCTCTGGCCCACCCCGGATAACATTCGACGTTATGTGCGCGAGATTATTACTTACTCGGATTCCGACAATGACGGGTTTTTCGACACCTTCGCCTATGACCGGGACCTGGACGGCCGGGCTGAGGAGTTGATTTCGCGGCCCGGGGATGACCAGGCCGAAATTACCGACATGACACGCATCTGGCGCTGCGGTGAAGCCCTAGACTCTCTCTACCGCCCATCCCCGGACGACACCCTGCCTTCAGATTTTCAGCTTGATGTGCAATGGCAGAACACGGCCTGGAACCTTGAGGCACAGGTCAAGCTGACTTCATCCCGTCCCTTGGAACATTATGAGCTCCGGCTCCGGGCCGAGGAACACGTGGACTACAATATCCTTTGCAGTCTGCCTGTACCGGCGGGTGCGAAAGAATTCCAGACTACGGCTGTCATTCCCAGGGCCCAGTTTATCCTGCCCGGAATTACCAAGGTCACCGCGCTGCTGGTTAACGGTGTAGGACGGATCGTAGCGAGCCGTCCGGTCGGGGAGGTCGAGGTCAAACCGCTCAATAGCCCGTCACTGCAAGTCGGCTTTTACCGGCTCTGGCTTGGCAGTCCTGCCGAAGATCACGCCGGCCTGAGGCGTACGTTGGCCGAGGGCGCCGCCCGCATCGGAGAATCGCTGAAGCTGGAAGTGGGAGTGGAACTGCTGACCGGCAGGGAGATGACCCTGGTCTTTGAACCTTTTCTCACCGATAGTACCGAACAGCCGCGCTGGCCTCTTGGACAAAGAATCTATCGCGCTTATACCGGAGAACTGCTGCTGGAGGCGCTGGTGGAGACTGTTCCATTCGGGGATGAAACACTTGCCGCACTAAATGGCCGGGCCGATCCCGGCGATCCACTCCCGATCGATTACTGGCTCAACGTGCGGGAATCGGGCAGCCGGGTCTACATCCCGCCGGACCGTGACTTCCGGCCGGGTTTCAGATTATACATCGACAACAGGCTGATTGAGGACCGAATTCTCTATTATGATAAAACTGACAGCGTACCCCAGACAATCCGTCTGGCCGGGAAAGGCCTTTGAAATTACGGCTCGATCCCTTGATCTCAGCTTGTTTACTTCTGCTCCGCCCCTGCCTGAACCGGTGTCTCTTCCGCTGTGCTCCACTGGCTGAAAGAGCCATCATAGAGCCGGGTATTGTAACCCAGGTACTTGAGCACGAAATAGTCTTGCGAGGCGGTCCGGCCGGTATTGCAGTAGGTAATCACCGGCCTGCCTGAGCTGGCTCCGGCCCCGGCGTACAGCTTGCGCAGCTCATCCGCGGGCTTGAAGACCGGGTCGTCAGCGCTCACGATACTGAGCTGCCAGGGGAGGTTTTCCGCGCCGGGGATGTGTCCTCCCCGGGTGGACCCATGGCCGGTCTCCTTACCGCTGTACTGTTCCGGCGAGCGGGCGTCCACCAGGCAGGCGCCGGTGTCTCCGCTCTCCACCAGCTTGCGCATCTCATCCAGGGAGACGATGATCTCCGGGTTGAAATGCGGGACAAAGCTGGAGGGGTGGATCTCCGGGACTTCCGAATTGACCGGCCTTCCCTCGGCGGTCCATTTCTTAAGCTGGCCGTCCAGCAGCGCGGTCACTCCGCCCAGCCCCAGGTAGTCTAAAGTCACATAGGCCCTGGCGGCCTGTACGCCATCGCCCTGGTCGTATAGGACGATTCGGCTGTTTTCCGTGATCCCGAGGCGCTGGACCAGCGCGGTGAGCTGTTCCGGATCCGGCAGTTCATTGGGTACCCCATCGCGGTCGACCACGATATCCTTCCAGCGCAGGTACAGGGCGCCCGGAATATGGGATTTGTGATAGTCCGCGCTGGAATCGGCCACCTGAAGAAGCACCAGGTTTTCCTGGCCGAGATTGCCTTCCAGCCAGCCGGCCGAGACCAGCATTTCAGTTCTGACTCCGGGCCCTTCGGGAGCGCTTTGCGCAGTCTCCGAGGGCTTACGCGAGCAGGAGAGCAGCGCGGCGCTCAAAATGACCGGCAGAACGATCAGCCGGGTTTTGCCCGCCAGGCCGATCCTGGAGCGGTTGCCTGTCTCCGCGCCCCGTGCGCGGCGCGGGATGCGGTCAAGGTTCTGAATTTGCCTCATCGGCGTTTCTCCGGTTGATGGATATGTTCCCTGCTAAAAAAATGAAACCGTAAATGGTTTATGGTTGTCTTAATATACAGAAAGCAGTCGAGAAATTAACAAAATCACCTGGAGGAAAAAATGGAACGCACGGAAAGACTTAATCTCATCAGCTGTACGATCATCTGTCTGGCCTTCTACTTCGCCTTCGCCTCGCTGCTGATGGTCTGACAATGAAAAAAAAGAGATAAAATGGACCGCCGGGAAACGGTCCATTTTTTTTGTCCTGTTTGAAAAGCCCTTAAAATCCTTCCGCAGTCCAGGCAAATAAATCTGCCCAGGATTACACTATTTCCGGCGGCGGGGAACAGCCCTACTTGGTTTCCGTAGCCGGAGCGGTTGGCGGCGGAGATTCGATCCCGACCATTTCAATGTCGAAGGTCAGGTCTTTGCCGGCCAGCGGATGATTAAGATCGACAGTTACGCTGTCCGCGGTGATTTCGGTAATTTTCCCGGGGAACTCCCTGCCGTTGGGGCCTTGCAGGCTGATGACCATATCGAGCTTCGGGTTCATATCCGCGGGGAAAAAGGAATGCGGAAATCTCCGGAACATATTGTCGTTTCTCAATCCGTACGCATCCGTTGCCTTAATCGTAACATTCTTTTTCTCATTAAGCTTCATTCCGGTAACCGCCTGGTCGAACCCGGGAATCACCGAGCCTACGCCGGCGACAAATTCGAAAGGCTTGCCGGTCTGGGTGGAATCAAAAACACTTCCATCCTCCAGAGTGCCCTTATACATGATCCTCACCGTGTCGCCTGCTTTGACCATTTTTTCCTCAACCGCGGATTTACCTTTGCCGCAGCCGGCTGAGGCAAAGGCGAAAATAAGCAGAACAGGAATGAATCCCCATGCCGGAGACCTGAATACAAATCCGGTGCTCTTTCTCATGCTAAACTCCATTTCCCTGCCGTTGACGGTTTGCAATTATGCAGTCGCAAAAAAAGTCCCCTCTGCGGGGATGTTTGAGCCAGAGCTCGCCAACCGGACAGGTCTCCCGGGCTGTCCGCCAGAATTGGTATGTCCAATTAATGCCGAATGACTGATATTATCCCGGTATTCCGGCTCATGTCCGCCGGCGATAAAAAAACAGAATTCAGAGCGAACCGGAGTTTCTGAAATAGATTTCTCTGGATCTTATTTTACCGTAAGGGCTTAGTGGATCCCGAAAGAGCCAATAACCGATGGGTCCGGCCAGGCCGCCGCTTTTTCCGAGGGTGCGGATTTTACGATTCAAGATCGCGATGACAATATTTAATTAATGTATGTTATTATGTCAAGGCACTTTATCAGCCGTCCGGCACAAGGCGATAAATATTCCTGGCCCGGTTATGCGGTCTCTCCGGCCTGCGGTCTGGCTAACTCGGCCCGGATGCCTTATAATTTCGCGAGTCTGTTTATTTCGAAATGCCGGCAGTCAGGAATTGTCCGGCCAATAATTGCGTAACTTCATTCAGCGCCAAGGTCTGAAATGGCTGACGACCGCGCCAAACCTCTGCGGGTGATCAACAGCGCCGCGCCGATCCGGATCTGCGACAATGGCGGCTGGACCGATACCTGGTTCGCCGGCCACGGTAAAATCTTCAATATCGGCGTCTATCCGATAGTCGAGGTACAGCTCGAGGTTTACCCATTGGAGAGCGGCCGCGAGCGGTTCGTAATCCATGCCGAGAATTTCGGCGAGCGCTATGCGCTGGATCCAGCCGCTGATAGCTGGGACCGTCACCCCCTGCTCGAGGCGACCATCCGCAAGATGAATGTCTCGGAGGATTACTGCTTCCAGGCGAACATCTTTTCCGAGGCCCCGAGCGGGGCCTCGACCGGTACCTCGGCCGCGGTCAGCGTGGCCCTGGTGGGCGCGCTGGACTGCCTGACTCCGGGGCGCCTTTCCCCCCATGAGGTGGCCTATACCGCCCACTCGGTCGAGGTGGACCTGCTGAAACTGCAGAGCGGGATTCAGGACCAGCTCTGTTCCACGTTCGGCGGGATCAATTATATCGAAATGTTCGACTACCCCAAAGCCACACTGTCCCAGATCCGGGTCCCGGACTCGACCTGGTGGGAGCTGGAGCGGCGGCTGGCCCTGATCTACCTGGGCCGCTCCCACGACTCCTCGAAAATCCACGAGCGGGTGATCCGCGAGCTGGAAGGTCTGGGACCGGACTGCCGCAAGCTGGAGGACCTGCGCCGGACCGCCGAGCTCTCCCGCGATGCCGTGTACCGGGGGGATTTCCGCGGGCTCGGAAATGCAATGAGCGAAAACACCGTGGCCCAGGGTCGCCTTCACGCCGAGCTGATCAGCGCCCAGGCGCAAAAAGTGATCGAGATCGCCCGCGGCCACGGGGCGGTCGGCTGGAAGGTCAATGGAGCGGGCGGGGAGGGCGGCTCGGTGACCCTGCTCTGCGGTCCATCCTCCTCGGCCAAACGCGCGCTGATCCGGGAGATCGGGCAGGAAAACCCATCTTTCAGGAACATTCCGGTCTATCT
>MFIX01000145.1:19350-24561 GCA_001780825.1 Candidatus Glassbacteria bacterium RIFCSPLOWO2_12_FULL_58_11 | reverse complement strand
GCTCATCGGCCTCCACCTTGTAGACTCCTGAGGCCAGCCAAAGCGCCGCGGCCACGATCAGGCCCCAGACAACCATCTTCCGGCTGAATTGGGGCAGTCTGATTTCAGGCATTCTAATCTCGAAATCACTGGATGGCATTTATTCTCCTTGAGGGTTGAGGTTAGTCTGACAGGCATAAGCGCAAGAGTTGTTCTGTTTGATAGGAGGATTTTAATCTACCCAACAGGGAAAGCATTTGTCAAGGCATTGACGGTTGCGGGAAGATCGGAAACCGTTGAGATGGACGCTCCTCAAACCCGGCAACGGCTACTTTCCAGCGAGATATCTTCTTCAAGTAAATTATCAGGTATAGCCTGTAATATATTTACATTTAAAGAGATTAACCAATTTAATATTTAACGACTGTTATCTCGGCCGCTCCCATTTCTTCCCTGATCCGGCTTACCCGGTAACCCTGGTCTTCCAGCGAGCGGGTTACCTCCTCGGCCGCTCCTCTGCCATCGAGACGCACCTCCAGGGACGCGCCGGGGCCGAGCTTGTCCAGAGCGATCTTGATCCGGACAAAGTTCATCGGGCAGGCAGTGCCCACCAGGTCGATAAAGTGTTTGTCGGGCATCTTAGGAGGATCTGCCGGTTCCAGCTAAAGGGCGGTCAGACATAAAGGGCCTGGTCCAAAGCAGTGATCCGTTTTTTCCCCGAGCAGAGCGGGCAATCCGGGTTCCGCCGGACCGCCACGGTCCGGAAAGTCAACTTTAGAGCATCCACGGTCAGCAGCCTGCCGCAGAGCAGCTCACCCGCGCCGGTTAAAAATTTAAGCGTCTCGAGCGCCTGGATCGAGCCCAGAATGCCGGTGAGCGCCCCCAGGACTCCGGAGCGCGAGCAGTCCGGGGTCTCTGCCCGGCCCGGCGGCTCGGGCAGCAGGCAGCGCAGGCAGGGCGAATCGGCGCGGGATGGATCGACAGTCAGGACCTGACCGCGAAACCCGAGCACTCCGGCATGCGAGAAGGGCTTCCCGGCCAGGACACAGGCATCATTGACCAGGAATTTGGTGGCGAAATTGTCGCTGCCGTCGATAACGAAATCGAACTCCCGGACCAAGGACAAGGCGTTATCCACGGAAAATCGCTCCTGGAATGTCCGCACCGCCACGTCCGGGTTGAGCGCGCGGATTCTCCGGCCGGCAGAGCGGGTTTTCGCCTCGCCCAGCGAACGGGTATCATGAAGGATCTGGCGCTGAAGGTTGCTCAGCTCCACTTTGTCGGAGTCGATCAGCCCCAGCACACCGATCCCGGCCGCGGCCAGGTACAAAGCGGCCGGCGATCCAAGCCCGCCGGCCCCGACAATCAGAACCTTGCCTCGGCGAATACGCTCCTGTCCCTGCGGGCCAATCTCCGCCAGAACAATATTGCGGCTGTAACGCTCTATTTTCTCTTCACTTAAATCCATCGCTTAAAGCTCGTCAACAAGGTTCTAAAATGTGCAGGGGCATCCCGATAAAATCGGGATGCCCCAACTTTAAGCGTGCAAACGGAATTTGTCACTAAAAATACAGATAAAGAGCCGTCCTGCGAGGACAGTCTCTGACAGCCCCGAGTCCCTGCTAAAGCTCCGCGTAGAGCGGATGGCTGAGGTAGCGCTCACCGGTGCTCGGCAAGACCGCCACGATCAGCTTGCCCTTGTTCTCAGGCCGCGCGGCCACTTCGAGCGCTGCATAGACCGCCGCGCCTGAGGAAACTCCGGCAAAAATCCCCTCCTCGCGGGCCATCCTGCGCGCCATGGTGATCGACTGCTCAGTGCTCACCTTGACTATCTCATCCACGAGATCCATGTTCAGGATATCCGGCTTGAAACCGGCGCCGATACCCTGGATCTTATGCGGACCGGGCTGGCCTCCGGAAAGAACCGGGCTTTCCACGGGCTCCACCGCAATCGCCCGGAATGAGGGCTTGCGCTTCTTGATCACCTCGGCCACGCCGGTAATCGTACCGCCGGTGCCGATCCCGCTGATCAGGATATCCACCTTGCCATCGGTGTCGTTCCAGATTTCCTCTGCCGTGGTCTTGCGGTGAATCTCCGGGTTGGCCGGGTTCTTGAACTGCTGGGGCATAAAGGAATTCGGCGTGGACTGCACCAGCTCCTCGGCCTTGGCGATCGCCCCTTTCATCCCTTTTTCGCCGGGGGTCAGCACCAGCTCGGCTCCCAGGGCCTTGAGGATATTGCGCCGCTCGACAGTCATCGTGTCGGGCATGGTGAGAATCAGGCGGTAGCCGCGCGCAGCGCAGACAAAAGCCAGCGAAATTCCCGTGTTCCCACTGGTCGGTTCGATAATTACAGAATTCTTGTTGATCTTCCTCGACCGCTCGGCGGCATCCATCATGCTCACGCCGATCCGGTCCTTGACCGAATGCAGGGGGTTGAAAAATTCGAGCTTCACTACCACTTCAGCGCCGACACCCTTGGTCAGGCGATTCAAGCGAACCAGCGGCGTCCTGCCGATAGTCTGCGTTATATCAGCATAAATCTTCGCCATCATTTCCTCCAAATTTAATTAACCGGCCGATTAATTTCCAGTAACGGCCTTCGGATTTATCAGCTTTCCGAACCATTTATTATTGCAGAGAACGTTGATCTCGTACTGGCCGCGCCCGGTCGCCGACCCCGTTACGCCCCGAAGCGCGAGGGGTGCGGCTACAGATATCGAGCCGCTGCATCTGATAGTCCGGCATGTTCCCTCCTCCCTCAATCTTTCCGCCGCGCGTTCATTCTCCGGCGCCAGCCTGAAGCCGCCATAAGCGAGCACGCTGCGCCGGCCTGCGGAAAGCCCTTTAAGTGAACCGGGCGGCAATATATATCATAATGTCGATTGGCTTAGTTGACAATATAATAGCCGCTCCGGCCCTTGTCAATACTTAATCGGGGATTGACAGCAATCCGGAAGAGTTGCTCGGGCCTTTATATCTGGTTGGATGCCAGCCAGTTACGAAAAGCCTTAAGCGCCAGGGCGCGATGGCTGACCTGATTTTTTTTTGCGGGACTGAGCTGGGCGAAAGTTTTTGCCAGGGGTGGGTAATAGAAGACCGGGTCGTAGCCGAATCCGCTTGTTCCTGCCGGAAGGGTAAGAATTTCACCTCGGCAGATACCCTCGAAAAAGACCAGGCTGTCATCTGAGCGGCAGAGCGCCAGGCAACAATGGAAAGTCGCTCCTCGGGAGGGCTTTTTGACCTCCCGCAGACGCTCCAGCAGGCGGGCCACATTCTGCTGGTCGGTGGCCCGCGGCCCGGCGAAACGGGCCGAGTAAACCCCAGGCGCGCCATCCAGGCTGTCCACGGCCAGGCCGCTGTCATCCGCCAAAACAGGGAGGCCGGAGTGCGCGTGCCAGTGGCCGGCCTTGGCCGCGGCATTCTCGCGGAACGAGGCGCCGGTCTCCGCGAAAGGCGGGATTTCTCTCTCGAGCGCCTCGGGACCGACTATCTCCATCCCCAAGCCCTCGAGCAAGAGCCTGTACTCGGCTACCTTGCCCGGATTGGTGGAGGCGATCAGGAGTTTAGGCTCAGGCAATACCTAGCACCTCTTTTTGAATAGCGATCAAGTGGCCGATTCCCTGCCCGGCCAGGTCAAGCAGCTCATTCAACTGGCTGCGGTCGAAAGGCTCATGCTCGGCGGTGCCCTGGACCTCCACCAGCCTGCCGCCGGCGGTCATTACTACGTTCAGGTCCACCTCGGCCCGGTTGTCCAGCGCATAGTCCAGGTCCAGTCTGGGAGCGCCGTCGACCAGGCCGACGCTCACCGCGGCGACCAGAGTTTTCAGCGGGTTTGCCGTCAGTTTCCCCTCCCCAACCAGTTTCCCGAGCGCCAGATGCAAGGCTACCACCGCTCCGTTGACCGCGCAGCAGCGGGTCCCTCCATCCGCCTGGAGGACATCGCAGTCCAGGGTGATCGTGCGCTCGCCCAGGGCGGGCAGGTCCACCGCGATCCGCAGGGCCCGGCCGATCAGGCGGCTGATCTCGAGGGCCCGGCTGTTAGCCGAGCCGCGGCTGCGCTCGCGCTGCTGGCGGGTATGCGTGGAGCGGGGCAGCATCCCATACTCGGCGGTGACCCAGCCGCCCTTGCCAGCGTGTTCGAGGAACGGCGGCAGTTTCTCCTCGACAGTCGCGCTGCAGAGCACCCGGGTCAGGCCCATTTCGGCCAGGCAGGAGCCCTCGGCGTGGGCCATCCAGCCCGGTGCGAGAAGTACCGGACGGAGCTCGGTGCGTGATCTTTCGTGCATGGATTCCCTCATCAGTTCAGTTGTCTGTTTGGCTAAGCTTGTCCCACAGAACAGCCCTGAACTAATACAACAATCCGGCGGTTTCGGCAACCTCCGGATGTGAACTAGGGGGGATTGACGATAATGCAGGGCACGGTGCAGCGTGCCCATACGGCACAGCAATATGATCGCCCTGGACGCTGGCAAAAATCCCTTTGCCAGAGCTTTCTCAGACTGCCCGGATAGGACCGGAAGCAGGCTTTTGCAGAGCTTTAACTGTAAAGAACTACTGCACTTAATTAAAGTTTTCCCCTCCTCAGGCCGATCTAGTATTTGCTGAAATATTTTCTAATGCGCCGCTCCCCCTTCCTTTGCTGGTGAAAAATGCTTAAGAAGTATGTCATCCTTTTTTCGCTGCTGCTGTTCCTGCTGGTCCTGCTTTCGCTCTGGGCTTTCGACAAGCTGATGGTGCTCAATGGCCGCGGCAGCAGTTTCCGATTTTTCGCTCCCGGCCCCCGCCCCCTGACCCGCGAGCCCTCCGCCGCAAAGCCCCTGGAGCTGGCCGCCTGAAGCCACCCGGCTTAAGTTTTCCACGGACTTTTCCTCTCTCTTATCCCTGCCCTTTCGACTGCTGTTCTATTGACAATTTTTTCCTGTCCCGGTATTATTCAGGTGTCTTTCCTGGCAACGGATGGGTGCATGGTTATCGTGCGCGGGTGAGCTTTGACGGGTTGGACGGGCGGCCCTGAAGGCCGAAAGACAGGCAAGACAAGCATCATAAAAAATGCGGGCGTAATTCAGCGGTAGAATGTCAGCTTCCCAAGCTGGACGTCGCCGGTTCGAGTCCGGTCGCCCGCTCCAGTACTGACAAGGGTTTGCGGGAGGTTATACATTGGCAATCTGATCTTCAGAAAGTGATTCTTGCCAATTCTTGCCAAACGCAGCCTTTCTTCAAAAGCCCTGG
>MFIX01000145.1:0-18981 GCA_001780825.1 Candidatus Glassbacteria bacterium RIFCSPLOWO2_12_FULL_58_11 | reverse complement strand
GGTCAGCTTCGCCGGTTTTCGTCAGTAGGAAAAATCAGTTGCAATTACTGAGAACTCTACTTTAACTTTAAGTATTAAAGCCCATCATGCTCTGATAAGATGAATGTTTTTCCTGGTGCAATTAGAGACGTGGAGCGTCCCTCGCAAATGCCAGCCAGATTAGTTGAAAAAAAAGATAATATTTTTGCCCTGATTCTTTTTGCTGGCGCTGTTATGCTCTTGCGCCCCGCCGGGGAAGCGCTGGGAAATACCCCCGCTGACTGGCGTTTTTTCGATTCCTCCGACGGGCTGGTGGAATCCTGGACAAGGTGTGTAAGCATCGGTCCCGACGGCAAAGTATGGGCAACTCATGGGGATGTGGCTGAATTGAGCTGGATGGATGGATGGCCGGGTCCGGATGGCCGCTTCGTTCATACTCTACCTTCCCCGGGTTCCAATATGAAGGTTTATGAAAGCCGGTCGGGGCAGCTCTGGTCCCTCTACCAGAACGGGATCGAGTTGTACAGGGAGGGGAAATGGAACCAGTTCAAGGTGAAGGGAGTCGAGAATAATTATTCCACGGATTTCGACGGTATCTCGATGCTGAATATAAACCGGGTCTCACTTCTGCCAAGCAAGAATAACAAGGCGTTATATCTCCTGCCGGATTGCCTTATGTCGTTTGATGCAATCTCCGGACAAAACGAGCCCGTAATTAAGGCTGAGGCTACGAAACTGGGTGGTTTTATCGATATGATCCCAGGCAGCGAGGGCAGCCTCTGGATCACCGGCCAACGGGGAATAGGCAGGCTGGAACAGCCTGATGAACCTCACGGACGAATCTGGCATGAATACCTCCTCGAATCGATGGGAGTTAAGGACTTTCAGGCGCCGACAACCGGACCGGATAAAGAACTTTTCGCCGTGGCTGTTAACCGGCGGAGCAACAAAAAAGAACTGATCCATTTCGATGGAATGAAATGGAATGAATTCTCATGCCACGGCAGGGATGTATTGAAAGGCTGGCTAGGTCTGGAAGGGAGTTATTGGATAAGCACAGAGAGGCAACAGCTTTCGCTGGTACAGAATGGAACAGAAGAAATCCAGGAAAAGGTGGGAATCCTCGCGGGGGACTTGCATGATGTGGCGATAGAGAATGACGGAATTTTCTGGCTGGCAACCTCACAGGGTCTGGCCCGCTTTGCCCCCTCAATCTGGAGAACACCCGGGGCCCTGAAAGGCATAAAAGATCGTATTCATGCCATATATGAGGATTCGCAGGGGCGAATCTGGTTCGCAGCGGTCTTCCATCTGCTGCTCTATCAGGAGGGCAGTTGGAAAATATATGCCTTGCCCAGGAACCTTGAAACCCAGCCGTTTTTCACCCAGTCGCTGTGTTCCCTGCCCGATGGACGCATTGCGATAGGCGTTATTCCCTATCAATATTTTCTGCTCGTTTTCAATCCGACAACAGAAAAATTCGAATTCATACGCCATTCACTTGAAGATTCAACCGGCCAAAGCCAAAAAAGTTTAATCCGGTTGATTGCTCCCCGGAAAGACGGTTCAATCTGGGTGGAAACCAATCAAGCAGAGGGCTCGGGAAAAGTATGTCTCGAAATATTTGATGGCAAAAATTTTCAATCTTGCCTGGAATTAAAAAGAGAATGGAATGTCACGAACTTGCGCTACATCTTCGAGGCCCAAGACGGCACTGTTTGGATCGGAGGCGTCATTGGAAAGAGTCTCCTGAAGTATAAAGATGGCAAGGCCAAAATCTTCGGGCCTTCGGATGGATATTCGGGGGTCGGCGGCTTCTGTATTGCCGAATTAGAAGGGGGAAAAATCTGGGTTGGCGGGAGAGACAATATTTCAGAATTTGATGGACGCAAATGGTCGGTCGTGCGATCCGGGCTCGCTGGTGTCCGTTCCATTGTGAGAGGGCGAGACGGCAGTATCTGGGTCGCTTCGGGAACCGGAGTTCACCGTTTTCACGAAGGCGCCTGGATTGTATATACGAACGAGGACGGCCTGCCGAATACTGTTGTTTTCAAGATTTTCGAGGATAGTGAGGGGCGGATTTGGGCCGGCACGATACAAGGGCTTGGCCTTTACCATCCGGAGGCGGATACCGACCCTCCGCGAACCCTTATCTCCTCGAAGGAAAATTTGAAGGATGCTGCGCCGGATGGGAATGTCCGCCTGATCTTTTCCGGGGCGGACAGGTGGAAGCAGACCCAGTTGGAGCATTTGCTGTACTCATACCGTCTCAATGACGGCCCTTGGTCAGTATTCAAGACCGGGACAGTGGCTTTATTTAACAATCTGTCCCACGGAATGCACCGTTTTGAAGTCCGGGCGATGGACAACAACCTGAATATCGACCCACGCCCGGCGGTATTCGAATTCACCGTCCTGTTGCCCTGGTATAAAGAAATCGGTTTCCAGGTAGTCGCCGCTGCCGGTACCACGATAATAGTCATTCTGCTTGGGTATGCTATTCATCGGCATGTCCTTCTTGAAAAACTCGTGGTGAAGCGTACCCGGGATTTGCAAGCGGCCAACCTTCATCTGCAGGAAAATTTCAGCGAACTGGAGCGGGCCGACCGGATGTTGAAACAGGAGCACGAAAAGCTCGAACTGACCCTGGAGCATGAACGGTTGCTGGCCAGAATCGCCTTCCGTCTCAACTCCACGGACGCTTTTCCCGGCCCAATGGACGAACTGCTGGATATGATTGGGAGAGCGACCGGAATCAACAGTATTGGCATATACAGTCTCGATCCCGGACTGAGGAAAACCGCGCGGCTGGCGCACTGGCATTCAGCAGCGGCGGACCAGCCGGACAGGGAATTCGAGGAAAAAAACATTTCGGAACTCTTGTTTTCCGGAGTGAACGGCTTGTTCCAAAAAGTGATCAGCGGTGAAAGCGTGGCGATATCTGATTTTCCTGATGCAAATGACAAGAAGGGTGTTCAATCGAGCCGGCTTCCTGACTCGGTTTTTATGCTTCCAGTCGGGACTGCGGACAGTATAATGGGCTGCATATGTTTATGCCGGAGCAGCAGATACTTATGGAAACCCGAGGAAAGAAACCTTTTCAGCACGATAGCCGCCATGATCGCCAATGCCTGGCGCAGATACGAGTATCTCCAGGAACGTCTGGAAGCGGACAGGAAAAGGACCGAGGCGATCCAGATGGCTGAAAAAACAGCGCGCCTGGCTTCCATTGGCGTGATGGCGGCCGGCATAACTCATGAAATCAATCAACCTCTGAATTCGATCCGGATCATTTCGGAGGGGGCAATCCTGGATCACGAGCGCAAGAAGGGAAAACGTCCGGAAGAAAAAATATTGACCTTCAGGAAAATTTTCCAGCAAGTGAGGCGTATAGAGGATGTGATCCGCCATATGCGGACTTTCTGGATAAATCCGGCCGAATCAATCCAGGAAGCTATCGATCTGAATGAATCGGTTGAGAGTGCTCTTTCTCTTGTGTCCACCCAGATCAATTCTCACGAAATCGAACTTAAACTCTACCTGCATGAGAGTCCACTGATCATTCAGGGCAACAGGGTTCATCTCGAACAGATAGTCATCAACCTGCTCATTAACGCGATTCATGCGCTGGATGAATTGGTTTCAGAGGCAAAAACGATTAAAATTTTGACACATCTGGTTGAAGGCCATGCCGTTCTGGAGATCGAGGACAATGGCAAAGGTATCCCGGCAGGTGATGAGGAAGAGATTTTCGAGCCGTTTTATACCACCAAATTGCCGGAAAAGGGTGTAGGTTTGGGTCTCGCGATTGTAAAAAAATTCGTGGAAGGAATGAACGGCACGATAAGTGCTAGGAAGAGCAGCGGCAGCGGCGCGATTTTCACTGTCGAATTGCAGACTTGCCCCAGGGGGTAAGGAGTAAGAACATGCGGATTCTTCTGGTAGACGATGATGCAATATCCCGGGAACTGCTGGCGGATTACCTCGGCAACAAACTGGGACATCAGGTTAGCGTTTGCGGCAGCGGCCGGAAGGCTCTTGAAATGTTTATGAGAACCCCTTTCCCCATGATCCTCAGCGACATCCGCATGCCTGGCATGGACGGCATCGCCCTGCTTCAGGCGATCAAATCTGTGCCGGAGGGGCGCTTAACGGACTTTGTCCTGCTGACCGGTTTCGGAAATCTGGAGTCCGCCGTAAAAGCTCTCCGGGCCGGGGCCTATGACTACCTTTTGAAACCCACTCACTTGGAAGAACTCGAAGCGGTAATTGAGCGGATCGCCGAGCATCAGTCGCTGCTCCAGGATAACTATGAGCTGACACATTGCTTCGAGGACCGGGTAGCCGAAGCTACCAAGGGGGCCGAAGAAAGGTTTTCCCTCCTGCAGAAGGCCTATACCGAAGTAGTCGGGATCGGTAAGCTGTGTTTCTCTTCCCC
This sequence comes from Candidatus Glassbacteria bacterium RIFCSPLOWO2_12_FULL_58_11, assembly GCA_001780825.1. Lineage (GTDB taxonomy): Bacteria > Gemmatimonadota > Glassbacteria > GWA2-58-10 > GWA2-58-10 > GWA2-58-10. The sequence continues at coordinate 14,564 of MFIX01000145.1, read as the reverse complement.
TCAGATGCAAGACATTGTGAGAACTGTGGAAAGGCTCCATGAGGACCGCACTGTTCCGGTGTTGATTGAAGGCGAGACCGGAACCGGCAAGGAAGTCGTGGCCAAGCTAGTGCACTATGGACGGACAGCGGCGACTTCCCCATTCATTTCGATCAACTGCTCGGCGATTCCGCCCAATCTGTTTGAAAGCGAATTATTCGGTTACGCAGGCGGCGCATTCTCCGGTTCGAAAAAAGAAGGTAATATCGGTAAATTCGAACTGGCCCAGAAAGGTACGATATTTCTGGACGAGATCGGAGATGTTCCTTTGGAGATGCAGCCTAAGCTGTTGCGAGTCTTCCAGGAACGGGAATTTTACCGGGTCGGCGGCCTGAAAAAATTGAGTCTCGACGTAAGGATAATCTGTGCTACTAACCGCGATCTGTCCGCGATGGTCAAAAGCAACACTTTCCGGCAGGATCTATTCTATCGCCTGAACACTGCTCGTATTTACCTTCCACCACTGCGCGACAGAAAGGAGGACATAGTTCCATTGGCAAATATGTTCTTGGAGCGTTACAACAGTCAGAAAAAACGAAGTTTCAAAGGGATCAGCAGCGAGGCGGTGAAAATCCTTGTTTCCCATCTTTGGCCGGGAAACATCCGGGAACTTCAAAATACGATCGAGCGGATTGTCCTGCTGGAGGACGATTACGAGATCAGGCCCGGGCACTTGGATTTCCTTACCGACCGGAAAGAGCCGGCGCCGGTCCGCCGGAATCATATTGCGCAAGACAACTCGCTTACGATCGGCCTGCCGCCGGAGGGTCTCGACCTGAGAGAGCTGGAATCAAGGATCATACATGAAATTATGAATAGATTTGGTGGTAATAAAACCCGTACAGCCGCTTATTTTGGTATAGCCCGGAATTCCCTTCGCAACAAGCTCAATAAGAATCTTTAAATCCCTCTCGCACTTCTTCAAATTCTTCCTTTCTCAGAACAACCCACTCCACCTCATAAATTGGTCATTTTATTAGCGGTAAAAGTTATACCAGTGGTAAATTATTTATCACAAGAATAAAATTCATCTCCATTCCTATCTGCTTGAAATATAAGAAGTAAAGAAGTAAAGAGCCCGCAATCCGAATACGGTATTCTTTTTGCCCTTCCCTCCAATGATTCTTATCCAGGTGTCCACATCCGATCTGGTTCCAGCTGTATCCGGTCAAGATATGGCTTCCTTGCCAGGATCCCAGAAACAGACAAATGACAGCCAGCTGCACTAACAGCGCGATGAGTTTCAGCCAGATTCTGAGCTTTCTATCCTTGCAAGTCCAAGAAAGGAGAGGCTATCGCGAATATTGATCTGTAATAATCATTCCGGCTCTCTTCCTATTGTTTCCGAAGGAGGGATTTATGCTCAAAAGAACGTCCGAAAGAATCGCGATTAACGGATTAATCGCTGTTTGTATGCTCTATTTCACAATTCCGGTGCTTCTATTTGCCCAGCTTACGTCCGGCAAAATCGAGGGCACGGTACGTGACAAGGACACCGGGCAACCCCTGGCAGGCGTTCAGGTGGCGGTGGAGGGTACCCGCCTGGGTAACGTGTCCAATGCGGATGGCTATTACTTTATCCTCAATGTTCCGCCGGGCCAGCGCTCGATCTCTTTTACCTTCACCGGTTACCAGAAAACCACTGTCACCGGTCAGCTTATCCTGGCTGGGCAGACTACGATGGTCAACAGCGAGCTGAGCTCCACAATAGTCCAACTGGCCGGGATAACTATAGAGGGCGAAAGCCAGGTGCTGCTGCCGCGGGACAACACGGCCACCAAACAGCGTCTCACCGCAGAGGCTATATCCGCCTCTCCCAGCACCACCCTGGAAGACCTGCTTGTTCTCGAGGCCGGCGTTCAGATCGGCGGAGAGGGCGGAATGTCCCGTGGATTGCGCATTCGCGGCGGGCGTCTGGGCGAGGAGGCGATGGTGGTCGATGGTGTCCTGGCGCGCAACTTCACCGCCGAGCCGCACGCCTCGAATGAACAGCCTAATACCGGGGATGGAAGACTTTACACCCAGGAAATCTCATCCATCGGCGCGGATTCCAATCCCCTGGAGTTCTCCACCGGCTCAGTTGAGGAGGTGGATATTATCACCGGAGGCTTTCAGGCGGAATACGGTAACGCCCAGTCGGGGATTATCAATATCGTGACTAAAGAGGGGGGACCGGATTTCAAGGGAAGCGCGCGCTATACTACCGATGAAGCGATGCCAAGGACGGCCGACTGGGGCTACAACCAGTTGCAAGCCAATCTGGGCGGTCCACTCCCTGGAATCCCCAATCTTTTTTTCAACGTCTCCGGTGAGATCCAGTGTGCACTGGATGGCGACCCTACCCATGCCAGTGAGGGATTCCGCGGAGTCAACCAGGATTTTGTGGACCGGCTCAACACGGCCGTGGCCAACGATCCGCTGCTGGGCAGCGAGAACCTTCCCTATACCTTGGAGATGTTCCGCAGCGGGTACGACGGCTGGGCTGAAAAAACGGGAAATACTCCCGGCTTATTCACTCCCGGAAACCCCGTCCGTCTGCCCGGCAACTGGAAAGACCGCTCTTTACTCTCCGAAAAGCTGGTCTACTACCCATTCCGTGGATTGAAACTGATCGCCAGCGATAACTACTCGCGCAACCAGAGATCCTATCCTGTTGCCAACAGCTCTTTCCGCGGAGGAGAAGGGAACTACTTCCTCAGCGGGATATTCACCAGGGAAGATTTCCCCAACCGCAACTGGCAGTCCGGGGAGATGGAAGTCTACATTCCCCAGAGCTACGGCAGGCGGACCCGGACTTATAATTTTCTTTCAGGCTTTGACTGGGAATTCCTGAAAATGGCCGCGCGGAACGGCAACCTCCAGTTTCGTTTTTCACGCTTCAGCAACAACGATGTTACCAGCTCGAACCTGAAGACCAATTACCGCCGCGAGGACCAAACCACTTTGTGGGGCTGGTCGGTCCATGATATCCCGTTCGAGATTGAAAGCTATCCGAATTGGGAGTTTCCAAAAAGAAACGACATGGAAGCCGTGCATAAATATTTTCCGGACGGTCAGACTGGCGCGGGCACCGAGTATCCATACCAGACCCCTTTCGGCATGTATATGGACAATACCACTTACTGGCTGGCTTACTTCCGAATGGCGGAATCACAGTTAAACTACAAGGCCGATCTCGACTTCCAGCTCAACCGGCAGAATAGAGCCAAAATAGGATTCCAACTGACCGATTTCAGGAACCGGGAGCTCGAGATCCACAACGTTGAACCGCAGCGCCAAGGCGAAAACTTCAGAAACGAATTCGCCTACCAGCCGAGGATGTTGGGCCTTTACGCCCAGAACCGGACCGACCTCGGCGATTTCATTTTCGATTACGGCCTGCGCTACGATTACTTCGACCCGGCGGACAACTGGGGCGGCCGCAACGGCGACAACCTCGGCGACCGTTTCTTTGTCAAAGTCCTCCATGCCTGGTCTCCCCGCTTTAATGTTGCCTTTCCGGTTACCGACAGGTCACAGCTCCGGTTCTCCTACGGCACATTTTCCCAGGTGCCCGGCACGACTCAAATCTTCAGCGTCCTCAATCCCGGCGACCTGCAATACTCGAGGACTGAGGCTTTCGAGGCGGGAATAAGCTTCCTGGCCTCCAGCGATGTGGTGCTCGATGTGGTGGCGTTTTACCGGGATGTGGACGGCAATGTGACCCAGAAGAATTTCTTCCGGGATTACTACCGCGCTGTGGAGGGCCGGCGGATCCGCGACTGGGAAACCGGTTTCACCAATGGCGATATAGGAAATATCAAAGGCTTTGATTTTACCGTGAAAAAAAGGTTCTCCAGCAACCTGGCCCTCAATTTTTCCTATACTATGCAATTCTCCAGGACTACGGGATCTTTTATCGGCGCCACTCCCAATGCGGGTTCCGCCGGCCAGGGAGGCCGCCAGGGAGCGGACAATGAGTTCCTGGATGTGACGACTAATGAATCATTCACCCCGCCGGACGTGCTCTGGCCGATTGACGGGGACCGGACCCATGAATTATCCGCACTGGCGAACTACAGGCTTCCGGATAACCTGTTTTCCAGCAGCCTGGCCAACCGGGCCTTCAGGAGCATCAATATTTATTCCAACTTCGCATTGAAAAGCGGCCAGCCGCTGTCAGACGGTGCAACCCTGCTGGATTCGGACTTGTCTTACCTTATCTCCCGGAGCCTACTGTTGAATCAGTTCCGCGGCCACTGGTTCTATAACCTGGACCTGAGAATCACCAAAGGCTTCGAGCTCGCCGGGTCGAGAAGGGTGGAATTTTTCACCGAAATTTTCAACGCGCTCAACCGGAAGAACGACGCTGATTATCCATCCGGTTACAATTCGAAGGAGTATCTCAACGTGGCCGGCGGTGTTGACCTGAACTGGGATGATCCGAGTCTGGATATTTTCAAACAGGCCAGGTTCAAAAACGATTACAACCAGGATGGAATCCTCACCGTCGAGGAACAGGCCAAGGGAGCTATCGCCCAGGACTTCATGTTCGCGACAATGAACAAGCGGTTGTGGGGAGGCGCCCGTCAGGTGCGCTTCGGCCTGAACTTCAGCTTCTGAGACAGCAGCTTGTCTCGCCTGGTGCGATTAGAAAGTTGCCATCACAATGCTCAGCAGGAGACAGTTCTATGAGAAAAGTCAGCCTTTACCGGATGGCGCTCACCCTTGCCGTCCTCTGTTTTGCCCCGCTGCTGCCCGCGTTGGCGGAAATAAACCAGAAGGTTACCGCCTCGGGGAATAATGTGGGAATGATTATCAGCGCAGATGGAAACACGTTAACCCTGGGGGGAAAGCACCAGTTCCCGGCGGGTTCGGGAAATTCGGTTTCCGCGGCCCGCTGGACTTACGCGGTGAATTGCGTCAGGGACCTCAATGGAGATGGCAGTCAGGAGGATACCACTATCATTCAGTCTCAGGGCGCGTGGGTGCGTGGATATACGGCGACGCCCGAAGCCCGTGACCTTCTGAAAACCGAATATGAATCCGGTATCGAAATGAAACTGGGGGCCGGCAAGCCCAGCCTGAGTCAGGTCTGGTCCTCCCTGGACAAGGATGACCTGGATTCCTGGCCCGTGCAGTTCCGTGAAGGCCGTTCAGCTTCAGGGGCGCCGATTATCAAAGGCGCGCAGACCCTGGCTGCTTTCAGCTCGGATGTCTGGATACCCGCGAATTTCGGCTCGGGAGTCTCATTCGAAAACCAGTTCTATTTTCTTAATTTCAGTATCAGCAGTAACATGGTCTTCGCTCACAGCCGGATTCAGAACATGTCCGAGTACCTGAAGTGGAACCGGGACATCAGTTATCTGGTGGAAAAAACTCCTGACGGGCAGACCTGGCGCCAGTGGCAACTGATGTATATCTCAAGGAGTTTTCAATTCGGCAGTGAGAATTTCCGCAGTACCGGCTGGGCTTTGCATCCCGGCAAGCTGATTCAGGTCCAGCTCGACATTGATGGCACTAACGCCGGCTTTTCCGGCGGCAATACTCCTTTCGTCGCCCATAAGCTGCTCAAGCCACCCTCTCACGGGGGTAAGCAGATGGACCTGACCAACATCCAGGTGCGTGAAGTCGGCGCGACGACCTACGGGTTTTCGCCGCCCCCGGACCTTATCGCCTCCGGCCGTCCCAAAGGACCGACCTGGAGGTTCGGGATTGGTGAAATCGGTACCCTCTACAGCAACCAGGTCAATCCGTTCACCGACCAAATCGCCACCGGCTGGCCGGGTGACTTGCGGGGGACGCGCTTCGAAGACCGCTGGGTCTTCGGACAGCATGGAGGAGACATCTACGCTTTTTACGGGATACTGGACGAATTCGCTCCGCGGGACACTACCAGCATTGATTACGTAATAGCTTTCGTCGAACCGGCCAGTCCGCCGGCCATCCTGCCGCCCAACGAGATTTCCAGTATCGATGACCCGGGTTTCCAGGCCCAGCTGGCCCCGGTCGAGGATTATATCAGCGCGGCTGAGGTTATCCTGAGCAGCGGCTACTCTCTGCCGGTTCCGCCTGTCGCGCCGCCGCTGACTATCATCCCCGGAGACCGGCAGGTGACAATCACCTGGAGCGACATCAATCTCTCTGAATCCGATCCATATTACGCTTTTCTCAGGGAAAATTCGGAACTGGATCCCGAGGGGAATTACCGGGAGAAGGATTTCGAAGGTTACCGCCTCTACCGCAGCTTTGTCGGACCCAACGATTCGCACTCGGAACTGGTCTGGCAGAGCAGTCTTTCCACGGATGATCTCAAGTTCAGCTTCAATGATCGAATCGATAATGACGAGCGCCAGAGGATGAGGAACGGCCTCAGGGTCTGGTATGCCCTGGTTCCCTTCGACCGGAACTACGATCCGGCGACCGGCGCGGAATTCAGCCTTCCGGAGCCCGGGGTCAGCAAAATATGGTACGGCAGTCCTCAGAATGGACTTTACACGGTGATTCCTCGCAGCGACGCGAGCAACTACCGGCCGGCCACCCCGCAAGTCAGGTTCAACCCGGCTTCCGAAACCGTCACACCCCTGCCGTTTTTGACAGTTACCCTACGCGGCAATGGTACTGGGGCCTTTCTGGATGATCCCAAGTATCTGGAGCCCCCGGCCGAGATAAATGTCAATGTGGTGATCGAGGGAAAAATCACCCAGGACCTGGACCTCAATCTAAGGGTCCTCGACATGCTGCCCCATGGCGAGCATGGAGCGAGCAGGGTGGTTGCGCTACTGGGGGCCCAGGGAGAAAAGGTAGACGGTGAAAGAGAATTTCCGGTCAAGACCAAAGATCCGAGTCCGGATAAAGTCGAGTATTTATGGAACGGTCCGGTGGACGCCGATGGGCAGTTGTACACGGTCAACAGTACCCTGATGAATTTCGGCTTCTACCGGGGGGACCTCTACACTTTCATAAATCCCGGCAGTTACTCGGGAGCGACAGTGGAGGCACTGGTGCTGGACCGGGGCGGCTCCTGGGATTTCAACGCGGGGCAGCCCTGGTACCAGGGTCTCAGCCGCTGCGGCGTGTTCGAAGTAACCTGGAAAGATACCGGGAACGGCGCCTTGACTCTGGAGGTCTTTGACCGGGTGCATGGGATAAATGTCCCTTTCAGCCCGTATATCGATGACAACGGGTGGGGTTTCCTTCCCCCGGGCGCTTCGGATTATACCGTCTTCTACGAGGAATTCGGCCTGTATTCTGAAAGCGAAGGCGATAATGAAGAACCTTCGCAGTCGGAGCGCAGCGCTTTGCTGACCCAGACGATTCCCTCCGGCAATACGCTACAGTTCGGGCTGTGGCTCGATGGCCAGGCGATCCATTTCTCTCGCGAGGGAGGAATTACGATGCCCTCAGCCGGAACGCTGTTCACTATTACCAGCGCTTTCGGTGCCTGGAACGATGACCAGACCGAGTTTACCCAGTATGCCGATCCGCCATTTCTCGGCGACAACTGGAACATCCATATCAGCGCTTCCTCTCTGAAGGCCGGGGATGCCGACCTGAGCAAGATCAGCGTGGTTCCCAACCCCTACCTCGCTTCCTCGTTTCTGGATATCGGCCCGGCTTCCCGCAGGATAGATTTCGTCAACCTGCCCGATCGCTGTACTATCCGGATTTATTCGCTTGGCGGCGTACTGGTAAATGTTTTGAACCATATCGGGGCCAACCGGAGCGGCTGGGGAAATTACATTGATTGGGACGAGCTCGACCTGGAGAGCCAGCCGAAACAGTATACCGGATGGGACAATCACGGGGGCACGGAACCCTGGAACCTGCGGAACCGTTTCGGTCAGATGGTGGCCAGCGGTCTGTATTTCTATCATGTCACCGATTCGCGGGGGAAATCCTCTACCGGCAAGTTCTATATCGTCAATTGAAGCGGCAGGCTTCTCGGGTAGTGACGAGGATCGATAAGTTTACCGCTATATTTACGGAGGTTGGCTATGTCGAGTAATCATTGGAAACGCGCACCACTCACTGGATGTCTCATGCTGGCGCTCGCCGCGATGTCCCTGTTCGGCCAGGGAATCCAGAGTCGGGAATACACCGGGCTTGACAAATATGTCACCCAGGGCCGCCCCGCCAATCTATCTTTCGCCGGGGTGCGGGCCGCCGAATTTCTTACCATTCCGGTCGGGGCCAGGGGGATTGCTCTGGGAGACGCCTATACAGCGGTGGCGGATGACATCTCCGCCATCTGGTATAACCCGGCGGGCCTCGGTCTGATGGAAAACGCGCAGATTATGGCTACCATTGTGGATTATACGATGGACCTGACTTACAGCTTTGTGGGCGGCGCCACTCCGGTGGGTGACGGCAGAGTGGTGCTGGGGGGCTTTTTCGGTTACCTGGATATCGGCGAAATGAAGATCACCACGGTGGAAAATCCTAACGGCGACGGGAGAGTGTTCGGCGCCTATGATTTCCAGATGGGCGGATCCGTCGCCCTCACCTTCTCCGACCGCTTTACCGGGGGCCTCAACTTGAAGTACGTCCATCAGGATGTATTCAACAATATCTCCGGTAACGCCTTCGCTATCGACGCCGGGGGAATATACCATACGGATTTCGCCGGCCGGGAGATCAAGCTGGCCTTCGCCGTCCAGAACCTCGGTACGAATATCACTATGGACGGACCGGTCCTGAACGCTCCGATAGGGGCCGAAGGCCGGGGCGAAACCGGGACCGCGACGGTGCCGGACGGATACGGCGATTATTCCACCGATCCCGAGGCCATCATGCGCCGGACTGTCCGCGAGGGCGCTTACCGGACTCACACTTATCACTTGCCGACGGTGGTCAAACTGGCACTCTCCTACAACCTGTATAGCTCGGCAAACACTAATCTGCTGGTCACTGGAGAGTTTGACCGCAATAATTACATGCCGACCAGCTATTCCGCCGGAACGGAATTGAATTATAATTTTACCTCCTACCTTTCAGGGGCCGCTCGCCTGGGCTGGAAAATTCAGACCGATGAATTCACGCAGGATGCGGATAACTTCGGTGTGGCCTACAACGGTGATGATCCGACATTTCGAGGTTTGAGCTTCGGCGGCGGGATCAAGCGCAACATTCGGAGCCGGACCCTGGAGTTCAACTACGCATACCGCAACAAGGGAAGGCTTTCGGCGGATAATTTCTTTTCGGTGGCCTTTGGCTTCTAAATAACCGTCGAATATCCAACGGTTGATCGATCTCCCGGTTTGGTATATACCGGGCCGGGAGATCTTTTTGCCACCCTGGGTCAATCTTCCCGGAAAACAGGCTGGACCGGGCGGATATCCACAATCCAGGTTTCTCAATAGATGGCACAACTTCCAGTCGAACAGATTGGGATTTAAAACAAGCGACTTGATCAGGCTTGACCCATATAATGACCCGAGGATAAACTAGTGAAGACTTTTTGCCCGGAAATTTCTCAACTCTTAATTATTATACTCATTATTGTCTCGGCCTTCGCCCCGTTCCCGGCATCCGGAGCGCAGGGGATTAAGGTAAAGTCTGTCGAAGCTTATCCTACATTTGAATGTATCGGTCTGCGGCTAGTCTATGAGGGCGATTCCGACTCCAACGCGGTGGCGAATGTGCGCTACCGCGGAATAGGAAAAACCGAATGGCGCCAGGCTCTTCCGCTCGGACGGATCAAGGGAAACCGCTTTGCCGGAAGTATCTTCTTTTTAGATTCCGGTACCGATTACGAGGTGGAAATTGAAGTAACCGATCCAGCCGGCGTAACAAACGGAAAAAGAGCTGTCCCGGTCAGGACTCGCAGCGAGCGATTCCAGGAAGGCGGAGGGCGGGAGTACTATGTCGATCCGGCAGGTGCTGACAGTGGCGAAGGGACGGCAATCAATCCTTTCCGGACAATCCAGAAAGCGGTGGACCACTCACAACCCGGTGATATAATCTGGGTTTTGCCGGGTGTCTATCGAGAGGCCGTGGAAGTCAGAACTTCCGGCCGTGAAGACGCTTACATAGCCATAAAAGCTTTAAAGAAGGGGGTCATTATTTCCGGGGCGGATCAGAATTACGAGGACCTGGAGAAATCAGGCAGGTGGCGCGCCGAAAAGGAAGGTTACATTTATTCCACCGCGCCGGGCTACGAGACACGCTATGTCGCTGCGGATGGGGAGCGCCTCTATCATTATCTGACACGGCAGGAATTCGATAATTTCATTTGCGGTGAACCCGGCGGCTGGTATCAGGGAAAAGAGGGCAAGCGCTTATATGTGCGGTTGTCTTCAAATGAAAACCCGGATAAACACAGCATGCAGATCGCTGCCCGTGATGCCGGATTCCACATAAAGGGCGCGGATTATATCATAATCGAGGGATTCGAGATCCGCGACTTCGGCAAAGAAACACCGGGAGCGGGGGTTCATCTTGACGGCGCGGCCTGGTGCGTCATCAGAAACTGCTCGATCCATGGGATGAATTCAGGAATCATGCTGAGCGAGCCTGAATCTGAGGGAAACCTGGTGGAGAGCTGCGAGATCTGGGACACTTCGTTATCCCGCTGGCCGTGGGCAATGACCAAATCCCGGGATGAAGAAGGGGCGGGAGTTATGTCATTCTCCGGCGGCAGGGGAAATGTCGTCCGCTCCTGCCGGATGTATAATTTATTCGATGGCCTGTCGCCCTCGAATTGGGGCAAACAGTGGACAGAAGCTCTCAACTGCGATTGGGATGTTTATGATAACGAGATATTCGACATACGGGACGATGTCATCGAGCCCGAAGGCCCCTGTATAAACTTCCGGATCTGGAATAACTACTGTCATGATATTTTTGCGGGAGTTTCTCTGGCGCCGATCAATTGCGGACCGACTTATATGATGTACAATGTCCTGCATGACCATAGTTACCTGAGCATTAAATACAACGGAGTCGGTCCGGGTTTATGCTATATTTTCCATAATACCATATATACCAGCAATCAGGCAGTCGATGCACTGAGAAGCGTGGACCGGATAGAGGGGCAGGTTTTTAGAAATAATATTTTTTGCGGAGACGGGCTGGCGATTAATGCTCTTAAAAGGCCCTCGGCCGCCAATGATTTTGATTACGACACCTGGTATAACCTGGATAACCAGTGGCTGAAAAGTTATACTGGAACTGATGAAAAACGGCTGTTTCAATTTGGGGGGGAAACGATTTTTTCCTTGAAAACACTCCAGGACTTGTTCGGCTGGGAAATGCATGGTTTATACGATGATCCGCATTTTGTGGATGCCGGCAGCGGAAACCTCAAATTGAAATCAGACAGTCCATGCATTGACAACGGACAGCTCCTGCCGAATATTAACGACAACTTCAAGGGAAATGCTCCGGATATGGGCGCTTATGAATGGGGCTCTCTCCTTCGAGGCCGGTTTCCACTAGGGTGTCAGCCACGCGGCAGGTAAAGGGTGTGAGTCTGACCAGCCGGTCCCTCCGAGTCTTGCGCAGGAATCATCTGGTCGAAAGCTGTAGAGTATGACTGAAATCCACGCCAGGATCCCAGGCTAAGGCATCAGGGTACAGCCCTTTACTGGAGTTCTTCCGAATCTCGGAAAAGAGGTTTGTTTCAGTTCAGATACGGCCGATTTTCCCCCGGCGCGGCCGGGAAGGAGACATTGATGAATGAAAAATTGTCCACTGACCGATTAGACCGCCGCAAGTTTCTCTCCCTGGCCGCCGGCGGATTGGCCGGAGCGGCGCTGTGCACTCCGGCTGCCTCTCTGGCGCGCGTTCCAGGTGCCAACGACCGCCTCCGCCTCGGCGTGATCGGCTGCGGTAACCGCGCGGCCTCGCTGATCGAGGACATGTCCGGCTTCGCGAAAGAAGAAAATTTCGAGTTCGCCGCGCTTTGTGACCTCTGGAAACCCAACCTGCAAAAGACCCTGGCCCGGATTAAGGAACTCACCGGCGATATTCCGCGAACCTTTCCGCGTTATGGCGATCTCCTGGCGGATAAAGAGGTTGACGCGGTAATGGTCACCACGCCCGACCATGCCCACACTCCGATCCTGATCGCGGCCTGTGAGGCCGGCAAGGATGCATTCTGCGAAAAACCCATGTCGATGAACATAGCCGAGGCCCGGCAGGCCGTTGATACGGTCAGGCGCACGGGAAGGATCGTCCAGGTAGGTACGCAGAGGCGCAGCGACGGGAGCTATATCGCCGGGGCTGAACTGGTGCGCTCGGGCGCGCTGGGTCAGGTCAGTGTAATCGACCTGAAATGGAATGACGCCGGACCCCGCTGGGAGCGGCCTTACGAGGATGTGAAGCCGGAAGAGGTGGAATGGGAAGGCTACCTGATGAACCTCCCGTCCCGGCCTTTCGATGCCCGGCGCTTCCGCTGCTGGCATCTCTACCGGGATTATTCAATCGGTGTGGTGGGCTTGCTCGGGGCGCACCACACAGACCTGGTCCACTGGTATATGGATGACCCGTTTCCGGAGAGCGTCACCGCCACCGGGGGCGTCCTGCTCTGGAAGGAGCGCGAGCACTACGATACGATTGAGTGCGCTTTCAAGTATCCGAAGGGGTTCCTGGTCAACTACGAGACCCGTTTCGGCAACAGCTCGATGCGCGCCGAAACGGTCCTTTACGGCACCCAGGGAGTCCTCGACACAACCACCTGGATCATGACCGGGGAGGGCCGGGTACTGCCGGAGCGTCTCGAACCCGGCAACCGTCAGTACCCCACCACGCCGTTCGCGATGCATGAAGGCGCGGGTAAGGGCGAGGAAATAAAGCTTCAGCCAAATCCTCGGGGAATCGACCATATGCGCAACTGGGTCGAGTGCCTCCGCACGCGACAAAGCCCGAACGCCACCGTGGAGAATGGCTTCAGCCATTCCCTGGCCGCGATTATGGCTCACCGGGCCGCGGACACCGGCAGGCGCATCGTTTATGACCCGGTCAAACGGGATCTCAAGGAGGGCTGAGCCGTGAAATATTCTCGATTATCCTGGCAAGGACTTTTTGTCGTCCTGCTGGCAAGTGCCTGGCTGTCAGGCTGTTCCGGCCCGAGGGAAGCGGATTACCGTTTTGAAGTGACTTTTCCCGCCGGAACCGGTGGTATCCTGGTCCCGGTGACTGTCGAGCTGCCCCCAGGCTTCGCGGATACCGCGGGGGCTTGGGAAGTGCTGCCGCGGCAGGGCAAGACGGAAGAGTCCGTGTACGCGCAGATCATCCCGGTCACGCCGGAAAACCCGGTACTGAGAGCGATATTTCTCTGGGACCCTCAGACCACCGGTGAACCCTCTGTCCGGCAATTTATCCTTCATCGATCACCTAAGCCGGTCATGCCGGCGTTCTCTTTCGAAGACACGGACAGTACACATCTGGCTGTGCTTCAGGAGGGCAAGCCTGTCCTTGCCTACACCTATGGCATGTATCTGAAAGAAGGAGTGCCGGAGGATCGCCGGCGTTCCTGTTACCTCTCTCCGGTGTACGGTCTGGACGGCGAGCTCTTGAGCGATGATTTCCCGGTGGACCACTTCCACCACCGCGGGATTTTCTGGGCCTGGCCGCAGGTGTTCATCGGCGGGGATTCCCTGAGCCTCTGGGACATCTACCGCATTAATCAGCGCTTCGAGCGCTGGACAGTCCGCCAGACCGGCCCGGTGTTCGCCCGGCTCGAGGTGGAAAACGGCTGGTACGCTGGGGAAAAGAAAGTCGCCGCCGAAACGCTCAAGTTGACTGTTTACAAGGCTGGAAAATCAGGCCGCGCCCTGGATGTAAGCCTCTCCTGGCAGGCCCTGGAGGAACCGATCAAGATAATCGGCTCCTCGGCCGAACAGAAAGGCTACGGCGGCTTCAGCTTCCGCTTCGCTCCATTCGAGGGACCGGTCATTACTACCTCCAGCGGCACTCAGGCCGAGGACACAAACCTGCTGCCTTTCCCCTGGGCCGACCTCTCGGCGCGGTTTAACGGCACCAATGATGTTTCCGGGGCGGCCATTTTCGAAAACGAGAGCAATAGCGGCTTCCCGAACGGCTGGACCCTCCGTCATTACGGTTTTCTGGGTGTGGCTTGGCCTGGACTGGAGCCATTCACCTTCCAGCCAGGTGAGCCGGTCGAGACTGTTTATCGGGTGTGGCTGCACCGCGGAAATGTCGCGGATGGAAAAGTAAAAGAAGCCTACGAAGCTTTCTCCGAGCCTGCGCAGGGCCGCCTGTTGAATTTCTAAGGGATGATTCGAATGAAAGTGAAAGTATTTGAAACGCATGCGAAAATGGCCTCTTTCGCCGCCCGCGAGTGTGCTTAAAATGGTATAATCACCTTGATTTGGCATGGGGGGCCGGTGGTCGCTGGTTCAAATCCAGTCGCCCCGACCATTTAATATCAAGGGTCTGGAGGATTTCTCCAAGCCCTTTTTTCTTGCATCATAATGTACCTGTTTATGCCGCAGAGTATAAATTGAGCCTGAATTGTACCGCATTGCCAAATAGGATATTTTTAACAAAACTCCCTTGACCCGGGAAATGGATCAAGGGAG
>MFIX01000144.1:309-5159 GCA_001780825.1 Candidatus Glassbacteria bacterium RIFCSPLOWO2_12_FULL_58_11 | reverse complement strand
TTTGTCCGGTTTACCCTCCGCTGCTCCTCCAGCAAGATTCCCACTGTCCAAATTGATCCGGCTAAAAATACCAGCCCGCCGAAAGAAAATATGCGCTTTTCTGCAGCTCAGAGTCGCCGCCGCCGGTGGCAGGCATCCCGCTCAGCTCGAGGTCCAGATCTTTCACGCGTTCCAACTGACCCGCGGACCCGGGGACGCCCCGCCATGCTCCAGGTCCAGGCCGGCCTAGCCGGTCAGGCGCAAGAGCTGGTGCGGCTGGTTGTCGGCAAAAAAGACCGGCCAGGCGCCTGTCAGGAAGTCTCAATCGGAACAAAGCGGCAAATCCAGCCCTGGATATTTCCCCCACCTAGTCTTTTGCGCGGTCTCGCGGATAAAATCTGTGAACGGCTCATGGTCATCGAGGTCCAGCGTGGCCAGGGCCATGGAGGGCCGGTGACGGCGTGCCTGGGCCAGCGGGCGGCCGTTGAATTTCACCACCAGGCTTTCGTGCCACGAGGGAGCCTGGCTGGTGTTCGAGGCAGAGAGGTAGATGCCGTTTTCAGCCGCGCGGGTAATCAGGTTCGCCGGTGCGACAATCCTCATGTGCGCGGCTCGCTCGCCACCCGCCTGGTAGCTGCTGATCAATATCAGATCGACTCCCGCGGCCAGGTAACTGCGGAACAACTCTGGAAAGCGCATGTCGAAACAAATGGTCAGCCCGACCCGGAAGTCTTTTACCCGGGCAATCGCGATCCGGTTACCCGGAGTGTAGGCCTCCAAGTCGGTATCGGTGAGGAAAATCTTATCGTACCGGCAGACCTCCTCCCCGGAAGGATTTACCAGGTAGAGGCAGTTGAAAGGCAGGTCATGGCCGGCCTCGAAATGCGTGCTGCCATAGGCCAGCCATATCCCGCAGATCGCGGCTTTCCGGCGCAGATGACTGTCAAACAGAGCCAGCTTTTCCCGATCGATCCGGCGCGGGTCTTTCAGATGAGCCCGGTGGTAGCCGGTCAGAGCGGTTTCCGGAAAATGCACCAGCTCCGCCCCGGCCCGCACGGCCCGCTCGATCCAGCGGGACATCCTCCGGTAATTGATTTCGATATCTCCGGTAACTTCGAATTGGATACAAGCGATTTTAATCGTGCGGGAGTTTGCCGTAGGATTCTCCTTAATTCTTCAAGCAGCGCTTGCCAGGCTGAGGAAACTGCCAGCAAAAATACTCCGGGGCATGGATTTTGCCAAAATTTATGACACCTATAAGCCCGTATCAAGATATCTGTTTGAGTAATTTGATCTTAAGTGTACTCCGGCGCGTCTTTGAAAGAGGCACGGAGGAACACCGGCAGGGACAATTCTGCGCGGTTCCGCCGGTTAAAGCTTAACTGGGTGTCGCTTTATGTCTCCCCGAATCAGCGAGCCAAAAACAACCGCCCTCCCTCAGATCCTCGATAAACTGGTGGGAGAGGTGGATAAAGTGCTGCTTTTCAGCTCAGGCCCCGACCTTCTGGTGCGAAAGGCTATAGATTCCCTGCAAGCTTGGAAGCCGAACCTCTCGATCACCATTTACTGCCACTCCGGAAGGGAAATCGCTGGCTTCGAGAATTTAATCTATCCCTATCCCGGATATTTCCGCTTCGAGCTCGCCGATCTGCACCAACTGCGTGAATACTGCTTCGACCTTGCACTGATCCCCTATGCCACCGATCGCAGGCTGCACCCGGACTATAACGAGCTGGACCGCATCGCCTCGGCTGTCGGGGCCTGGGCGGTTCTGGCATATTATTTCGATGGGACAGTGCTCCTGCTTGATTCAAAATTATTGGAGCGCAAAGAAAAACTGGTTGTCAACCCGTATCTGAAGCAAAAAAACAGGGCCATCGGCGAAATCTGCGCTTTTACCGGGGAAAGCCCGCTTCTGGTCGAGGACAAATGCAACCTGGCCTACCTGCGGGCCAGCCGCCTCTGGGAGGAGAGGCGGCCTGAATCCGCCGAGGCAATCGACCGATTCTACCGTGAAAACGATTTCTATATCTATGGCCTGATGAAAGAATGCGACTGGCGCGGAGCGCGCTTTGACACAGCCGAGCTGGTCTGCAAGGAGCTTGAGCCGGGGAGCAGCGTCCTGGATTACGGCGGCGGATGCGGGACGACGGCCCTCTTTCTGGCCCGGCGGGGGTTCAGGCTCGCCCATCTTGACCTGCCGGGCAGGCTGTTGGATTTTGCCGAGTTCCGCTTCCAGCGCCGGAGGCTGAATATCAAAGTGCTGAAGGCCGAGAAGAAATACCCGCTCCGGGAAGCCTACGATTCCATAGTCTGCACCCACGTACTCGAACACCTGCCGGACCCGGAAGGCAAATTGCGCCATCTGGCAGAGCATCTGAATCCGGGCGGCAAGCTGATACTATCGATCCCCTTCGAGCCCAATCCGGTCGCCGGAGTCCATCCGAACCTGCACCTCAACCGGCTGGCCCCCGAGCGCTATGCCCGGCTCATGGAAGAGCTTGGGTTTGGTACGCCGCTGCACAAGGGAGAGCTGGACATATTCCAGCATCCCGCTGCTTGACCGCCCCGCGGCCTGTCCGGTATCCTGATACTCATCTAGCCTTTCATTTGGGATGACCTTCGGCCGTAACTTCTTCGCTCTGAGTTTTCCCCCAGTCGCTTGTCACCGCGGCATGATTGCGGGCGATTGCGGCAGCCAGCTCATCCAGGGCCGAATAATCCTCCTTTCCGGGCAACCCGAGGGTCAGCACCGGTTTCAACAGCTCGACTCTTAAATTGCCCAGCAGCGCCTTGAGCTGTTCGTCCATTTTCTCCGCCCAGCCGAAAGAGCCGATGATCGTGGCATAGCGCGCCTTAACCCGCAGCGCATTCATCAGATAGGCCACATAGACAACTTTAGGATGCATCCCGTTGAGGATATTGGGCGAGCCGAATACGACTGTCGCCGCCTCGACCATGGCCATCGAGAGCCTGCCGACATCGGTATCGGCCAGGTTAAAGCACTGGACTCGCACACCTTTTTCGATAAGCGACTCGGTCAGGTAGGTCACCATCTTTTTTGTGCTGCCGTGCATCGAGACATAGGGCAGCACCACCAGGTTCCTCGGCACCTCATCCACCCAGCTCCGGTAGGCCTCCAGGATCAGCTCCGGCCGGTCGTAAACCGGCCCGTGGCTCGGCGCAATCGAGATAATAGGCAGGTCCTTGATCTTTTCCATGTTCCGGCGCACCGGCCCGCTGTAAGGCATCATGACCTCGGCATAATAGCGGCGGGCGGTGTCCAGCACCCGGCCCTCATCCTTGACAAACAAGTCATTGGTCGCCATGTGCGAGCCGAACAGATCGCAGGAGAACAGGATGCGGTCCTCGCGCAGGTAAGTGAACATGGTCTCGGGCCAGTGGACCCAGGGCGCATGAATGAATTCGAGCGTGCGCCCGCCCAGATCGACAGTTTCGCCATCCTCGACCACGCCCAAATCATCCTCCGGCAAGGGCAGCAGCTCGAGCAGCATTTTCTTCGCCCGCGGCGTGGCCAGGATCCGCGCTTCGGGATAGCGCTCCAGTACCATGGGCAGCGATCCCGAATGGTCCTGTTCGGCATGGTTCGAGACGACATAATCGATATGATCGACGTTCAGGTTTTCCAGGCGGTCCAGCAGGACATCACAGAACTCCGGCTCGACCGTATCGATCAAGGCGGTCTTCTCCTTGCCTCTCACCAGATAGGAATTATAGCTCGTACCATCGGGCAAGGGCGTTATCTCTTCGAAAAGTTTGCGGTCCGGGTCGATGACCCCGACCCAGTACACTCCCTCGGTTATTTTTCTGGCGCGCATCAATTCCCCCTCAGTCCGGACCGGTCCTTGTTTCCTCGCCACCCGGCCGTCAACTGGATTATATTTCAGGATGACATTAATATATCAGAATCAAAATGTATCAAACATTATTTAACGCCTTCAGCAACGCAAATGTTTCTCAAAGTAAATCGCAATACAACCTTTACCTCGAGCGGAAATTGAGGCCTCTTCCACCGCGCGGTCCGGTCAGCCTGCCGGAGCCCGGTACAAGCCGGACCAGAAAGGCGCGGAATCTTTCGCTGGCCCTGCTGGGGACCGCGGCTTTTTTTGTGCTGCTCAAAGGCAGCGCCTTGGAAAAAATCCCGCGGCTCTGTCCCTGGTACAATCTCTCCGGCACCGACTGCCCGTTCTGCGGGCTTATCCGCTCCCTGGCGGCTCTGGGCAGCGGCAATCTTTCGCAGGCCGCGCAATTCCACCCCTTCGGGCCGCTGGTCGCCGCTTTCGGCCTGGCGGTGCTCGCCGGATCGCTTTATCGCTGGCGTACCGGCAGGGAGCCGGCAGTGCTCTCCTTTTTCGATAACCATACCGGTAGAATTTCAATACTGGTCGGCATCTGCTGGCTGCTCTGGTGGCTGCTGGGGATACTTTAAGCCTGCCGTTCCAGCTCTCTTCCCGGTTTTTCAGAGGCCGCGGGCCGGTGATGCAGATTTCCTTTTGCCCAGCAGGTAGAGGCCGACACCGATCGCCATATTGCCCAGCAAGGCGGCCAGGGTAATCATCTGCTCCCGGAAAGTCAGGTCCAGGGTAAAGAACAGTCCCATCAGCGAGGCGATCAGAATCATCGTCGCGCCGAGGATTTTAAACGAGGAGAGGTCCTCCTGCTGCATGTCGTAGTCCTCGCCCATCTCCTTTTTAACATCTACCGCCGTGTCCATTTTCCGGAAAAAGTCCGCTACCTGGTGCAGGTACCTTGCGCTGGGCACTACCCGGACACGGCTGACCACCTCAGTGAACAGCGCCCAGAGCGCCGCATAAATGATCATCGAGCCGGGACTGCGGAAGAACCCCAGA
>MFIX01000144.1:0-284 GCA_001780825.1 Candidatus Glassbacteria bacterium RIFCSPLOWO2_12_FULL_58_11 | reverse complement strand
CGGATTCGTAGATGACCCCGCCGCTCACCGGCAGGTTTACATAGAGAAAGATACCATAGCAGAAGAAATAAAGGCCCAGCATATAGAGCAGTATCCTGCCCCAGAGCCGCCAGCGCGCTGACCCGCCGAACTCCTCTGGGAAGAAAAACCCCGGCAGAATATAGAGCGCGCACAGACCGGGATAGAGCACCGCCATGAACAACTCATATCCCAGGTAATGCTCCCAGTTGCCGAAAGCGAACACCGCGCCGACCGCCATTCCGATCAGGATCACCGCGTAAGGG
>MFIX01000143.1 GCA_001780825.1 Candidatus Glassbacteria bacterium RIFCSPLOWO2_12_FULL_58_11 | reverse complement strand
TGGCTGGCGGCCTCCTCCATGGTCCAGCGGGTGTTGTAGAAAGACAATAAAGTGCCGCTGGACTGTATCTTGAACCCCAGGCTGGAGAGCAGCTCCAGAACTCCCGCATCCAGGGTCGAGATCTCGGGGATCTCCATACGGTTGGAATAATTGGCAAAGATCACGAAGGCCGAGGGCTTGATGTTGTACTTAATCGCCTCTTCCATCTCCCGGTAGCCATTGTAAGGGAGCGGATAGAAATTTATCCCGCTGAAAGCCTGCTCATCATCCGGATTGTAGATCAGGAAAGGCTTTTTAATCGTCTCCAGGGTGAAAAAAAAGATTATCCAGCGGTGCCGGGTCGTGCCTTTGAGCCCCAGGAACTCGCTCTGGATATCATCAAACGCGCCCTGGCCGGAAAAAATCCAGCCGTCCAGGCGCTGATCGAACATATAAGACTGCATGCTGCGTATGATCTGCGGGGAGATTAGCTCCCGGCCGCCCTCGGGCTTGATTTCGGCGCGGGAAAGGGAGAAACAGAGGCAAAGCAATATAACTGCCGGGGAAAATCTGACCGGGCCGATCATCTGTGCCCTCCAATCTTGTTCCGGTGGCTGAACGCTATTCGAGCAGCAGTGTGCCATAGACACTGGGCTGCCGGAAAGGACGGGCGCCGCACCAGTCCCAGAGGTGCTCCTGCGCGCCCTCGGCATCACCGGAAGCAAAATCTATACCGAGCTTTTGGCCTGCCGCCGGACTCAGGCCGATCTCGCTCCAGGGCACGGCCAGCTCCACACAGTAGCCGCGGTCCTGGTCGGTCGAATCGTTCAGGGTGCCCTCGTACTGAACCGCAAACAGCGCCGCGCTTTGCCAGCCGGCATCGCTCTTCGCCACCTCGCCTCCGGGAGTGCCGCGGTCATCCTTGACCTGGCCCAGCACGTTGATATGGTACACTATGTCATCCTCGAGCCAGAGGTCGGTGGCCTCCCTTCGCGGATCGAGCAGCACCTCGATCATATCATCCTTGTAGAGGGCCTTGTGGTCGCGCTCGGTCTGGAAGCCGACCAGGTAGCGGTCGGCCACTTCATAGGAGACATAGAGGTAATTATTATCCCAGAGGGTGTAAATTTTGACCTGGTTGGGGTCGGAAACATCTGCCGGGTCATCTAGCCGCAGAGTGTCGGCAGCTTGCCAGAGCTCCTCGATCCGGCCATCGACCGCCGGTGCCTCGGAAGCCTTGCGGCAGACCAGCATTTTTCCAGCTTGTCCGGCTGATAGCGCCGGCGCGGACTGGTCCACGGCTGCCTGGCCGGGGCTTTCGGTTTTTCCCTGGCAGCCCGGCCAGAGGAGCGTACAGACTGCCAGCAAGGTCGCCAAGCTAGCTAAAAATAAAGTTTTTCGGGTGAAAATGGCGCTCATGAGAGACTCCGAGTTTGAGGTGGGAAAAAGACTATCGGCAGCCGGCGGCCCGGGGAGGGTCCGCTACGCCGGCTACCGGGAAAAGACTTTGTGAAGTTTTTCCAGGGTTTCCCGCGGGTCCTCGACCAGCACCCGGGAGCCCTCGCTGATCATTTCGAGAAGGCCGATCTCGTGCCGGTGACGGGGGACAATGTGGCAATGAATGTGCTGGATGCTGGCTCCGCTGGTCGCGCCCACATTATAGCCAATATTGAACCCGCTCGGCTGGAAGACCTCATCCAGCGCGGCCATGGCCCGGCCGGTCAGCCGGTGCATGGCCAGAACTTCCGGCTCGGACATTTCCCGTATGTCGGTAAGGTGGCGCAGCGGAAAAACCATCAGGTGGCCCGGATTATAAGGGTATAAGTTGAGCGAGATTAACAGCAGCTCGTCGCGGAAAAGCTCGAGCCGGGTCACCTGCGGGTCATGGTCCCGTATGGCGCAGAGGATACAGGGGACATCCGGTTTCTTGCCCCGTACATAAGCCAGTTTGCCGGGGATGATCAGGTTTCTTTCGATTTTCATTTCGCGGAGCCTATCCGGTGAAATTGCCTAGGACCTGTTCAGGGTGGAAAATTACCATCGCCTGGGTTTAAGCGCAATAGGTTGAAAGAGCAAAAGCATTCCAGCGTAAAGGCCCGGTGAGTAAGCCGTGTAGCTCGGAGCAGGGGGCGGCGCGCGCCTGGAACAGACGCGCGGGGCCGCCGGCGCTGACGGCCGGCGACCCCGCCTGGGCGCTTCGCACAGGCGCCGCCCCCGCGCGAGGCCCGGCCTTCAGCAGTCTCCTTCATGGAGAACCATACGGAATTGCGGCAATAATCTTGACAGGAATGAAAATTGCCTTATATTTATGAACCATTGTGCATAATTATTCATCATAAAGCAGCCTTTAAAATTCGAATTAAAATGCCGTCGGATAAACAGAAAAGACGCTCGATAATCCTGCATATAATCTCGGGTGGTCCGATCGCCAGCCAGCAGCAACTGCTCGAAAAGCTGCGAAGGCGCGGGGTACGGACCACGCAGGCCACGGTTTCGCGCGATATCCGGGAGCTCGGCCTGGTGAAAGTAGCGGACAGCGCAAACGGCTACCGTTACCTGCCGGGCGGAGCCGGCCACGGCGGACCCGCCCCGATTGCCGAGGGAGTGGTTTACTCGATTACCGCTTCCAGCAACCTCCTGGTGGTGCGGACCCGGCCAGGGCATGCCCAGTCGGTGGCGGCCGGGATTGATTCGCTGGGCTGGAGCGATATATTGGGTACAGTGGGTGGAGATGATACGGTTTTGATAATCCTGGCGGGCGCGGAAAAAGCGGCGGGAATCGGGAAGCGGTTGGGACAGTTTTTCGCGCTGCGCTGATGCGAGGAAATTTCTCAAGAAATGATGGGAGCAACATGATCAAAGTCGGCATATACGGTGCGACCGGCTATTCCGGGTACGAGCTGGTGCGGATTCTGCTCGGGCACCCTGAGGCCGGGCTTGCTTTTATCACCTCGGAGACTTACCGGGGCAAGTTATTTTCCGAAGTCTTTCCTTTCGGCTTGGATCAGCCGCTGGTGGCCATGGATGAGGCGCAGCCGGAAGCAGTGGAGGCGGTGTTCACCTGCCTTCCGCACACCACGGCCATGGAACGGATTGCCAGAATCTACCGCCCCGGGCTCAAGGTCATTGACCTGAGCGCCGATTTCCGGTTCTCCGATGCCGCGGAATACAGCCGCTGGTACAATACCGAACACCGGGCGCCGGAACTGCTGGCCGAGAGCGCCTATGGCCTGCCGGAGCTTTTCCGGGAAAAAATCCGCCGCTGCAATATCGTGGGCAACCCCGGCTGCTACCCCACCTCCGCCCTGCTGGCCCTGGCGCCGCTGGCTTCCGGAGGTCTGCTCAAGGACAGTGAGGTGATCGTGGATGCCAAGAGCGGAGTAAGCGGCGCCGGCCGCAAGGCCGACTTGACCTCGCACTTTGTCGAGGTCAACGAGGAAATTACGCCTTACAAATTGGGCCGGACCCACCGTCATGTAGGCGAAATGGAGTCCGTGCTCTCCGGGCTGGCCGGCAGGAGCATACGGGTGGCGTTCACTCCACAGCTCGCGCCGTTTTCGCGCGGGATACTTTCGACAGTCTATGTCCGTACGGATATTTCCGCCGGTGAAATCCGCGGTGTCCTCGCTGCGGCGTACGAAAACGAGCCTTTCGTAACTGTACTCGAATCAGGGGAACCGGCCCGGCTCGCCCGGGTGCAGTACAATAACCGCTGCGTGCTGGGAGTCCACGAGATTGCCGGTACCTCCCTGGTGCTGATCACCTCGGCGATTGATAACCTGATAAAAGGCGCCGCGGGCCAGGCCGTGCAGAATTTCAATATCCTTTTCGGACTGGATGAGACAGCGGGCCTTACCGCACCAAGCGGGAGGATCTGATGCCGTTGGCCGCGGACTTGACGCTGCTCAAGGTGGGTGGTGGGGAGGTTGACAGTCCTGAATTTCTCGCCTCGCTCACCCGGCTGGTTTCCGGCCGGGTGGGAAAGCTGGTGCTCGTGCACGGAGGCGGCAAGGATATCGGCCGCCTGCTCGAAGCGCTGGGGGTCAAGTCGGAATTTCACGAGGGGCTGCGGATTACCGGCGACACGGCAATCGAGGCGGTGGAAATGGCCCTCTCCGGACTGGTCAACCAGCGGATAGTCGGCGCGCTGGTGGCCGGCGGAGTCACGGCTATCGGACTGTCCGGCCGGGACCTGGGGCTGATCCGGGCGCGCAAGCTCGAGGCCGCGGTGGACCTGGGCCATGTCGGCGAGCCGCTGCGAGTGGACCCGGCCCCCCTGCGCAAGCTGCTCGAGGCGGGATACCTGCCGGTCGTCTCGCCGGTGAGCCAGGATGAAAAGGGCACTGTATTCAATATCAACGCCGATCACGCGGCTCGGGCGGTGGCCGTGGCCCTGGGAGCCCGGGACCTGGTATTCCTGAGCAACGTGCCCTGCGTTTACGATGACGTGCATCAGATCGCCGAGCTAAAGCCGCAAATGATCGAAAGCCTGATCCAGAGCGGAGTGATCGAGGGGGGGATGATCCCCAAAGTCCGCTCGGCGGTCGAGGCCTTGAACGGTGGAGTAAAAAGAGTGCTGATTTCGGATCTGGCGGGCCTGGAGAATTTCCTGGCCGGAAAACCTGCCGCGACAATTGTCACCAAGTAGCAGGCAGTAAGATCTATCACTAACTACGGAGCGGATTCGATGAAAAAGAAGATCAAAAAGGTGGTTCTCGCCTATTCGGGCGGTCTGGATACCTCGGTGATTATCCCCTGGCTCAAGGAAAATTACACGGGCTGCCAGGTCATCGCTTTCTGTGCGAATATAGGGCAGCGCGAGGACTTGAGCGGGCTGGAGAAAAAGGCCCTCAAGACCGGAGCCAGCAAGTACTATGTCAAAGACCTGCGCGAAGAGTTTGTCACCGATTATATCTACCCGGTGCTGCGCAGCGGCGCGATCTACGAGCGCAAGTACCTGCTGGGCACCTCGATGGCCCGGCCGCTGATCGCCAAGTACCTGGTGGCGGTGGCTGAGGCGGAGGGCGCCGATGCGGTGAGCCACGGAGCTACGGGCAAGGGCAATGACCAGGTACGCTTCGAGCTGACAGTCATGGCCCTGAACCCCGCGTTGAAAATAATCGCACCCTGGCGCGAATGGAACATCCGCAGCCGCGAGGATGCGATCGACTATGCCGCGGCGCACAAGGTCCCGATCACGGCGACAAAAAAGAAAATCTACTCGCGGGATGAAAACCTCTGGCACCTGAGCCACGAGGGCGGAGAGCTGGAGAACCCCTGGAACGAGCCGGTGGAGGATATGTTCCAGCTCAGCGTGTCCCCGGAAAAAGCCCCGGACAAGCCGACTTACCTGGAGCTCGGGTTCGATAAAGGCCGGCCGGTGGCTCTCAACGGGAAAAAGCTCAAGCCGGTGACGCTGGTCGAAAAGCTCAACGAGATCGGCGGGGCCAATGGGATCGGCCGGGTGGACATGGTAGAGAACCGTCTGGTGGGCATGAAAAGCCGTGGAGTGTACGAGACCCCGGGCGGCGCGATACTTGTTTTCGCCCTGCGCGACCTCGAATCGATCTGCTTGGACCGTGAGACCCTGGCCTGGAAAGACATGCTGGCCCAGAAATACGCTTTCCTGACCTACAACGGCCAGTGGTTCACCCCGCTGCGCGAGCAGCTCGACGCTCATGTCGAGAAAGCGATGCAGTATGTCTCCGGTACTGTGCGGCTGAAGCTTTACAAGGGCAATATCATCGCCGCCGGGCGCAAGAGCCCGCACTCGCTCTACCGCGAGGATTACGCCACTTTCGGCGTGGAGAGCGTTTACGACCAGCACGATGCCGAGGGCTTTATCAACATTTTCGGCCTTCCGCTGAAAGTTGAGGCGATCCTGGAGCGCGAGGGCGCGCGGCCCTCGGAGCGCCGTACATTCAAACATTAACCTGTGACAATATCAGATGACGAAGAAGAAACAGAATCCCTGGGGCGGAAGGTTCAGCGGCGGGATGGACCGGCTGATGGAGCGCTACAACGCCTCGATCAGCTTCGACCGCCGGCTCTGGCGGGAGGATATCGAGGGTAGCCGGGCCTATGCCGAGGCCCTCAAGCGGGCCGGGGTGCTCTCCGGACAGGAGTGCGCGGCTCTGCTTAAGGGACTGGCGGAGGTGGCCGCCGAGATCGAGGCCGGCAAATTCGCCTGGAGTGAGGCGGATGAGGACATCCACATGGCGGTGGAGCGGCGGCTGACCGAGATTGCCGGCCCGGTGGGCGGGAAGCTGCACACCGGCCGCAGCCGCAACGACCAGGTGGCGACAGACATGCGCCTCTGGCTCAGGGGCGCGGTCGCTGAGCTGCGCCAGGAGCTGCGGACCCTTCAGCAGGCGCTGCTCGAACAGGCCAGGCCGCGGCTTAAGACCCTGATGCCCGGTTTCACCCACCTTCAGCAGGCCCAGCCGATCAGTGCGGCGCACTACCTGCTCTCCTTTTTCTGGATGTTCGAGCGCGACCGGGGCCGTTTCAGCGACCTGGCCCTGCGGGCGGACGAGCTGCCGCTCGGCTCCGGCGCCCTGGCCGGCAGCACGGTGGGGATCGACCGGGAGTGGCTGGCCCGGCGACTGGGTTTCGCCCGGGTGAGCCGGAACAGCCTGGATGCGGTGAGCGACCGGGATTTTGGCGCGGAGTTTATCTCCGCCGCGGCCCTGGCAATGCTGCACCTGTCGCGGCTGGCCGAGGACCTGATAATATATTCGAGCTCGGGTTTCCGTTTTGTCAAACTCAGCGATGCCTATACCACGGGCAGCAGCCTGATGCCGCAGAAAAAGAATCCGGACGCCCTGGAGCTGGCCCGGGGCAAGACCGGCCGGGTGATCGGTAACCTGACCGGGTTGCTGGCTACTCTCAAGGGTCTGCCATCGACTTACAACAAGGACCTCCAGGAGGACAAGGAGCCGCTGTTCGACACTTTCGACACGCTGGCCGATTCGCTGCGGATTATCGCGGGCGTAGTGGCGACCCTGGAGTTTCAGCCGGAGGCGATGGAGGCCTTTCTGGATGATTTCCTGCTGGCAACGGACCTGGCTGATTACCTGGTACGCAAAGGCCTGCCTTTCCGACAGGCCCACGAGACAGTGGGCGGCCTGGTGCTGGAATGCGAGAAGCGCAAGTGCGGCCTGCGGGAACTCCCGCTGCAGGTGTACCGCAAGCGGAATGCGCTGTTTGCGGAGGATGTAAAGGAGGCGCTGGATTTTTCAGCATCGCTGGCGGTCAGAAAAGCCACCGGGGGAACGGCGCCCGCCGCGGTGAGAAAGCAGATCCGGCAGGCCGAGGCGGCCTTAAAAAAAGATTAAAAGTGAGGATACGGTAATCGAGATTTTGGCGATTTTCCCGTAGGGGCGACGCATGCGTCGCCCCTACATGAAATTCGAAATACGAAATAAATAAAAGGGGCAATCCATAGCAGATTGCCCCTTTTGATTGTCATTCTGCGGGAATTAACGCCCGAATATCAACCGGTACGGCTCAACCATTATTGGCGGCGCCAAGGGCCTTGGCGACCAGCTCGGCGCGCAGCTCGATTATCTCGCCGGTGCGCGGGTTGTCCGGGTAATCCTTGATGGCCTGGTCCATTACCTGAAGCGCCTCCTCATTACGGCCATCCATTGCCAGGACGCGGCTCAAATCGCTCATGATCTCGATTTTCTGGTAATCGTAGGTCGCTGCCTGGAGGGCCTCGCGGTAAGTATCGGAGGCTTGCTGAAGGTTTTTCTGTTCCTCATAGGTCGCGGCCAGACCCACCATACAGTTGAGCCACAGCGGATCAGAGTGGGACATTTCCTCCCGGCATTTCTGGAAATGGGTCAGCGCCTGGTCGTATTCGCCGGCCTTGAAGCGGGAATCGCCGGCAAAAAACTCGGCTTTCCTGGCCTGCTCGGTGCCGGAGTAGTCCCCGATCAGCTTTTCGAAATCCGAAGCCGCCAGGGCGAACTGGCCGTTCATATAGAGTCCCTGGGCTTTGAACATCGCCAGCCCGGCATCCTGCCGTCTTTCAAACCGGTAATTGATGAACAGCCAGATCGCTCCGGCCAGGGCCAGAACGCCGACAGTGCCGAGGATCAATTTGGTCAGGTTTTCCTGGATGAAATGTCCGGCCTCGAATGTCGCCGAGACAAAAGCATCCTCCTTGAGTTGTTTTTTGGTGATTCTTTTACGGCTCATTAAAATTCTCTCCTTTGACCAGCGGGTATTCCCTTTTCGATAGTCGGCCTCGATAGCTCAGGCCCGGACGGAAGAATATAACTAACTAAGCGCAGGGAGGCAAGCGGTTTAAGACGGACAGATTCGTCAAAGTCCTTCTGCTTCGTTGTGCGGCATCTCTCGTCACTGCGGCGCACCTTTTAGTACACCTCATTCCTCGATCCTTGCACGCCTCGTATCTGGAACTTTTGAATTTGCTATCCGCACCCTGATTTCTTACAAAACCAGCAAGACTTTAGCGGATACTCCGCGATGCGGGGGCAAAAACAATCAATTCCCCCAGCGCCAGCTCGAGGGGAAATTGACGAGACCCTCGAAGGCGCCGGGCACGCCCATGGCCGGCCCATAGAACACGCTCCCGCCGAAACTGGTCAGGTAAAGCATGCCGGGATGGTGGGGATCGAATATAGGGCGGTGGCCCCACTTGAAGTTATAGCCTTCCAGGCGGTACCAGTCCTCGCCGTAATTGTCGCTGCGGAAAGCGGCGCTGTCGAAGGTGTCGATGACCAGCGAGGCGGGCCGCGACGGGTCGACCGCCGCGGCATAGACATGGGCATCTCCGCGGAAGACCTGGCTCCAGGTGGCTCCGCCGTCCTCGGTGCGGTACAGACCGCCATCGTACTCCTTGCGCGGAAGTACCGTGCGGTCGATCCAGGGCCAGCAGCTCAGGTACATTCGCCGGGGCTTCGCTGGATCGTAAGTCAAATCGTTGGGGCCGGTCACCCCGGCTGGAAGCACCAGTTCCTGCCAGCTTTCCGCCCCATCCACGCTGCGGTATAGCGCCCCGGGAATATCCCCCACACCTTCCTCCCAGCCGCGAGCCACCACCAGGTAGAGAGTGCTGTCGGGCAGCCGGACCAAGCGCCAGGCATTCCGGTTGTGGCCCAGCCCGGCGCTCTTGTCCTGCCAGCTTTTGCCGCTGTCGGTGGACTTGTACACGCCCCTGCCGAAGCCGCAGACATACAGAGTGCGCGAGGCGGAAAGGCTGGCCGGGTCGAGCAGGATATGGGTGCAGATAGTATTGGCCGGCATGTAGGAGCTGGAGGTGCGCCAGCTCCGGCCGCCGTTGTCCGAGACCGCGACGCCGCCATAATAGCCCTGTTTGGCGAATACTCCTGAATAAAACATCTTGGGCCGCGGCAGGTCGTGGCAGTTCGACCAGACCGAATAAATCCGGTTTTTGACTTCCGGGTCGAACTCCATCCAGTAGCAGGTGTTCATCCAGTCCCAGGGAATGCCGTTGATAGCGTGGACCCAGCTCGCGCCCCCGTCAAAGCTCTGGAATGCGCCGATATCGGTGTAGGATATCGTGACATGCAGGCTGTCGAAGGGGTCGAAATGCACGCCGTAGCAGGTGGTGACGTCCAGCCCGCGGCTGGTGAATGAGCCGCCCGGCAGCTCGCGGCTGTAAACGGTTTCCCAGGTTTTCCCGCCATCCAGAGTATGGTAGGCGTGCCCATCCGCGGCATAGCAGATATCCGGATTTGTCGGGCAGATCCCCAGCTCGTGCGGGCTGCCGGCCCAGGAGGGGTCATAGCTCTCTGTGTACCAGGTATCGGTGAAATTGTTCGAGATAATGCCGTTCCAGTCGGCCTTGTAAACCCAGATCCAGCTCTGGCCGCCGTCGCTGGTCTTGAAAATTCCGAAAGGATTGGGCGGCTCGGCATTGTAAGGATAGGACTCGCAGGCCAGGTAAACCACCTGCGGATGGCCCTGGCAAACCGCGAGAGTGTTGTAGTACGGGGCCTGGCTGTTTCTCGGGAAGCCTTTGGTGAGGTCGCCGTTGACCGGGGTCCAGCTCGTCCCGAGGTCCGCCGAGCGGTATACTCCGCCGAAAATGGAACTGCCGCTGAGCCGCATCGGGGAGAGGAGGTAAAAGACCGGCCCCAGGCTGTCCCGGCCGGCGTCGGCGTAAAGCAGCGGCTTGTCGGGCAGGGCCAGCTCAGTCCTATCGCCCGTGCTCTCATCGATCCGCCAGGCGCCGTTGTCATTGATCACCACTGTTTCGGAAGACTTCCCCCACCAGCTTCCGGGGAAGATCGCCAGCGGGTCGCCCTCGGGCAGGTCAGCCTCGAGGCGCCAGCTCGCGCCGCGGTCGGCGGAGACCAGGAGCCGGGCGGGCCCATCCCAGACCGAGTTCAGGCCGAGCCAGAGGTGGCGGCTGTCCGCGGGATCGACCCGGATTTTGCCGATCCAGGCGTTCTGCAGGTCATCGCCGGTGACAAACAACTGCTCGGCATGGTCGCCGGCCATGACTTCGTAAAGGACAGCGGAGGGGTCGGGATAGACCAGGTCCCAGCGCCGGCCGCCGTCCTCCGAGCGGTAGAGGCCGGTGTTGCAGGCATAAACTGTGGCCGGTGCGCTGGGATCGAACTCGAAATCCGCGACCACCGTGCGCAGGTTGAACATCTTCCAGCTTCCGCCGCCGTCAAAGGTGGCATAAGAACCGGTCATATCACAATGCAGAAGGACATTGTCCGGGTCGTTAGGGTTGACAGTTGGAGCATACATGGCCCCGCCGCCGCCTGGACCGAGCACGCGCCACTCGGCGGCCGCGGGAGTTATGGTGTGCAGGTCACTGCGGACAATGCAGACAAGCAGGCCCAGGGCATCCAGCAGGTTGAAAGTCCCATCGCCGTTGAAATCCGCCCGGCTTTCGGCTGGGTTATCCCGGCCCAGGCGCAGCAGGGAAATAACATC
>MFIX01000142.1:11876-14965 GCA_001780825.1 Candidatus Glassbacteria bacterium RIFCSPLOWO2_12_FULL_58_11 | reverse complement strand
GTGTCCGAGCCGAAAAAGTAAACCTCGCCCCTGGAGGCCGAGATGGCCGCCCCGCCGTGGAAGACTTTTGGCGCGGCCTCGCCCAGCGTGGGAATTTTTATCCACTGTCCCCGGGGAATTCGGTCCAGGCTAAACTGCTGCGGCTCTTTCCCGTTGCAGGAGGCCAGCCAGAGCCCCGCGGCACTGGAAAGGAAAAGAACCCATTGCCCGAAACAAGGCATCACGGCTTTTTCGTCTCCAGCAGCATATTATTGTCAGTTGTAGAGCTGCCCATACGCGCTCAGGTGCCCTGGTTTATCTAAATATGCGGCAGGCTTCGTTAAATCTCAGTTATTTTCCTTCCTGCCCTCGGCCTCCCAGGCCGCCTCAGGTGCTGAGGGTCCCTCGTGGTTGGCGTAGCCCAGCTTGTGGGAGCGCCAGCGGGGGTCCACTTTCACGCCCAGCCCGAAAAATGGGTCACGGGTAATCCGGGTATGCTCTTTGAGCATCTCCCGAAGCTTTTCAATATCTTTACGGTTCTGTCCCAGGCCCGCCAGATTGAGCTTTTCCCCGGGATCATTTTCCAGGTCGTACAGCTCCTCGCCGCTACCCTCGAGATACCTGACATACTTGAAATTGCTCGTGCGCAGCATCCGGCCCGGAGAGACCGTGTAACCCCACTCGGTCTGCCATTCGCTGACCACGTACGGCGGCCAGCCGGAGGGGTTCTCATCTCTGATCCAGGGCAGAAGGCTCCGGCCCGGCAGATCGGCGGGGGCCTGCAGGCCGGCGTAATCGCAGAGCGTGGGCATAAGGTCCAGCAGGCTCACCATCGGCTCCCGGATCAACTGACTGTGGCCGGCCAGCCCGGCCCCGGAAAATATCAGTGGAATCCGGGTCATTTCCTCGTAAAAACTCACCTGCTTGGTAACCATCCGGTGCGAGGACATACCATCCCCGTGGTCCGCCATCAGGACCACCAGAGTGTTTTTGGCTTCGGGAATCGAAACCAGGGCATCCATTATCTGGCCCACCTGGGTGTCAACCAGCGAGATATAATGATAATAGGCCGCCAGGTAGTGGCGGTAGTTCAGCTCGTTCCACTGGGCGGCCTGGCGCAGGCGGCGATGGCTGCAGCAAAGGTATTGGATGGGCAGGGGCCGGTTTTTCAGGTCCTTGATCTCGAAATTATCCGGCAAGGGCGGCAGCAAGGAGCCCTCGGGCAGCGGAATGTTCTCGTGCGGCCCCTCGTTCTCCCCCACCCAGCCGCAGATATTGTGCGGGTTGTTGAGCGAGGCCACCGCCAGGAAAGGCGCATCGTGGGATTCCTGGAGGAAGCGGATGACATTCGCTGTGGTGTTGACATCCTCTTTCGAGTCGTAGTCCACCGGCCAGGCTTTGGGCGAATCCAGGTCCGCCTCTTTCGAGGCGATCAGGCTGAAACCGCGCAATGCGCCGGCATCGTGCTGCTTGCCGAAATGGACCGTATCGTATTTGGCTTTTTGGAATATCGAGCCCAGGGTGGTCATGGCCGAGGGGATGAGCGGTCCGGTTTTAGTCGTGAAATTGGAATCGATCCGGGTTTCGTGCGGATAGCGGCCGGTCCAGAACGAGGCGCGCGAGGGCTGGCAGAGCGGGCAGTTGGTATAGGCGTTGGAAAAACGCACCCCGCTTCTGGCCAGCAAATCGATATTCGGGGTGACCGAGAGCTTGTCGCCGTAGCAGCCCAGGACGCGCTGGGAGAGCTGGTCGCAGATGATAATCAGGATATTGCCGCTCTGGCCGGCCAAACTTGCGGTCTGGCCCCGGGCGGCTGCCGCCGCGGCCAGAGGCAGGCTGCCGGCGGCGGCCAGGAATTCACGGCGGGTCAGTTTTCGCGGGTACCAGTCTGATTTTTCGGACACGGTTAATTCCTCTCGTTTGCAGGTTGATCGGTCTGCTGCCGATCCGAGGGGGACAGGGCAATCCCCCTGCCCGGACCGGAAGAATATCTGAGATTGGCTGAAAAGCTGGCGAGGTCAAGCTTGTTATCTATTCTGACTGAACCGGTGCGCTGGATGATTCTGCCGGACCGGCAAGCTGTCCGCGGTATTATTTGGCCGCCGGGATTGCCTCAGGGTTTTGACCAAGTGGGGATGAACCAGGGGCGCGGCCGGAAGACCGGCCGGGCCTCTGGTTGATAATAATTAATCAGCCGCCGGGATGCCAGAAAATAGAATTCAGCGGCGGCACGCATCCGCGCCGCCTGGCGACAGTCATTTAACGCGAGAATTCGCTTAAGGATACCGGCCTGCCGGTGACCGCGGATTTATCGGCCGCGAATATCACCCGGTGGGTCTCGAATGCGCTTTTCAGGTTGTTATGGCCCTCTTTTTTCTTCTCGAGGCAGCCGGCGAAATAGCTGAACTGTTCCTTGTAGGGGTGGTGGGCTACATCGCCGCTGTCCACGAGCTGGACATTCAGCTTGGACCAGTCGTTGAGCCCCTCGATCTTTTTGCTGTAGAACCGGTCGTTCTTGATCGAGCCGTGCGAGCCGACCAGGTTCATATTGAACACGTAGGGCTGCATGCAGTCGGTGACCGCGGCCACCTTGCCCAGGGTGCGGCCGTTTTTGAACTTAAGCAGGGTCACCGAGGTAGGATCGAACTCGTAGGGGCTGTAAGCCTCGTGCGGGTTGGCGGTCGAATAGGAGAACACCTCCTCGACCTGGCCGCCGACCAGCCAGAGCATGATATCCAGGGAGTGGCAGCCCGCGGTCAACAGGGCGCTGCCGCCCATCTCCTTTTTGACATTCCAGGCAAATTGCTTGTACCAGGGTCCGATCCCGTGGAAATAGTCGCACTCGGCATAATAGACCTCGCCGATCAGCCCCTGCTCGAGGATCGATTTCATGGCCCGGGCCACCGAGATGAAACGCACCTCGAAACAGACCGAGGTCAGGACCTTGTGCTTCTCCACCGCCTCGAGCATGCGCAGGGAGTCCTCGAAGGTCAGGGCGATAGGTTTCTCGATTATAATATGCTTGCCGTGCTCGGCGGCCTTGATAGTCTGCTCGGCGTGGAAGGGGTGGGGGGTGCAGATATCGACAATGTCGATATCCTTGTCTTTCA
>MFIX01000142.1:6504-11826 GCA_001780825.1 Candidatus Glassbacteria bacterium RIFCSPLOWO2_12_FULL_58_11 | reverse complement strand
TTGATCTGTTTGGGGTCGAGCTTGCGGCGGGAGAGAATAGCCGTAGGCTGGAATTCCTCGAGGGCGGCCAGGGATTTCAGGTGCGCACCGGCCACCCAGCCGAACCCGGCGATACCGACTTTATGGGTTTTCATCACGGGCCTCCCGTTGAAATTTGCTGCGAAGGGAAGTAATGAGGATTAATAATCAGACTGAGGACATTTTTATAATAAGACTTTAAGCCGTGTTTTAAAAGCAAATTCAGCGAGCGATCCAAGAAGGTCCAACCACTATAATTTGTCACTTTTTAGTTATTCACTCTCCCGCCTTGACAGGGCGCTAAAAGACAGTATTATTTTTCTGAGGACACTGTCAAATAAAAAGCCGAAGAGTTTCCATTTTTTTCCAGCCACGTTTCCCTTCACCGCCAGTTCCAGTACCTTTTCTCACAACCGGAGGCCGCAACCATGAAAACTTCCCTCTCTTTCGTCCTGCTAGTCCTCCTGACGCTCTGCGCCTGCGCAAAGAAAGAAACCAAAGTTTATCCCTACCGCTGGGTTTATATGTCGAACAGTCTGCGGGATGACAGCGATATAGAGGAATTCCGCGCGGTCGCCAAAACTTGCTCCGAACACGGGCTCAATGGTATCCTGCTTTCCTGCGGCGCGGACCAGATCGATATCCGGCCCGCGGAATATGTCAGCCGCTTGAGAGAGATTGCTGCAATCGCCGGAGAGCTGGGCGTGGAAATCGTACCTTCGATCTTTTCTATCGGCTACGGCGGCAGCGCCCTGGCCCACAACCGTAACCTGGCCGCGGGGATCGAGGTCAGGGAGGCCTTGTTCGTAGTGAAAAAAGGCGAGGCGCGGCATGCGGCCGACCCGGCGGTGGAAATCCCCAATGGAGGCTTCGAGCAGTACGAGGAAGAGCGCGTGGCGGGCTTTTCTGCCCCGGAACGGCTGGGCCAGGGAGTTTTCCGAGACCAGGAGACTTTCCGGGAGGGCGCCTCGGCCCTGCGCTTCGAGAACCCCGGCGACACCACCCTGGAAGCGCCGAGGTTGAGCACGGAGGTGCCGGTTACACCCAATCGCCTCTACCGCCTGCGCCTCTGGGTCAAATCCGCGGGGCTGGACCCCTCCCGGCCGTTCGGCTCGGGAAATTTGCGCCTGCAGGCCACCGCGCCTGACGGGCGCCCGTTGGAGTGGATCAATATCAACATGCCCTCTACCGGCGATTGGGTCGAGGTGCAGGAAGGTTTCAACAGCCGGGACAACGAGCGGGTGGAAATCTCGGTTTCCTCATCCCGGAGACAGAGCGGCAAGATTTGGATAGATGACCTGCGGCTCGAGGAGATCGGCCTGGTCAACCTTCTCCGGCGGCCCGGCACCCCGGTTACTGTCCGCGGGGAGATAAGCGGCGTTCTGTATGAAGAAGGTGTTGATTTCGCGCCGCTGGCCGACAGTCTCCTCAATTTCCGTTTCGACCATGAAGGACCCTCGATCCAATTGCTTAAAGGCGGCCGGATTAAAGAAGGCGAGCGGCTGCGCGTGAGTTTCTACCACGGCACCCATGTTTACGACAGCCAGGTGACTGTCTGCATGTCCGAGCCGGAAGTCTATGATATCTGGAGCCGGAACGCCCGTCTGATCCTGGATAACCTGGAGCCCTCGAAATATTTCCTGCACATGGATGAAATCCGCAACGGCGGCCATTGCAAGGCCTGCAAGGACCGCAATATCCCGATGGCCCAGATTCTCGGAGACTGTATCACGCGGCAGGTGAATATCATCCGCGAGGCGAACCCCCAGGCTGAGGTCTTTATCTGGTCCGACATGCTCGACCCGAACCACAACGCCTCCGACAAGCGGCCCTACTACTACCACGTGGATGAGAATTATTACGGCTCCTGGAACTATGTGCCCAAGGACCTGGTGATCGCCTGCTGGTACTTTGAGAAGCGCCGCGAGAGCCTGGACCATTTCTCCGGCCTGGGCTACCGGACAATCGCCGGGGCGTACTACGATGCCGATGACCTGGAAAACCCGAAAGGCTGGCTCGCGGCGCTGGACCAGACCCCGCTGGCTTCCGGGATCATGTACACCACCTGGCTTGAAAAGTATGAGCTGCTGGGAGCTTTCGGGGACCTGGTCTCGGGAAAAGAATAAAGAGGCTGTTCAATCTTAACCGGACATTTTTCCTCAATTTATATAAGGATGGCGTAGGGGCGATCCCGATTCTATCGGGACGTCGCCCCTGCATATCCATTGCTCGCATAACTTAAAAAGGAGCGGCTCCATGAAACGTCTGCTTTTCATTTTCCTGACCGCGCTCGGCATGCTTGGCGCCTGTTCCCCGGCCGCGGAGCAGTCTCCATTCCGCTACCGCTGGGTGTATGTCTCCATGAATCCCGCGGACAGCAGCCAGGTGGAGCAGCTCCGCCAGGTCGCCCGGGACGCCGCGGAACACGGGTTCAACGGGGTCCTGCTCTCCGCCGGCCTGGACCGCCTGGATGTCAGGGGCCCCGAGTATTTCAAGGGGCTGGAAGAGGTGAAAAAGATTTGCGCCGATTCGCGCCTCGAGATCATCCCCAGCGTCTTCTCGGTGGGTTATGGCAGCGGGCTGGCTCAGAACAAAAATCTGGCCGCCGGAATGCCGGTGCGCGAGGCTCTATTCGTGGCCCAGGTGGACCAGGCCAGCCTGGTGAGCGATCCGCTGGTCGAGATTCCCAATGGAGGTTTCGAGAAGCTCCAGGGCACGCGGGCCGCGGGTTTCGAGTACCCGGACTCCTCCGATAAAAAGATTATCGCGGACAAAAGCGTGTTCAAGGAGGGCCGGGCTGCGCTCCGTTTCGAGAGCTTGAGCGACAAGCGCGGCGAATCCAGCCGGGTGAGCCGCAACGTGGCGGTCCAGCCCTTCCGCCCGTACAGGATCGGCTTCTGGCTTAAAACCGAGGGCCTGGATATCGATGGCACGAAATTCCGCGGGGGCAGCTTTAACGGTAATATCCGGCTGCTTGTCTATGGCGCGAGCGACCATCGCGAGCTGCTGCGTTTCGATCCCCGGGTAGCCGCTACAAGTGAC
Organism: Candidatus Glassbacteria bacterium RIFCSPLOWO2_12_FULL_58_11; assembly: GCA_001780825.1. Lineage (GTDB taxonomy): Bacteria > Gemmatimonadota > Glassbacteria > GWA2-58-10 > GWA2-58-10 > GWA2-58-10. Next base: position 8,766 of record MFIX01000142.1, on the reverse strand, counting down.
TGGACCTGGGTCTGCGCCGGGTTTAACAGCCTGGGTTACGATTCAGTCGAAGTCGCGCTCGCCGGGGCGGCCAAGCCTGAGGCAAAGTTCTGGGCGGACGGCCTGAAGCTCGAGGAGGCCGGCCTGGCCAATATCCTGCGCCGGCCCGGCACGCCGCTTACCATGCGCGGCGAGAAAAGCGGAACCATCTATGAGGAAGGCCGTGATTTCGCCGAGGTGTCCGATCCGCAGCTTGACTGCTATTTCGATCATGATGGGCCTGCGATACATCTGCTTCCGGGCGGCCGGATCAAGCCGGGCGAGCGCCTGCGGGTCAGCTATTACCACGGTATGACAGTGCCGGCGAACAAGCATCAGATAACAGTCTGTATGTCCGAGCCTGAGCTATACGAAATCTGGCGCAAGCAGGTCAGCCTGATCCAGGAGCACCTGGCGCCAAAAGCTTATTTCCTGCCCCAGGATGAAATCCGCAACGGCGGCTGGTGCAAGGCCTGCACCGACCGCAACATGACCATGGGCCAGATTCTCAGCGACTGTATCACCCGGCAGTACAACATAATCAAGGAGGCCAACCCGCAGGCCGAGGTTTTTATCTGGTCCGACATGCTCGATCCCAACCACAACGCCGGGCCGCGGGTGGGGAAATATTACTACATGGTGAACGGCCTGTTCGACGGGTCCTGGAACTATGTGCCGAAAGACCTGGTTATCGCGGTGTGGGGCAGAAGCCTGCGCGACAAAAGCCTGGAGCATTTCTCGGGCCTGGGCTTCCGCACGCTGGGAGCGATTTATTACGACGCCGATGACCTGGAGGATGTCCCCGGCTGCCTCGAGGCTCTGGAAAAGACCCCCAGCGCCTGCGGGGTGATGTACACTACCTGGGAGGACAAGTACTCCCTGCTGGGGCAGTTCGGCGACCTGGTGGCCGGGAAAAAGTAAAAGAAAGTCTATTCTCAACCTCGCAGTATTTTGTCAATTATATATAGAAATTGTGTAGGGGCGACGCATGCGTCGCCCCTACGATTAATTATCCTAAGAGGAACTTCACTGTGAAACAGATCTGGATGCGGTTAATAGTCCTGCTGGCCGTCTCGTTCTCCGCGCTTTCCGCGGAGGAGGTCCAGGTCCGGGAGGCGCCGGTCAGCTTTCCGGCCTACCGCCTGGGCGAACCGGAGCGGCTGCCGGTGTGGAAGCCGCGTTTCGGCAGAATCTATCCCTACACCATGCAGGACAAGCTGACCGATATCCGGGAGCCGCGCACCTATCACGGCCTCTGGCTGGAGAACGAGTATGTCCGGGCCCTGGTCCTACCGCAGATCGGCGGAAGGCTCCACGGGGCCTGGGACAAAAGCCGCAATTACCCGTTCATATTCGACCAGCGGACAATCAAGCCCGCGCTGGTGGGAATGTCCGGGGCCTGGATCTCGGGCGGCATTGAGTGGAATTTCCCGGATGGCCACCGGGTCTCCGGCTTCCGCGACTCGGACTGGCGGATCACGGTGAACGCCGAAGGCTCGAAGACAGTCTGGACCGGCGAGATCGAGCATATTTACGGCATGCGCTGGTCGGCAGGGAACACCGTGCATCCGGGACGCACCTGGATCGAAACCCGGGTCCGGCTGTTCAACTGCACGCCGGTCCCCCAGGCCTACCTCTACTGGGCGGACTGTGCGGTGCGTGGCACTCCGCAGTTTACCGCGGTGATCCCCGGGGAGATAGCCACCGGCCACGGCAAGCACAAATTTTATCGCTGGCCGCTGGACAACGGGGTGGACCTGCGCAAATGGGAGAATGCGCCGGGCGGCACGAGCTATTTCGCCTGGGATTCGGAAAGCGACTATTTCGGAAGCTGGAGCCCGGAGGAGCGTGGAGGGCTGGCGCATTGGGCGGACCACCAGATAGTGCGCGGGAAGAAGCTCTGGTTCTGCGGCACCTCGCCGGCGGGCCGCCTCTGGGAGGTAGTGCTCACTGATAACGACCTGCCCCTGGTCGAGCCCCAGGCCGGAGCCTATTCGGACAACCAGCCGGACTACCACTGGCTGATGCCGGGCGAGACAAAGGTTTTCAGCCATTACTGGTTCCCGGTAGCCGATATCGGCCTCTGGGCCTACGCCAACCTGGAGGGGGCGCTGGCCCTCGAGCCGGAGGGGAAAAAGGTGCGGATCGGCTGGTCACCCACGGGAATGAACGAGAAGGCCAGGGTGGTGCTGACCGCCGCGGGCGAGACAATCTTCAGCCGGGTCATCGATGCCTCCCCGGCCG
>MFIX01000142.1:3419-6455 GCA_001780825.1 Candidatus Glassbacteria bacterium RIFCSPLOWO2_12_FULL_58_11 | reverse complement strand
CTCCCCGGCCGCACCTTTCCTGGAAAGAGTGAATACCCCGCGAGAGGCTGACCTTTACTCATACCGCCTGGCCGTACTCTCGAGCCGCGGCGATACGCTGCTTGCATTCAGCCACCCCCGGCCGCTTAACCCGCCCCTGCCCGAGCCGGAGCCGCCTTTCCCCGCGCCAGAGATAGTGGAATCGCCGGAGAAGCTCTACCTGATGGGCGACCACCTGGAGCGTTTCCGGGACCATGAGCGCGCTCTCGAATATTACCGGGAGGCCCTGAAGCGGGACGCCGGAGACCTGCGCACGAATATCGCGCTCGGCCTGATGCTGTTAAAGCAAGGCCTTTACCCGGAGGCGCAGAAGCATTTCGAGACGGCCCTGAGGCGCGAACCCTGGAGCGGGGCGGCGAACTATTACCGGGGTCTGGCCTGTCTGCGTTTGGGTGATTCGGCGGGAGCCGAAAAATACCTGAACCGCTCAGCCTACGACCAGGCCTGGTACGCCGCAGCCCAGTTCGAGCTGGCACAATTAAGCTGCTCCAATGGAAAACTGGCCGAGGCTCTTGAGCATATCCAGCGCTCGATTCAGGGAAATGGCGACAATGCCCAGGCCTGGGCGGTAAAAGCCCTGATTTTGAACCGCATGGGGTGTCATGCTGAAGCGCTGGCTGCCGCGGACAGTATCCAGATGGCCGACCGGCTGGATTTGCTCTCCCTGGCCGAGCGGGGCAAGGTCCTGGCCGGCCTGGGCCGCCGCTCTGAAGCCGAGGCCGCAACGGACAGCCTGCTTGCCCTGACCCGGCTGGACAGCGACAACCACCTCGAGCTGGCCCTCCGTTATGCGCGCTGCGGCTCTTTCGCGGATGCGGCCGGAGCGCTCGAGGTCCTTGCGAAGGCGGTCGACTCGGTCACTGTATCGCCTCTCGTATATTACTATCTCGCGCGATACAAGCAGCTAGAGGGCAAGGTACAGGCCGCGGAGGAATATCTGGCTCTGGCCGCGCAGGCTCCACTGGATTACTGTTTCCCGAGCCGCCTGGAAACTATCCCGGTGCTGGAATGGGGGATCGGCCGCAACTCCCGGGATGCCCGGGCGCTGTACCTGCTGGGAACGCTGTATTTCAGCCTGAACCGGGTGCAGGAGTCGATCGCCGCCCTACAGAAATCGACCGCTCTGGATAAGAGCAATGCCATAGCCTGGCGGAACTTGGGCTATGCCCTGGCGCAGAGGAAAGAGCTCGGCGGAGCATGCGCCGCCTATGAGGCGGCGCATGCCGCGGACTCCACCCTGCCTCTGGCAATTCTCGAGCTCGACCGGGTGTATTTCGACCTGAGCCGCTCCGAAACCGAGCGCCTGGCGTTCCTGGAACGCCACCGCGGCCAGGCCTTGCGCAGTGACCCGCTGATCAAGCGCCTGATCTCGCTCTATGTCCAGCTCGGCCGCTATGACCAGGCCCTGGAGATGCTCTCGAGCCACCGCTTCCACTCATGGGAGGGCGGCTACGGGGTGCATCTCTACTGGGTGGAAAGCCAGATCAGGAAAGGCGACAGTTATTTTGAGGCCGGAGATTACGCCAAGGCCCTCGAGCGCTACCGTCTGGCCCTTACCTATCCGGACAACCTCGAGGTCAAGGAGCAGCCGCACACCATCCATGCCCGGAAGCTGTACAAGATCGGCCTGGCCCAGGAGGCCCTGAAAAAACGGAAAGACGCGAAAGCGGTTTTCGAGAAAGTAGCCGGGGAAAGCCCGGCTCCCGGCGATCCATTCCAATATTTCCGGGGGAAGGCGCTTGAAAAGCTGGGCCGGAATACGGAGGCTCAGGAGGTTTTCAAAGGGATGCTGGCTTATCTCGACCGGGGGGGAGCGGCGGAGGAGACTCACGGGCCGGGTCAGACCGAGAGCGAGGCTGAGCTTACAGATAAGAGAAAGGCGCTGAGCCATTTCAAGCGCTCATTGGCCCTGGAGGGCCTGGGGAGGAACGGGGAGGCAGATGAGGAAAGGGAAGCGGCCCTGAAGCTTGACCCGGAGGTGGTCTTGAGTGCTTTCTGCCCGCCGGAGGCCGGCTGGTAAAGCAGGGAAAGGAATTCGAAGGAAATCTAATCTGGATAATTCATGAAGTCTCAGGCAAGCGCGCGGACTTGGCGCCGCAGAACGCACCGGCAGTCTATCAGAGCTATTGTGGGGCGACGCATGCGTAACCACGCCCACGGGATGATTGTAAATTCAAATAGCATTGTAGGGGAGGGTTTCAAACCCTCCCCTACGAAAGACACGGCTTGCCTGACTTGGAGGATTAAACCAAGAATTATTCTCCTGCGGGAACCACATCGATGCGGGAGAGGGCAATTGTAGCCTTGACATTGCCGGTGGCCGAATTGAGCGGACTGCCGCCCTCGAGGCAGCTTAAGCCCAGCTCCAGCACGCCGGAAGCCGGCAGCTCCAGCGGGCCGATGATTATTTTACCCGGGCTGGTTTCGATTTTCTGATCCGCCAGGGTTTGTCCCTCGGTGCTCACTCTCAGCGTACGAGTCATCCCCAGGGAGACCGCCATGGCGGTCAGCTCCACCCGCTGGGGAGTGCCGAGCAGGTTGCGCAGGCTGATCCTGCCCTGTTCGAGCATCACCCGCCAGCCCAGACGGCTTTCGCCCGCTCCGGCCACCTGGACTGCCTCGAAGCCCTTGTCCGGCGGAAGCTCCTGCGGCACCTCAGAGTAGTTGTACAGTGGCCGCGTGTCGAACACCGGCAGCACGGAGGCCGAATCAGCGGTCACCCGGTAGAGCGCCTCTGTCCCATAATTTTCCACCAGCTCCAGCCCTTCGACTTTTGATATCTCCGGCGTGGCTAAAGACTGTGTCTCGGTCCCCTTCCGGTCGTGAAAAGCGACATACTCCACCCCGAAATATTTAAGCAGCTTGACATTTAGCGGGTCGGTAAGCGCTCCCGGATAGTCCAGGTCCTGCCAGAAGGGGAAGTATTCCGGGGGGATATTGGTGACATCGTACCAGCGGTTAAACAGCCGGTGCTTGTGCAGGGTTTGGAAATAGAAG
>MFIX01000142.1:0-3355 GCA_001780825.1 Candidatus Glassbacteria bacterium RIFCSPLOWO2_12_FULL_58_11 | reverse complement strand
CTGTTTCAGATAGCTTCTTGTACAATGCCGGAGCCTGGTCTGTTCGATCGGCCACGGAGGTGGTCTGCACCGGGTGAAGAAACTCCACGGTCACCAGCAGGGCCAGTCCGGCCAGGAACAGGTCGAAAGCGGCTTTTTTCGGCTGACGGCGCAGCAGGTCGGCCAGCCCATAGCCGGCCAGGACTGCAATTGCAAGCTGCACGAAAACCGCATAACGTCCCACCGCCCGGATAAAAGGCGCGACCTTGTGCAGCCAGAGCGAGGGCAGGGGGATATGCAGCGCTCCGACCGTGAGATAAGGGCCGAGAGTAATCAGCAGCCCGGCCAGCCCGAAGACTATGAAAAGCCAGGCTCGCCAGTCGCGGCGGGCGCTGCGCGCTCCCCAGAGCGCCAGCAGTAGCGGCACCCAGCCGGTATAGGCCGTGGACTCGGTGACATTCCGGCGGATCGGCACCAGCGCGCCGGTGAATCTCCCGAACCAGGGATGGTCAACCCCGGGCAGAAGGTAATTGGCCCAGCTCAGCTTGAACCGCTCCTGCCAGTGCACCGGCCGCACCACCATCTCGGCGGTTTTTTCCAGGTACAGCTTGTAGATCACTATCCCCGCAATTACTACTGCCAGCGCGGCTCCGGCGGCCAGTATCTTGCGCCTCGGGCTGATCCGGCTGAATGCGCCCTGAATCCTGCGTCCGGCGTTGAAATCATAGAAGAAAGAGTTGATAAAAAGCACCAGCAGGTAAGCGCCCGCGGCCAGGGGAAAGAACAGGTAGTAGTAAGGGTGGCTGTAAGCCAGGAGCAGGATGATACCGAGAAAGATCAGCAGAGCATGGCGCAAAGTCTTTTCCCGGTGCCAGCGCAGGAGGGCATAAAACAGGAGCGGAAAGCTCCAGAGCGGGGCCAGCGAGAGATGCACCAAGGCCCGAGCCCAGGCATAGGGGCTGAAAGCGAGGAAGAAACCGGCGAACAGGCCAGGTATATTTCTACCGGTCAGCTCGCGCACCAGGAGCCAGGTTAACAGTCCGCCCAGCAGAAAATTGCCAAGTGTGAACAGGTTTAGCGAGACCACCGGCCCGAACAGGGCGGTAAAAGGGATCATGATTTCGGGATACTTATGCAGGGCGAACAGCGAGTACTGGCTGAACGGAGCGCTGATCATGTCAAAGCGGAAAGGGTTGGCATGCAGGTCGAGGAGCTGGAACTTGGCGCTCCAAAACTGCCAGATCTCGATGAAAATGTCCCCGTAATGGTTACTGAATGTTCCCGGGATCAGGCTGCCGAGATGGAATATCAGCGGCAGGGTAAAAAGAAGCGTGACTATCAGAAAGACAAGCGCCACGTTCCACCAGCGGCCGAGCCATTCCTCCATTTCCGGCCAGAGCGCGGGCCGGCCGGCATTCTGCCTGGCGGAGGACTGTATTTTTCCTTTCTGATTTCCGGCATGACGGGCCAAAAGCGGCCTCCAGTTTCTTTTATGATTAGATGTTTATGGAGACAGTGGAATAAACGAACAAGATAGTTAGCCTAAAGGCCATGGTTCAAGTTGCCACTAATTTGCCTCGGTGGTGCTGTAGTGGTTTTCCTTGCGATTAGGCCAAAATTTATTTTCAAGGGATGGTTCTCATTGTAGGGGCGGACCCCTGTGTCCGCCCGCCGGTTAGGATTGGGCAGGCACGGGGGCCTGCCCCTACAGAAGATTCTGCATTTTGGGGCGACTCTTGTTTTACGGCCTTAAAATTGAGTTGGGGATGGTTTGATTTTGGCAATTGGCAGTTGGATCGAAGTAAATTGCAACATCTCGCTTATATAGTGAGAATGCTTAGCGCCCGCGGTACCAGGTGACTGTTTCCACGAGCGCAAGGGATAGCGGGGTAAGCTCGCACCAGCCGAAAGTATCCTGAAATTTCCGGTTATCTCCCTCGAGACGGCTAAGCCTGTTTTTTCGCTGCGGGAGAACTCCGAAAAGCGGCTCCGCCGGCTCGCCGATAATTGACGATAGCGCGTTTACCACTTCTTTCAGCTTTACCGGAACTCCGGAGCAAAGGTTAAAACTGCCGCAGAACCGGCTGTCGGCGTTCAATACCAGCTCGATCAGGCGGGGGATATCTTTGACATAAAGATAATCCCAGACCTGCTCGCAGCTCGAGAGCTCCGGGGATTTGCCCGCGAGCAGGGAGCGGATCACCAGGGGCAGCAGAAAATAGTCGTGGTCCCGCGGCCCGAAAGAGGAAAACAGCCTGAGCCAGGCAAAGCGCAATTCCGTCCGGCTGGCGAACCTCTCTCCCAGCAGGCCCGCGGCCAGCTTGTAAACCCCGTACCTTTCCTCGGGCCTGGGCCAGAAGCTTTCCTCGATCCGCGTATTGTAAACCCCGTATTCAGCCTGCGAGCCGAGCCCGACAAAAGTCTCCGTACCGGTCGAGACAGCCGCTTTGAGCAGGTTTTCGAGGATTGCCAGGTTGGTCACCTGCTGGGCGGAATCCCGGTCCTCATGGGACAGGCCCTCCCAGGCCGCGTGGATTACGCACTCGGGATGGAACTGCTCGAATATGCGCTCCACGAAACCGGCATTTTGCAGGTCGCCCTCGGCCACGGTAAAGCGCTCCGGCCCCTCCAGCAAAGCGCGGCGTGTGCGGTCGCGGGTGACAATCAGCACCGCCCGCCCTAGGTCCGCGAAATACTCGGCGATTGCGCTGCCGATATAGCCGGTCGCTCCGGTCACCAGGATCGGCATCTTCTTCTCCCTGCTCTAATTCCGGGGCCGACTTCCGCCGCCTGAAGGTGCAGTAAAACTCCCGCTCACTCCTCCAGAGGCTCGATCACCATCTCGCTGCGAAACTCCTCGCGGTCGAGGAAAGGATACATGTCCTCCAGGGGCCTGGACACCAGGGTGCCATCCGGCCGCTGAAGGGCCGAGACCGCGGGGACGATCTCCTGGTCCCGGATGCACATGACCTCGCAGAGCACCGGCCCGGGGAAATCCAACACCGGTTTCAGGTCTTCCAGCAAAGTCCGGCTGCTTTCCAGCCTGAAAAATTTCATGCCGTAGGCTCCGGCGATTTTCTCCAGGCTGGGAAAACTGACTCCCGACTGGCTGTCCGTGCCGATAAACCTTCCCTGGAAAAATTTGCGCTGCGTGGCGCGGATCGACAGGTAGCCGTCATTGTTCCAGACAAAGGTCTTTATCGGCAGGTTGTGGTGGACGATGGTTTGCATTTCCTGGATATTGGTCTGGAACGAGCCATCCCCGGTAATCCCCATCACCTCGCCTTTATTCAGCGCGAAACTGACCCCGATCGTGGCCGGCATCGTGTAGCCCATCTCAGCCTGGCCGCCGGAGGTGATATAGCGCTGCCCCTCC
>MFIX01000141.1 GCA_001780825.1 Candidatus Glassbacteria bacterium RIFCSPLOWO2_12_FULL_58_11 | reverse complement strand
CCTTAAGCTGGTTGTCGAACCAGCGCAGCTCGGTCTGCTGCAAGCTCGGGACGGATTCCGGACCGAAATCCAGCTCGCCGACCTTGCCATCCCGGCTCAGGCTGTGGACCCAGGGGCCGATCAGCAGTTTCTGTTTCGCGCGCACCTCGGGATCGACAGCGGAGGAAGTCATGCTCATGAAATTTATCAGGGTGCCGGACAGGCAGATATCGAACCAGCCACCCACATTATAGGTGGAAGCCTTGATCTTCTCGTAACCCTCCCCGATACTGCTCCGGTCCCAGTAGGAATCGTGTTCCGGGTGCGAGAGCCAGTCGCGCAGGAAAGAGACCCGCCAGCCGGCGGCGCGGTCCTGCTCGATCAGGGGCAGATGGCGGAACACGCTGTCCATCCTGGCTTCGAGCTCCTCGCGGGTCACGGAATAGGGATGGGTCATTTCCAGGCTCCAGGCGGTGAAAAGCCGCAGGCGGGCCGCTCCGCCATAATAGGCCATGTCGTGCTGGTCGGCGAAAGTGACCACCGGGAACATGGTCACCAGGTGCGGGCTGCCGAGAGCGGCGGGCAGCCACTGAGTAAAGCCCACATAGGAGCCGCCTAAAGTACCTATCTTGCCAGTGCACCAAGGCTGAGATGCTACCCATTCCTGGGTGTCCAGGCCATCCAGGGCCTCGGGCTGGAAGGCATCGAACACACCCTCGGATTCAGCTCTGCCGCGGGTATCCTGGATCACCACAGCGTAGCCCCGCCCGGCGAAAAAATGTCCCTCACGGTTGCCGCTGCCGCCGTTGCCGTAAGGCGAGCGGATCAGCAGGGCGGGGAATTGGCCGGATGTATCCGGCCGGTAGATATTGGTGGAAAGCCGGATGCCATCCCGCATGGCGACACTGACATTCAATTCTTCGAGGACCTTGTATTGCGCCGGGGGATTGTCCTGTCCGAAGGCACAGGGCATGCCGGGTGCAAGAAAGAAAAGAATAGCGGCCAAAAGGGTCAGCAGGCGTCTTGGCATTTTCCCTCCCAAAAGTGAGATAATCAATTTTCAGTGTAGCCAGAATAATCGGCGGTAATGGGCGACCGGCCGGTCGCCCCTACAGCCTCTTGATTTCCACATGAGGCAGGGTTTTCGCTGTCAATTTCCCAGCGCAGGGGGTTGGTTACTATGTAATCCCGGACACGCTGTAATTCATGGTCATTGCGAATCACGTGTTCGTAGTAATTTCGCTGCCAGAAAGGCTGTTTTGGTGAACTGCGTACTTTGTTGATTCTCTTTGTGACGCTGGATTTATAGCCGGCGACAAATGCTTCCAGCGATTTTGGGGCAAGCCTGTTTGCAATTTGGGAATGGGTGGCCTGTAGGGGCGACCGGCCGGTCGCCCCGGAGTTAGAAATATCCCCGGAATTATTTATAATAACAATACCGTGTAAATGATTGGGCATTACTATAAATATATCCCTAGAGAATTCTTTTCGGACATGAGAGCTCTTTACCCGCTCCTCGGCTGCCACTTCACCAATCATATTTAGCTTAATTTCCCCTTCAATAATTTCACCAAACAGACAATACTTTTTCCAGGTGCACAAGGTGACAAAATATGCTCCCGGAGTGGCATAATTGTAATCCGGAAGGCGCAGGGAATGTCTATGGCGAGATATTTTGGACATGAATAATTGCAGTCCCGTTTGAGCGAATAGTCAATTTATGCCGGGGCGGTACGCGAACCATCGCCAGTCCTCCAACCTATTATCGGCGCTTTTCGGCCCAGCGCAGCAGGGCCTCCAGATAGTAGAAATCCCCCCAGATATTGGCCTGGTTTACGCTGCTGCCTATTTGATAAAAATATGTTCCGCCGGTCAGCACGCCATCCGGGTTGCCGGGCAGGCCGCGGGTCAGATAGTTCCGAGTGAGCGAGGAAAGGATTTTCCCGGCTGCCTCGCGGTACTTACTCGACTTTTCCGGGTCCTTAACCTGTGCGGCGATCTCGAGCATCCCTGAGGCGGCCATCGAGCCGGCAGAGCTGTCGCGGGCATCATCCGGGATACCGGGGGCCGAGAAATCCCAGTAGGGGACATAGTCAGCAGGCAGATGGTCGATAAACCAGTCCGCCATTTTCATGGCCGTCTCCATAAACACCGGATCCCCGGTGCGAAAGTAGACCCGGCTGAAACCGTAAATTCCCCAGGCCTGGCCGCGCGACCAGGTGCTCTCATCGGCGTAGCCCTGCTTATGGAAGCCGCGCAGCTTCCGGCCGGTGGCCGGATCGAGCTCCACCACCTGGTAGCTCGAATTATCCGGCCGGACATGGGCGATCCGGGTGCGCTCGGCATGGCTGGTGGCCGCGCGGGCGAAAACGGAATCGCCGGTTTCATCAGTGGCCCAGTACAGCAGGTCCAGGTTGATCAGGCAATCGATGATCACGTATCCCATTTGCTCCTTATTCCCGAGCGCGCCCCAGTTCTGGAGGTAGCCGCCGCCGGGGATAAAGCGCTTCAGCATGGTGCGCGCTCCCTCAAGGGCAGTCTCACGGAAATACTGCTGGGGCGAGGCGGAATAACCCAGGGCGAAAGAGGGCCAGAAAAGGATGCCGATATCTATATTGTTATCATCGGATTTATTGCCTTCGAGAAGCCCGGTATAGCGCCGCGCCTGGTCCAGCCAGTAGCTGTCGCCTGTTCGAATATACATAAGCCAGAGCATGCCCGCGAAATAACCCCCGGTCCAGCCTCCGGAGTCTTTTTTCCAGACCCCCTGCTCGGTGGCCACCGGAAAGCTGTCGCCTAGCTCGGCGACAGTGCGGCGCAGGCTCGCAGCCGTGTAGTCCAGGGCCTGGAGGCGGAGCTGCTCGGTCAGGACCGGCAAGGCTGAATTTTCGGCGGTGGAGAGCCGGGGTGAAAACAGCACTAGGCCGGCGATAAAGGTCAGTGCCGGAATTATCATGATTTTTTTCAGGTCTGGGCGCATCGGTTGATTGCTCCTGTGAGGATATTAAGATTAAAAATACTCAGCGCTCGGGAACCGCCACGTACATCTGGTAGTTGCTGCGGCTGTGCAGCGGCATCTTCCGGAGTTTTACTATTGTAGAAGGCGGAGCGACATTCGTGCCCTGGGTGTAGATCCAGAGCTTGTCACGGTCCCAGAGCAGCACCTCATCGCGGCTGTCGCCGGTCAGGTCGATGGCATCGCAGCAGAGCACGGAGTGGCCGGGGTCGGTGAAGCGCGCCACCCGGCGGCCATAGCCGTCGAGCATCCCGCCCTGTTTCTCATCGCCGGAGAGCAATAGCAGCGCCGTGCCATCCCCCACCCAGTCCACCGCGGCCAGGGTCGAGCCGATAAAATGCGGCTGGTACTCGGCCAGCTCGCGTCCATCCGAGGCGTGCAGGGTGATTATATTGTGCTCGCCCCAGTAGGTTACAGAGGCCAGCTCGCAGCCCGGCAGCTCGGGCCGGAAATCGCCGATCGCCATGCGCTGGGCGTGGCCCAGGATTTCCTTGTAGCGCACCTTGCCCTGCATGTCGGTGACAATCACGCCCTCCTCGCCGGCGCAGAAATAGGCATGCAGCCCCGGAAAACAATCTCCGCCCAGCGCGCCGATAAAGGCGGCATCGGCATGGTCCTGCATGCCGAGGTCGAAAATGACGGAGCCGTTATCATCGAAAAGCGTATAGCCCTGGAGCACCTCATCGCGGCCGTCGCCGTCGATATCCGCCACATAAGGGTAGTGTCCGGCATTGAGACAGGCAGTCCAGAGCGGCTCGAAAGAACGGGAATAGGCCCAGATGTTGTTGTAATCATCTTTGATAAGGAAATCGCCCACCCGGCCCGCTCCGGCCAGGTCGGCAAAATGGATCGCGCCGGCGGGAATCCGCTCGTACTTGTCCTCGGCATAGAAACTGTCCGGGTGCCTGGGGCCGTGGAGTGGGGTGGGCACGCTTTTGAGAAGCTCACCGGTGCGACCGTCCAGGACTTCGATCTTGAAATCATGGCTGAACACCACCTCGCAGCGGCCATCCCCGTCCAGGTCGCAGACCTGATAGGGCAAGTCGGTGGCGAACAGCTCCTGCAGCGTGTCGGCGGTACCCCACTGCCAGAGGATTTTCCCGTCCAGGTTCATGGCGGTCAAGCCGGAGATATACCTTTTGTGCTCCTCGGTGGCGCCGTTCTCCCTCTGGGCAATAACCAGGTCCAGCCTGCCATCGCCGTCCAGGTCCCCCCAGCGCATCTGGCGGCCATTGACCGCCAGCTTCCGCAGGTCCACCTTTTTCCAGAGCACGGGCCGCGGGTATTTTTCCGAAAGTTGCTGTTCTTCCAGTTCCCAGGCCTTTTTACGCTGCTGGAAATCGCGGTAAGCCTGGCTGCTCATCACCACGCGCACCTTTCGGTACTCGCAGGGGCTGTTGGCGATCAGGCCCACCCGGCCCTCGGGGTGGTGGAAGTCCCGGCGGGTGATATCCATCCGGCGGCCGTCGACATAGAAGGTGTGGTTGCGGTCATTGACCTCGACCCGCAGCGTGTGCGGCTCGCCGGTGCGGTAGGGGAAATCGCGGATTTTCAGCTTGACCCACTGGTCGTGGATCCTTCGCGACCAGACCCATTTGTGGTTTTCCTCGAGGGAGAGCATGTAATAATTGCGGGAGTTTTCCACCCGGTAAATTATCCCAACCGGGTTTTCGAAGGAGAGGGGTGTCAGCTCGACCTCGAAGACGTAGTCTTTCCAGAAGCGGTCGCCGGTGACCACCACGGCATTGCGGTCCTCGGCCAGTATTTCCTGTTTCTGAAACAGCACCTTTTTCCCGCCGGATTCGCGGATATGCCAGGCCAGGCCATCCCCGACAGTCCAATGGGGCCAGTACACGGCCTCGATCCAAGGGCCCCACTCGGGCTTTTTGGGGGTCCAGTGATACTCCTGGACCGCGGTGTAGGTTTCGGAGAGGGCGCCCGGCGGATATGCGGAAAAATCATCCTCGAACACCACCAGCGAGTCCGGTCCGGGCGGCTCCCAGGGAGCGGAAAGCGCGAGGCGGAAAAAGAGGGCGAAAAGCAGCCCCAGGAGGGGACTGGCGGGCGCAAGTCGCATAGCGGCACTCCGGAAGAGTGGGGAAGGGCGAGAGATCGAGAGGACGCCAAAAGTACTGTATCGCTGAGCCGCTTAATATCAGCGGATATTTGACTTTTATAAATCTGAGATATCCGTTGCGATAGGGCAGG
>MFIX01000140.1:50654-63763 GCA_001780825.1 Candidatus Glassbacteria bacterium RIFCSPLOWO2_12_FULL_58_11 | reverse complement strand
CCGGATTTATCACCTGATTACTAACGGGCAGGGAAACATGCCCTCTTATAAGACCTCGATCGATCCGACAACCCGCTGGGCGATTATTCACTACCTGAGGGCTATCCAGCGGGCCGAAAACCCGACTCCCGAAGATTTGATACTGCTCGGCGACAGTGCAAAAAAATAAAAACCTCTTAATGGACAGCCGGATGGCTGCCGTAGAGAACTCCAACCAGGCGTACGGAAACCGAAAATGCACGAACAGGAAACAGTCAGGCTGAGCGATCCGGGGCCGCTGAAAGTCGGCAGGAAACCGGAGATTGTACTGGCCGCGCTGGCCGCGTTAGGCCTGATCGTATTTCTGGCCGGACTGGCTATCGATCCGACCCGGGCCTGGTATAACTTCCTGATCGATTATTTCTTTTTCCTGGCTATCGGAGTGGCCGGGATCGTTTTGACCGCGATCCACTACGCCACCGATTCCACCTGGTCGGTGACAGTGCGCCGGGTGGCCGAGGGGCTATCGGCATACCTGCCGGTGTCTCTGGTCCTTTCGCTGGCCTTGATTATCTGCATACCGGTGCTCTATCAGTGGGCCGTGCCGACCCACGTGCACCTCTGGCATGAAAAGCACATTTATCTCAACCGGACTTTTGTAATCGGCCGCCAGCTTCTCTGCTACGGCATCTGGATCTGGATCGGCATGGGGCTGGTGCGCCGGTCGGTCAAACAAGATATAAGCGGCGATGTCGCCCTCTACCGGCGTAACCGGACAATGGGTCCGGTCTTTCTGCTGCTCTTCGCCCTGACCATCACTTTTACCTCATTCGATCTGCTGATGAGCCTCGAGGAGTCCTGGTACTCCACCATCTTCCCGGTCTATATTTTCAGCGGGCTGTTCCTGAGCGGCTATGCCACGACCAGTATCCTGGTGGTCTATCTGCGCCGGGCCGGTTATCTGCGCGAGGCGGTCAAGGATTACCACCTGCGGGACATGGCCACCTGGATGATGGCTTTCAGCGTGTTCATGATCTATATCGGGTTTTCCCAGTACATGCTGATCTGGTACGCCAACCTGCCGGTCGAGATCGGATACATGATGAAACGCTCGGCCGGCGGCTGGGGTTATATCTTCATCCTGCTCCCGCTGCTGAAATGGATCATCCCCTTTGTCGTGCTGATGCCGGACCGTTGCCGGAAGAGTGAAACAGTTATCGTCCTGGTTTCGTTGGCTGTATTGTTGGGACAATGGTTGGATCTCTACTGGATCGTAGCGCCGGTTTTCTCCGAGCGCCTGGTGCTGGTGAGCTGGATGGAGATCGGCGTTTTCCTGGGTTTCGCCGGTCTATTCGGATTGAGCGTCCTCCGCTTCTACAAGAAACACTCGTTGGTGGCGGTGAATGATCCGAAGCTGGATGAATGCCTGAAGGGCAGGTACCTGCATGTCTGAGCTTAAAGATAAATTACTCCCCGTACTGTATATCTTCTTCCTCGCCCTGGCGATCTACCTGGTGTACCGGGCATTCAGCCTGGGGTTCGAAAAGGGGAGATATATAGGCAAATACGAGCCGCTGCCCGAGAGCGGGGCCGCGGTGGAGAAAGCCAAACCGGCCGACCTGCGCCTGCTCAGAATCCCGACCGACTCCCTGGTCGAAGAGGGAAGGGAGCTTTTTACCTTGAACTGTGCCTCCTGCCACGGTGCCAGTGGGGCCGGGGATGGTCCCAAGAGCGTGGGCCTCAATCCTCCGCCGCGTAATTTCAGACAGGAGAAGCTCAAGTTCGGCGCCTCGCCCCTGCAGATCTATCAGACGGTTTCCAATGGCAGCCCCGGTACCTCGATGGCCTCGTTCAGCTTCCTCACCGAGAAGCAGCGGTTCGCCGTGGTACACTTTATCAGGACCTTGGTCCCGAACCCTCCGGATGACCCTCAGGAGCTTGTGGACGCCTTGCCAGTGGTCGAGGGCGGGCAAACCGCGGCTCCCGCTGCAGCCGCCGCGACACAGCCTGATACCGGCGCGGCGGCGAAAGCCGAAGCCCCCAAAGACACGAGCGCGGAAGCTAAAGCGGCTGTTCCGACTCCGGCGCCGGCTAAAACCGGGCCGGTCCTGCCGCTCGATTTCGCGGTCAGCCGCCTGCTCGCGCAAGGCCCCGCACGCCTGAAAGAGGCCCGGCCGGAGAGCCTGAATTCGCCGGTGTTCACCTTGAACTGCGCGGGCTGCCACGGCGAGACCGGGGCCGGGATGGTGCGGAGCGCAGATCTCCTGCCCGCGGGCGCGCTGTATTTCCCGACGGTTGCGCTTGATGAGGCCGATCCACGGATTATGGAAAGCCTGGATTCGTTCGGCGCGTTCCTGGCGCAGGGGATCCGCGGCGTGGCTGGTCACCGGTTCGGCAATCTGAGCGCCGCTGAGACAACGGAGTTGTATCAGGCCTTGAAATCGCCAGCTAAAAGATAGTATTGTACTATTGGAATTTCACCGCGAATCGAAAATTTTATGAAAACGAAAAGCATTTTCCTTTTCCTGGGGTTGGCCGCGCTCTTTCTGTCGGGCTGTTCTGGAGGCCATCCGGGAGATATCACCAATTGGCTGCAAAATCCGGCGACCCCGCTGGCGCATGAGGTCCGGCACAGTTTCTATTTCACCCTGTACCTGATCCTGCCCTTCCTGTTTATCGCCGAGGGTTTGCTCATTTATGTGATCCTGCGCTTCCGCAAGAAGCCCGGGCGCGAGCCGGCCAAGTTCCACGACAATCCGAAGCTCGAGATCGCCTGGACTATCGCCCCGGCGATAACCCTGGTTTTCGTGGCAGTCTCGACTTACGGCCTGATCGGGCGGATCAACTATTCGCCTGAAAGCGACATGCAGGTCGAGGTTACCGCCCAGCGCTTCCTCTGGAAGTACCATTATCCGGAGTACGGGATCACGATTTCCGAACAGCCCCTGGTGGTGCCCGAGGACAAGGTGATCACTCTTCTCGGAACCAGCGTGGATGTCATCCATTCCTGGTGGGTGCCGGCTTTCGGAATCAAAAGGGACCTGTTGCCCGGAAGGATCGTGGAAACCTGGTTCAAGGCGGTAAAGGGGAATTACAAGGGGCAGTGCGCCGAGCTCTGCGGTCCGCTGCATGCGGAGATGTTGATCGATGTCAGTGTGGTTTCGCAGGAGGAGTTCGAGCAGTGGGTCAAGCAAAAGCTCGCGGAGAAAAATGCCCCCGCGGACAGCACCAACAACTTGCAGACTTCAGGGAGCGCTGAAACCAAATGAGTGAAGCGGCTGCGGCAGCAACGGCTTATAAGTCCTCATGGCTGAACAAGCTGGACTGGTTTGTCACCGGCGACCACAAAAAAATCGGGATCATGTATCTCTGGTTCGCGATTGTCATGGCCATTGTCGGCGGCGGATTCGCCGGGGTGATCCGGGCCCAGCTCACGAAACCGGACAGCGGCCTGGTCACGCCGGAGTTCTACAACCAGATGGTTTCAATGCACGCCACCCTGATGATCTTTTTCGTGATCATCCCTGCCTGGACCGGCCTGGGCAACTATTTCGTGCCCTTGCTGATCGGCGCGCGCGACATGGCATTCCCACGATTAAACGCGTTCGCGTTCTGGCTCGCCGTACCGGCCACCGCGCTGATGTTCGGCAGCTTCTTTGTCGTCGGCGGGGCGATCCAGACCGGCTGGACCGCTTATCCGCCGCTCTCGCTGGCCGCTTTTTCCGCCGGCCCGGGGGTGGATATGTGGCTGATGGGGATAATTTTCATCGGCCTGTCCTCGATCCTCGGCGCGATTAATTTTATTGTCACGGTCGCTAACCTTCGCGCCCCGGGGCTCCGCTGGTTCAAGATGCCCCTTTTTGTCTGGGCCTGGTTTATCAACGCCACCCTGATCCTGGTCGCCACGCCGGTGCTGAGCTCAGCTCTGGCCATGCTGCTTGCCGACCGGGTATTCGGCACCAGTTTTCTGACCGTGGCCAAGGGCGGCGATCCGCTGCTCTACCAACACCTGTTCTGGTTTTACTCCCATCCGGCGGTGTATATTATGGTTCTGCCGGGTTTCGGCGTGATCTCCCACGTGCTGGCCTCGTTCGCTGAAAAGAAGATATTCGGTTACAAGGGGATGGTTTTCGCCATCATGCTGATCGGCATTATCGGCTACATGGTCTGGGCGCATCACATGTTTGTCGCCGGGATCCCGCCCTCGCTGCAGATATTTTTCAGTTACATGTCAATGGTGATCGCGGTACCCACCGGGATAAAGATATTCAGTTGGCTGGCCACGATCTGGGGGGGCAGTATCCGCTTCACCACCCCGATGAAATTCGGCCTGGGGTTTATCTTCCTTTTCGTGATCGGCGGGATGAGCGGCATCCTGCTGGCCAATGTCCCGGTAGATTACCAGGTCACCGATACCTATTTCGTGGTGGCCCATTTCCATTACGTGCTGGTCGGCGGCTCGATCATGTCGATGTTTGCCGGGATGTACTACTGGTTCCCCAAGATGTCGGGCCGTTTCCTGAGCGAAAAACTCGGCACCTGGGTCTTCTGGTTATTTTTTGTCGGCATGAACGTGACCTTTTTCCCGATGCATATCATGGGCATCCAGGGCATGGCCCGGAGAGTATTCACTTACCGGCCGGAATTTCAATCGCTTAACGAGCTTTCCTCGGCCGGCTATCTGTTAATGCTTGCCGCCGGCTTGATTTTCGTTTTCGATGTGCTGAAGACCGCCTTCTTTAAAAAAGGCACTCTGCCCGCGGATCCCTGGCAGATCAATCACGTTCAGAATACTCTGGACTGGAAGGTATCCTCGCCGCCGCCGGAGTATAATTTCCTCAAAATCCCAACAATCGAGTAGCGTGGGAGTAAATGATGGCTGAAAACAGAAACGATCAGCCTGCTGTTGCCGGGAGCGCCGGCAATGGCGGAGCGATAGACCGGAAACTCGGACGCTGGTTCATTATTCTAAGCCAGTTTGTCTTTCTCCTGGTGATTGTCGGAGGCGCGGTGCGTCTGAGCGGCTCGGGGCTTTCCATCCCCGAGTGGCCGCTGATCAACGGCAGCTTGCTGCCGCCGCTCAGCGAGCAAAGCTGGGAGGCGGTTTACAAGACCTATCACCGGGAAATTATCGGCGTGGAGGTCCAGGGACTGGAGGCGAACCCCGAGACCGGCGCGATCCCCGCCGGGCAGTTCAAAGTTATGTTCTGGACCGAATATTGCCACCGTTTCGTGGCCGCCTTGTTCGGCCTGCTGTTCCTCTGGGTGTTTATCAAGGTGCTGCGGGACACGGAGGCGCGAAAGAAATACGGCCTGCTGATGGTTTTTGCCCTCTGCCTTCTGCTGACCCAGGCGATCCTGGGCGGCATGGTGGTTAAATACGATCTCCCGGCGGCCCTGGTTACCGTGCATCTCGGCGTCGCTTTCATTTTCTTCGCCATTCTTTTCTGGACCGGGCTGGCTATTCTATACCCGGGCAGTTTGCAAAGTAATCCGAAAAACAGGACATTCACCCGGACCGGCTTGGTCGCCGGTGTAGTCGTGTTCACGCAGGTGCTTACCGGCGGGATGGTGGCCGGGACCCAGGCCGGCTTTCATCTGAACACCTGGCCCCTGATCGGGGATTACCTGATCCCGCCGCTTAATCTCCTTTGGTCCGCGGCGTATAAGCCGGGTCTCGCCAACCTGCTCTACAACAAGTTGCTGCTCCAGTTTATCCACCGCTGGTGGGCTTTTGCCGCGGCCGGCCTGGTAATCTATCTGGTGGTTCTGTCCCTGCGCATACGGGTGGGCGAAAGGGCGCGGCTGGGTCTGAGAAGCCTGGCCGCCTTAATTGTGCTGCAACTGATTCTTGGCGTATTGACCCTGCTGCTCCAAGTGCCGGCAATCCTGGCGGTCACGCATCTGGCGACAGCGATGTTGCTGTTCGAGCTTTTAATCCTGGTTACCCATGAATTCAGGTATCATGAAATCCAGCCTGTATAATTTTTTCCTGCTGACCAAGCCCCGGATCATGGTCCTGGTGTTGCTGACCGGCGCCGCCGGGCTTTCCCTGGAGGGCAGCCTGCTCGCCCGGCCGGGCTACTGCGCCCTGGTGCTGCTGGCGCTCTACCTGGTCAGCGGTTCGGCCAATTCGCTCAACCAGTATTTCGAGCGGGATATCGACGCCCTGATGAGCCGCACGAGCCGAAAAAGGCCGCTGCCGACAGGCCGGCTCAGTCCGCGGCAGGCACTGGTTTTCGCGCTCGTGATCGGTGTGGCTGGCGTGGCAATTTTCGCGCTGCGCTTTAACCTGCTGAGCGCGGCGCTCGCCCTTTTCGCCGTGCTGTTCTACGGGATTTACTATACGGTATGGCTTAAGCCGCGCACGCACCTGAATATCGTGATCGGCGGAGCCGCCGGCGCCATGGCGCCGGTGATCGCCTGGGCCGCAGCCTCAGGCACGCTCAGCCTGGTCCCGCTGATCCTGTTCCTGATCATTTTTTTCTGGAGCCCTCCGCATTTCTGGGCCCTCGCCATTTACCTGAAAGAGGATTACCGCAAGGCGCGGCTGCCGATGCTGCCCCTGGTCAAGGGGGAGGGGGCGACCCGGGACCAGATTTTTTATTATACCCTGATCCTGTTTGCGGTCAGCCTGAGCCTGATCGCCGTGAGGCCGGGCCTGCTCTATGCCGCGGTCAGCCTTGGCCTGGGCGGACTGTTCATCTGGAAAGCCGGGGTGCTGCGAAAAACGGGTCTGCCGGGACTGGAAAAAGGACTTTTCAGTTATTCGATTATCTATCTGTGCGCGCTTTTTACCGCTTTGATAATCGAGGGCCTGGTCTGAGAGACCGGTTAAAACGGTTTCCAACCTGAAAAATTCAGAATTGCGCAGCACGGTTTGCTTAATCTGCCGCCAGGTTATTGCTGAAATCCCCCCTGGCCCCCCTTTGGTAAAGGGGGGGAAGCCGCCTCCCCCTTTGAAAAAGGGAGAATGTGGGGGATTTGCAGAGCAAGAATTAAAGGCTAAGAATTTTACGCCTAAACCGGGATATAAAGGCTGGAGTAGGGGCGGTTGGCATAGCACTGAGACGTGAAAAGCGGAAAATATTTAACATACAAGCGGAGTCAGAAATGAGCCGGAATTCTAAATTGCTGCTGATTCTTGTCGCCGCGGTCATCGGGATGTTCGGCTTCGGATTCGCCAATATCTCCCTGTTCAAGATGTTTTGCTCGGCGGTGGGGATACAGATTTCCTCTCCGAAAGACCTGACCCAGGGCGCCGCCGGGACTCAGATCGACAAGAGCCGTGAGATCAAAGTGCTTTTTACTACGGCGGTCAACGACAAGCTGCCGATACTCTTTGAATCCGACAAGAGCCGCAGCAGTGTCCATCCCGGCGCACTGGACGAGGTCCATTACCGCTTCGTCAATCTCTCCGATGATACGTTGTATTTCAGGCCGGTGCACAGCATATTCCCGCCGGAGGCAAACAAGAAATACGACATGATCAAGTGCTTCTGCTTTCAGGACATGGTGTTGCAGCCCAGGGAAGAAGTGAATCACGTCCTGGTCTATTCCTTTCATGGCGATCTCGACCCGGCGGTCTCGCGGGTGACCATGCACTACACGCTGTTTAAGAGAGATCCAACCGCCGCGGATTGGGGCCGGATAGATAAGCCCGAGGGGAAGTGAATATGCATCTCGAACCGCTGGAGCCTCGCCTCAAGCGCCGGAATCTTTTTCTGTTCCTTTCTTTGGCTGTTTTTATTGCCTTGTTAGTCTATTTGACCATGCTGAATGTCAGCCCGGAGCATGCCGGGTCGACCAACTCCATACTCTCCGGGATGAAATGAATCCGCCATGGAAACCGTAAAACACCACGAGGAAGCGCATGTGCACCTCCCGCCCAGGTCGGTCTGGCCGATAGTGCTGGCTATGGGAGTGGGATTGCTCCCGATCGCCCTGGTGGCTTTCCGGACAGGTCACGCCATTGTCGCCGAGCTGTTGGCGGTCACCGGAGGCGCGGTAAGTCTGGTCTCCCTGATGGGCTGGGCGCACAGCGTGGTAATGGACAAGGCCGAGGATGTGGTGACCGGCCACCTGTCGATGCAGCAGCAGGACCTGAAAATGTTCCTCAAGTATTTCCTGCTTTCCGAGGCGGCTATTTTCGGCGGTCTGTTCGTGCATTACTATTCTACGCGCTACCATATCCAGGCCTGGCCGCCGGCCGGGACTCCGCACATTCACACCCACGATCCGGCAATCGCCACCCTGATCCTGATGTTCAGCAGCTTCACCTGCGAGCTGGGACTCAAGGCTTTCGAGAAGGGGAAGAAATTCCACGCCAAGACGCTGTTGCTGGTCACCGCGCTGCTCGGTCTGATCTTCCTCAGCTACCAGGGCCTGGAGTGGGGCCTGCTGATAACCCAGTACGGGTTTACCGTGGAAACGAACATTTTCGGAACGATGTTCTACATGATGACCGGCTTCCACGGCCTGCACGTCTCGATCGGGGTGATCTTCCTGCTGCTGGCCTATGGCCGTCTGGAGCTGGGCCAGATGAACGAGGAGCGGCATTTCAGCCTGATCGCCGCCTCCTGGTACTGGCATTTTGTCGATGTAATCTGGGTCCTGCTGTTTTTCAGCCTCTACCTGATTTAATGTTCCCGTAACCCGCCCGGCCTGTTATTAATTCCTTAAATCTGCTCGGATAATTGCGTTTTTGTGCTCCGAGCCCTTCCCGGACAGCTTCCGGCGTGCCGGTGCGGGCCGGTTGATTCGAGGCGCGGCCGGTATTATAATTATACCGTAATTCGGAGCCTGTTCCGGCGCAGGATAGTTATGCGCCGTTAATTTGAGAATTGTATTCAATAAAAAAGAATCTCCCGGAGGGGTAGTGGCTACCGTGGAATCGAACTGGGCGCGCGTTTCAGCGGACCTCAGGCAGGAGCTCAAAGAAACCCTGGACCAGGCTGAAATCAAGCGGCTGCACGAGAAAAAGCCCTGGATTCACCTGCTGGTCGCTCTCCGGCAATTTTTCTTCCTGGCCGCCGCCACCTGGCTTCTGATCCGGTTCGGCCAGCCTCTGGTCGTGCTGCCGGCGGCCCTGCTGTCCGGCTTCACGGTGTTTAATTTCACCGTCCTGCTCCACGAGCAGCTGCACAGCCTTATTTTCCGCAGCCGCCGGCCGCTCCTGAACGGCTTTCTCGGCCAGCTGTACGCTTCCTGGAGCGGGATTTCCTGTTCCCAGTTCACCCGCTGGCACCTGGACCATCACGCTCAGCTCGGCACCGAGGACCTGGACCCCAAGCGCCACCATCTCTCACCCAAAATAAACCGCCGCCTGATCAAAATCGCCTATTTCACTCCGGCCCTGTTCTTTATTTATTTCCGCGCCGCGGCCCGCGAGAACGCCACTTATCCTCCAGAACTGAAGCGAAAGATCGCCCGCGAGAGGATAACCACTATCGGCGGCCATCTTCTGGCTCAGGCGGCGCTGCTGTTTTTCGGCTCGGGGGCCATCTGGTTCAGGGCTTATTGCCTTCCGGTGTTCTTTATTTTTCCGGTCGCTTTCGCTATCAACCGGATCGGGCAGCACTATAATATCAAAGAGGATGATCCGGCAGGCTGGACCACCTGGATCAGAGGGAGCTGGTTCTGGGATTTCCTGTTCATCAACTCTAACTATCACCTGGAACACCACTACTACCCGGGAATCCCGTTCTATAATCTGCCCCGCCTTCAGCGGATTCTCCAGCCGGTGTATCTCCGTCACGGCATGACGCCGCACTCTTACCCGGAGCTGTTATACGGCTACCTGGTGCTGAACAATGCGCCGCACACCGACTGGGATTTCGCCTGAAATTTGCTGAATGACTGGAAGGCAGAGTAGCAGGACAGCAAACTGGTCCGGGAGGGAAGACTTCCCGAGGATCGGGTGCGGGTTTTGTTCGCTTGATTATCCCGGGGAACCGGTCTATTTTTAGCCTTTCCCCGGAAGCCGGAGTCAGTGGGCGAAGAATTCCTCGAAATAATTTCTCAGGGTTTTATTGCGCAAGTAGTTTTTCGTGCTGTCTGATAATTCGGCCAGGGAGCTCAAGTCCTCCAGGTTCCCGGAGGCGGCGTTCTTGTCGAGATCGAAGCCGCGGATCAGACCGAATATTTTCGGCTCAAAATGCAGGGACGTATGGTAAAATAAGATATCCAGGGGCACGTTAAGCTGGAGCTCGAAGTAGATAATTTCACCGTTGATCGTCTCGACCTTGATCTCTTCTCTTTTAAGCGGCACATCCAGGGCTTCGGCTTTCTTTATGAGGAAATCCTGGATGTCTTTGCCGGATTGGCTGGCAAAAAAGAGCCGGGCCTGGGTCTGCATGAGGTCCTGCATCAGCCAGAGCTTACTGTAGGGGACCCAGAAGCTGATGGCTACATATACCAGCAGCAGCAAACCCAGCAGGATCAGTTTTCTGAAATAGCGGTACATGAGCGGGTATCAACTGGCAATTGGTTTCGCCTGATAATTCAGCGCCCTACGGGAATGTTCATGCTTCAAGATATTTCCGGGATGCGAAAAAAGCCAGACATCCTTTAAAAGCGAGAGCTGATGCGGTTTAAAACGCTGATGAATATTGTTTTCCTGGTGCCAATCCTGCAATGCGGCGCAGGCGAACTTTCCGCGGCAGAGCTGGACCCCGGTAAGAGGCTCACGATTGCGCGGGTCATTTACGAGGGCGGGGGAGACTGGTACTCGAATCCTTCTTCTCTGCCCAACCTCCTGAAGAAGATCCGCGCCTCGACCGGCCTGCCGGTTGCGGAGCAGGAAGTGCAGGTGGGGTTGAAGAGCGCCGAGTTGTTCAGTTATCCCTACCTCTACATGAACGGCCACGGGAATATCAAGTTCGATGAGGAAGAGGCGGGCCGGCTCCGAAAGTACCTGGAGGAAGGCGGATTCCTGCATGCGGATGATAATTTCGGCATGGACGAGAGTTTCCGCAGGGAAATGAAAAAGGTTTTTCCGGAGTCTGAGCTGGTCGAGGTCCCCTTTGATTTTCCGCTCTACCACTCTTTCTTCGAATTTTCCGACGGCTTGCCCAAGGTACACGAGCATTACGGGGGCCCGCCTCACGGACTGGGGATATTTTCCGGCGGAAGGCTGGTGGTCTTTTACAGTTTCAATACGGATTTGGGCGACGGGTGGGAGGACCCCGAGGTGCACCATGACCCAGAGCCGATCCGACAGCAGTCGCTGAAAATGGGAGTCAACATCTTCGTCTACGCCCTGACCGGGCGCTAGGCCGGCAGGAGAGTGTCGCACTGAATAACACGGATACAGAAAAAGCTCTGGTCGGCGCACTGGCCGAGGCCAGGAAAATAATGTTCCGGCTGGCCCTCTGGCGGACCGCCCTGTGGTGCCTGATCCCGCTCACCGCGGGCTGGCTGATGCTCAATGCCCTGGAAAAGGCCTATTACCTGCCGGCCCTCCAGCGGATTGCTCTGCTGGCCGGGGTGGGAGTCTGCCTGGCGCTGATCGCCGGCCGCCGGATCTGGAGCGCTTGTTCCCGCTACGGCAGTCTGGCGAAAATCGCCCGGCTGCTCGATTCCTCCAATGCCGCTTTCAAGAACCGCCTGGAAGCTGCTCTCGAATTTATTGAGCGTCCGGAATTGCGGCTCTCATTCTCGGCCGAGCTCGTCGAAGCCCATGTGAGCCAGGCCGCCGGGTTGGTGCCTGCCGGCGGTGGCGCGCGGGCCCTGGCCGGGAAAATCCTGCGGGGCGCCAGGCAGCGCGCGCGGATCGAGGAGTACCTCTTTTCCGCGCTGCTCTGCGCCGCGCTGCTCTTCTCGATCGCGGATCCCCTGGGAGTTTTCCAGATCTACCAGCATTACCGCCATCCCCTGGAGATGCTGCGCCGGGAAAGGGCTTTCCGGATCTTCGTCAAGCCGGGCAACATCACCATCCTGCGCGGAGACTCGCTCATTATCCGGGCCGCCGCCTCCCTTCACCGCCCTGAACCGATGACTATCCATTACTGGCAGGCCGGGAAACCCGGAATGAAAGAAGTAATGAGCTACTCGCCGAACCAGTTCGAGTACGAGGCCGCTTTCAGGGATATCGAAAATGACATCAGTTATTATGTTGCCCAGGGAGCGGCTCTCACAGATACGTTCCAGGTCCGGGTAACCAGTAACCCGTTTGTCACCGAGCTGACCCTGCATTACGATTTCCCGGCTTATACCGGGCTGCCCGCCTATGAAACTTCGCGGGACAAGGCAGTCCAGGGACTGCGGGGCAGCCGGGTGGAATTGCGCGGCAAGGCGAGCAATCCCCTGGTCAGCGCAGTTCTGCAGCTCGGGCCGGACAGTCTGATAGAAGCTCCTTTGACCGGAGAGAGAGATTTCAGCGCAACCCTGCTGCTGGTACGGGATGGGGCCTACCGGATCAGGCTCAAAGACCGCTGGGGCCTGGTGAATGATGATACTTTGGCCTACCCGATCTCTGTCATTCCGGACGAGCCTCCGGCCATCGCCCTGCGGTTTCCCGCGCCGGATGCGCAGATCAACGAACAAATGCAGCAGCCGCTGATCTTCGAGATCGCCGATGATTTCGGGGTGACGCGGGTCACTCTTGCCGGCTCTAAGGAACGCCCCGGAGGCCAGGCCGGCCCGCAACGCAGTCTGACGCTCGGCTCCTACCCCGATTCGCCCGCGCATTTGGTCGGCCAATACCTCTGGGACCTGAAGGACTTTTCCCTGCTGCCGGATGACCAGGTGGCCTATCGTCTGACTGTGTTCGACAATGACCGTATTTCAGGTCCCAAGTCCGTGACCAGCGGAGAATTCCATCTCCGCTTCCCCTCGCTGAAAGAAATTTTCTCCCAGGAACAGGACCGTCAGGAGGGAATTGTCACGGACCTGCATCAGATCGAGGAAAAAGGGGAGAAACTGCGCGATCAGGTCAAACAGATGAGCGAGGCGCTGGAACATGGGCGGAAAATGGAGTGGGAGGAGGGCCGCAAGCTGGAACAGGCTGTCCAGGAACAGGTCAAAATGCTGGACCAGGTAAAACAGATTGCCAAGGAGCTGGACGAGAGTATCAAGCAGCTCGACCAGAGCCAGGTCCTTTCGCGCGAGATGCTGGACAAGCTGGACCA
>MFIX01000140.1:42919-50639 GCA_001780825.1 Candidatus Glassbacteria bacterium RIFCSPLOWO2_12_FULL_58_11 | reverse complement strand
GGAGGAAGTGGCCAGTCAGCGCATGAAAGAGATCATGGCCGAGCTCCAGAAGGGGATCGACAAGCTGGACCGCAAGGCGCTGGCCGAGGCCATGAAAAACATGCAGGTTTCCCAGGAGCAGTTGCTGGATAAACTGGACAAAACCCTGGCGCTGCTGGAGAACCTGAAGCTCGAGCAGCAGATGGATCACCTGGTCAAAAGCTCCGAAGAGTTGGCTCGGCAGGCCAAAGCCCTACGGGATACTACCGCGGCCTTGAGCGGCGAGCCGGAGAGCGCCCGCGACTCGCTGGAAAACGGCAATACCACCCGGGAGGCCCCCGAGGACAGTGTGAAGCCGGGCCAGGAAGGAGCAGCGGCGGACAGTCTGGCCGGCCCGTGCGATAACCCGGACCAGGCCCTGCAGGCGGACTCTAGGAACCGGGAAGAATCACAGCCTGAAAAATCCGCCGGTCAAATGGATCAGTCCGCTCCGGCCGAGGATGAGAGCCTGGAAAAGCTCGAAGAGGAGGCCAGGGAGCTGGCCGAGCAGACAAATGAGCTTTTCAGCCGCCTGGATGAGACTTCCAAAAATTTGGAGAAAGCGGGCGAGGAGGCTCTTTCGGAAAAACTGAAAGAGGAGGGGAGCGAAGAGAGGCTCAAGTTTTACGAGGATAATCTGTCCCGGATCGGCCGTTTGCTGCGGGAGGGCCGCTTGAAAGATTCTTCCGGTCCCCAGAGCGAGGTCTCCCGGAGTTTGCGCCAGCTGCACGATAAAATGCAGTCTTACCGGGACGAGCTTAACGAGAAGCGGCAGCAGAAAGTGGCAAAGGCCATGGAACAGGCCTTCGATGATTTAAGTTATCTCTCCGAGCGCCAGGAGGATATTTTCGACTCGGTCAACCTGGAGCCGGATATCAACCATCCGGACGTGCTCAATTATGCGGCTGGCCAGCAGGATGTAGCCCAGGGCCTGGCCTCGGTGCGCGATGGATTGCTCAAAGCCGCCCGGGACAATTTCTTCATCAG
This sequence comes from Candidatus Glassbacteria bacterium RIFCSPLOWO2_12_FULL_58_11, assembly GCA_001780825.1. Taxonomy (GTDB): domain Bacteria; phylum Gemmatimonadota; class Glassbacteria; order GWA2-58-10; family GWA2-58-10; genus GWA2-58-10. The sequence goes on along the minus strand of MFIX01000140.1, from coordinate 49,634 downwards.
CAACCAGCTGCTGGCTTACCTGCTGGCCGCGACCAGCCGCAGCGAAGAGTCGGTGGGAAAGCTCGAGGCCGAGACCCGGAACAAGCCGGAGGCTCTGCAGGCCGTCCAGAGCAGCTTGGCGATAATCAACGCCAGCCTGCTGGTCCTGTTGCAGGATAGCCAGAACTTGCAGCAGTCCTCCTCGGGTGTCGGCCTGGACCAGATGATGGCGCAGCTCGAGGCCCTGGCCGAAAGGCAGCGCAAGCTCAACGAGCAGACCCGGGATTCCGCGGCCAACTCACAGATGCAGGGCCAACCGATGCCGGGACCCTCGACCGGCGGTGCCGGTCCAGGCGAGGCCGATTTGATGCAGATGCTCCAACAGATGGCGGCAGAACAGCAGGCCATTCGGGAGCAAGCCGCTCAGTTGGCCGAACAGATGGCCGGCCGGAAAGACATACCCGGTTCGAACCTGGAAGGGGTGCTCGAGGATGCGGATAAAGTTGTGGAAGACATGCTGAAAAAAGGGGTCAGCCCGGAAACCTTCGAGCGCCAGCGCAGAATTATCACCCGTTTGCTGGATACGCAAAAATCGATTCAGGAAAGAGACAGCGGCCGTGAGAGAAAAAGCGAAACCGCCCGCGAATATACGGTTCAGCCTCCCGAGGCCATCTCCCAGGAGCTGCTCGAAAGCGATAACCGGGAAAGCCGGCTCAAAGCGATCCTCGAACGCTGGAAGGGAGCCTATCCGGAGAGTTTTGAGGCGCTGGTCCGCGAGTATTTCGATCTGCTTCAGTCGAAGAGCCTGGAGAAGTAAAGCGCTAAAGAGCCTTCTTATAGACAATCAGCCAGGAGCGGGGCAGGGGAGGCCCAGCATAATTTGGCCGGCTCAGTCTGCTCTCACTCAGTGCCTTTTAACGGCCTGAGGCATTGAATAAGACCACTTCGTAAAGCTATTTTCTCAATTAATCGTCCCGCCGTACAACTGCACCGTCACCTGGTTCTGATGGCTCGAATTGATAATCGTCAAGGTGCCGGAGAGTTTCATATCCTTGCTGACTTTATCGATCATGAGCTTCAGATCGGCCCTGCCGCCCGGCTCGAGCTTCATTTTGGACAGATCGAGCTTGACGCTGGAGACTGTCGAGGCGATCTCCTTGATCGTGACCGGCTCCTTGGAGGCGTTGTGGATCGTGATACTCCGCTCGACCTTATCGCCCTCCTTCAGGCCGGCAAAATAAATCGACTGCGGCGATACTTCCAGGTCCACCTGGACATCCATATGGATCGAAAGCCGGGTGACCGGCGATTCAAGGTCGTTCGAGTACACGAAAATATTCTTGGTCACGCTGCCGTTGAAACGTCCTGAATCGAACACCGCCTTCAGCTCTGTAGTTTCCCCGGGTCCCAGGTTCATTTTGGCGATTGTCGGAACCGTGCAGCCGCAACTGCTCCTGACATTTTTTATCTCCAGGTTCTGCTGGCCGATATTTTTAATTGTAAATACGTGTTCCGCTTTGTCGCCCTGATATATAGTCCCGAAATCATAATCTGGCTGGTCCACCCGGATAAGCGGCGGTCCGGCGCCGAAGATAAGGGCCGGGCAGAGCAGCGCAAGAGTCAGGGCGAGGGCTTTCCCGCAGCAAAGGGCAACACCCTTGAAGATATCCATTATCTGCCTTTCATTCGAACGAGTTGGGAAGCCATAACTTCGCGCGTTTTCTTTACACAGTCCGGTATGAATGGGAAGGAAACCGGGCATTTTAAGTCATTTCAAGGCCTTACCCTTATCCTCCTCAGCATGCAGGGCGGCCATCTCCATCTCCCAGGACTTCTTATAGGATTTCATCGCCTCATAGAATTGGCCGTTGCAGCGGAAAGCCTCGCCCAGGTAATAATATATACCCGGAAATTCAGGTTTTGCATCAACTACTTTCTGGAACTGATTCTGGGCTTTATCGTACTGGCCGAATTTCAAATACGCCACACCGAGCTTGAAATCCGGCTCGACATCGAAAGGATTGAGGTTTTTGGCCGAGAGGTACTCGGCGTAAATCGTCTGCAGGTTTTTATTCTCGATATTCAGCGGCATCGAGGTGGCGATATACTCGGCCTTCAGGATCTCTTCATCCGGCAGCTCCCCGGCGACACCCGAGAACTGGCTTCCGCGGCCGCCTGAACTCCCGTCGACCAGAGATTCGACCTGACTGGCCTGAGGCCCGGAGGACATAACAATTGCCTTGAACTTGTCTGTAGCCAGAGCCCCGGCGCCGCCTCCCATCTTCTCCAGCAGGGTTTTGGGCCGGGTGGCTTTGATTTTCTGCACGGTGTAAAACTGCTGGGCTATAAACCCGGCCAGTATGGCGAAGATGATGATAAAAATTACGGCTATGATGATGAGATTGACCAATTTTCACCCGCTTAATATGTTAAACCCATGAAATTAAATATAGCTTCAGGAAATCCACTCGGCAAGTCGCAGGCGGATCGTGGTTTATTGACAAAACCCAGACACTAAAGTAAAGTTAATTCAGTATTGGCAGTCTCCGCCGGCTGCCGGGCTTTTTAATCAATATACATTCAATCAATACATCGGAAGATCGTTTAGAGTGCTTAATATAAAAAAGACATTTAAACCCGGCGACATAATAGTCCGGGAGAATACTCTCGGCAACAGCGCTTATATAATCGAATCCGGGAAAGTCGAAGTGTCGAAGAATATCGGCAACCAACGGGTGGTATTCACCACGCTTGAAAAAGGCTCGATATTCGGAGAAATGTGCCTGGTGGATAATTCTCCGCGTTCGGCCACGGTGACCACGCTGGAGGAGACAGTCGTAACGATCTTGAGCAAGACGAATTTCCAGCAATTCCTCATGCAGAATCCGGCCGCGCAGTCAATTTTCCAGGTGATAACCGAGCGCCTGCGGCAGACCGATGTCCTGGTCAATCCTCTTCGGCTGACAAATTTCTACTATAGCCTGACCAGCCTGATCTATTATCTGGCGCTTGCCGTAGGAAACGAGAAGGACGGCGAACTGAGCCTGGAAAACGAGTTCCTGCTTAATGAGTGTTGCACGATTCTTGCTGTCGATAGGAGCCTGGCGGAGAAAGTAGTCAACCGGATGGTCTTTACCAAGCTGGTCCGTCTGGACAAAAACCGCGGCGGCCCGGTCGAGAGAAAGGTCGTTGTAATTCCCAATCAAAGCCAGTTCAAGGAGTTTGTAGATTTCCTCGCGACCCAGTCCTCCAAAGATAACGATGAGGCTTCGGCGGAGAGTCTGACTTTAAGCGATAAAACCTATGACGTGTTAAAAGTACTGGTGGAAAATGTTGCGGACTATCAGCCCAAAGCCGGGAAAAAATCGGTGTACTATGAAAAATTCCTGACCGCGGTGAACGATCTGCTTAACCTTTCCAGGGAAGAGACCGATAAACTATTTCAGCCGTTGTTTAAGAACGGCTGGTTTAAAATTACCATGGATCCGGAAACTAACACCCGGCAATTAGTTTGCATCGATCCGGCCAGGCTGGAGAGCGAGCTCGAGCGCCAGTCGAGCCGGGCGACGTTTCAGAAAATGGTCAATCTCCTGAAAACCATGGCCGCCAACTGATTTTCCTGGCCGCTAGCGGAGTGAAGAGAAATCTGCAATTCAGTATAGCGCAGGTAAGCAAGTATGGCAAAAAATAAATGTGTGTGCGAGGAAGGCCCGCCGGCCTGGCTGACAACGTTCAGCGACCTGATGTCCCTGCTGCTGACTTTCTTTATACTGCTGGTCTCCATGTCCAGTATGGACCCGGAGCTGTTTGACAAAGCGGCCGGCTCTCTTAAAGGGTCATTGGGGATCTTGAGTGAGGACCCCTCGACCATGCAGCTGGTACAGGTTATCATGCCCAAAATCAGCGATGTCGATCTGGGTGAGATATCCACGGCAATTTCCGAGCTCCAGGATTTTGTCGAAACGGAAAAGCAGAATGAAAGCGTTCAAATGGTAATTACCTCAAAAGGTATCGCGATCAGAATTCTCACGCCGATTTTGTTCGACAGGGGCATGGCCGAGCTGAAACCGCGCGGCCTGCCGTATCTGGCGAAGGTTTTCGACATGGCCAAGGGCTGGGACAACAAGATCCGCGTGGCCGGCTACACGGATGATTTGCCGATTTCCAATGGAATGTTCAACTCCAACTGGGAGCTTTCCTATGCCCGGGCGCGGAATGTGTTAAAATTCGGAATTGATTATTCGGGTTTGGCTCCGGGCACTTTTTCCGCGGTGGGTTACGGAGAGTACCGGCCGGCTTACCCCAACGATTCCGAAGCCAACCGGGCAAAAAATAATCGAGTGGAGATTTTTATCGAATATGAGATTGAACCGGATCCGCTGACCAGCTGATCCATTCTCCTCAATCCGTCTGCGCGATTCGGCCGCAGCGGGATAAACGAAGTCTAGGGAGGTACCATGAAGAATTGCCCGGTATGTTTTTCCGAGGTCTATGAGCAAGCCATTAAATGCCCGCATTGCCTGACTTTCATAAAACCGCGGACAAACGAAGGACAATTCTGGGGCACCTGCCTGATGGTGGCCGGAATTCTGATCGGCATATTCAGCTATATCTGGTTCCTGACCGATGCCGACAATATCAGGCTGCAGTTCATGGATGTCGGAATTTTTCTGGCTTATTTGGGCTTCCTGATTTACGGTTTCGGGACGTTCCGGAGCTGGTTCCAACTGTCGAAGCTCAAAGATGAGGAAACTATCGACCAAGACCGGAAAAGGTGCTTCTTCTGTGGGAGCATAATCGATGCGCGGGCAATAAAATGCAGCCACTGCTACAGCTATCTTCGTCAGGAGCGCGGTAAGCTCCTGGCTACGTTTGGAGTGGTCAGCGGTATCCTGATCCTGACCACCGCGTATATAATGTTCCTGGCGAACAATCTGAAAACAGAATCCTACATGCAGGTAGGGATATATGTTATCCTGGCCGGTGTAATGATATTCCTGCTGCTGGTGATCCGGCGCCGCTATACGAAAGAATATTAGTTCGATTTGCTGAATTGAAAAAATTCTCAAGCCCGGGTTTGATTTTTCAAGCCCGGGCTTTTTCATATTTATAAAAACAATATTGAAATAGCGTGGCAGTTCAGACGCTTTTCAAAAAGGAGAGAGGGAGTAAAGCTGGAGCGCAGAAAGATAAGAGCAGAGAAAAAATCCAAGCATGAGTTTACATAATATATCTTATGCGTCATTGATAAACTGGCTCAACAACTCAACTACTGACCTTTCAGGCAATTCCCTGTATATCCCCTGATGCAAATAAATCTCCCTCGCTGCATGAATCACAAGACGCGACTTTGCCCCAAGTTCCGTTTCAACGGGATTAATTTTCCAGAAAGTTGGAAACGGAAATTATTTTATCAACAGCCTGGCATTTCATAGCTTACTTTAAGAGAATTACGCATTGCCTTTATTATTATTGCTATTACCCGACTACAAAATTCACCAGCTTATTTTGCACGTAAATGACCTTCCGGATCATCTGGCCCTCGAGATAACTTGCCGTCCGGTTGTCCTTGCGTGCCGCTTCTTTGACCGCCTCCGCATCCTGATCCCTGGGCACTTGAATCTGCGAGCGCAGCTTGCCGTTGACCTGGATTACCACGGTGACGACTTCCGCGGTCAGGATTTGCGGATCGTATTCCGGCCAACTGGACAAAAAGACACTCTTCTCGTGTTTCAGCGCCTCCAGCCAGAGCTCCTCTCCCAGGTGCGGAGCAAATGGCGCCAGCAACAGGACTAAATTGTCCAGGGCCTCGGCCAGGAATTCGAGATTGACCGGATTGTCGGCGCGCTCCTCGCCGGAGTATGGCACCAGCTCGTTGACCAGCTCCATCAAGCGGCTCAGGGCGGTGTTGAAATGCATCCGCTCGAGGTCCTCGCTGGCTCCTTTGATCGAATTGTGCATGACCCGGGCGATCTGCTTTTCTCTTTCTCCAAGGCGGCCGAGAACGGCCTGTGTGGTCCTTGACCGCCTTACTCCCTCGACCCTGGGAGCGTTGGCCTGCACGAGCCGCCAAACCCGCATCAGGAAACGGAACATGCCCTGGATGCCGGAGTCATCCCAGTCTCCGCCCTGCGAGTAATCACCCATGAACATCAGGTAGCAGCGGAACGTATCCGCTCCGTAACGGTCGAGGTAGCTTTGTGGATTGATCACGTTGCCGCGGCTTTTGCTCATCTTGGCGCCCTGGTTGGTGATCGTGCCCTGGTGGCTCAGCCGCTGGAACGGCTCCTGGAAACCGATATACCCCATGTCGAAGAGCATCATGTTGAAGAAGCGGGCGTAAATCAGGTGCATGGTAGCGTGGTCCACGCCGCCCACGTAATGGTGAACCGGCAGCCAGGAGTCAACCAGCTCACGGTCGAACGGACGCTCTTCAAGGTGTGGCGACAGGTAGCGTAGGAAATACCATGAGGAATCGACAAAGGTATCCATGGTGTCGATCTCCCTTCGCGCTGGACCCGCGCATTTCGGGCAGCGCGTATTGACAAAGTCCGGATTTGTCGCCAGCGGGCTGACTCCCCGGGCGGCGTTTTTAAAATCCACCGCGTAAGGGAGCTCGACCGGCAGATTCTCCTCGGGCACCGGAACCTCGCCGCACTTGTCGCAGTAAACTATCGGAATGGGTACGCCCCAGTAGCGCTGACGGCTGATCAGCCAGTCGCGGATTTTATAATTG